>CAMAWV010000033.1 GCA_945862075.1 Rickettsia typhi | reverse complement strand
TTATTTAATGTTTTGGCATAAGATAAAATATACTCTATATTTTTAGAAAAATTTTTTGCATCATTTTTTGTTGTGTGAAATTGTTGCCAAACAACTGTTCCCAGAAAATTCTCTCTTCCAAACACCTCATCCATTAGTACTTTTAAATAAGCTTGTTCGTTGTCGTCTATTTGCACAAAAATTACTCCGTCGTCTTTAAGCAATTCTCTGGCCACTTCGAGGCGATTTTTCATAAAAGTAAGCCAAGTGCTGTGGTTAAAATTATCGTTATATTTAAAGCCGTCGTTGCCTGTGTTGTAGGGGGGATCAATATAAATTAGTTTCACTTTGCCTGCAAATTGTTGTTTTAAGCTGTATAGGGCAAGCAAATTATTGCCTTTGATAATTAAATTATCGGTGATTTGGCCAGTTTGGTTGCGGTTAAAAGCGTTAAATTGTTGTTCGCCGTTTGCAGTATATTTTTGGGGATTGCTGAAAACTTTAGGCTCTTTTAATTTGGTTATTTCGTCTTGAGCTAAAATTTGGTTAAAAAAAACTTCTTCTCGCTTTTGCTCTTCGGAGCTTTGCCCGCCTTCAAGCAAGCAATCTTTAAAAGGCCAAACAAGAGTAACTTCGTTTCGTTGATGCAAATATTTGCCATCAATATTTAAGCCGATTGTTTGTTTGTAGGCAGTGTAGCTATCGTTTAAATAGTTTTTTTGTTCTAAAAATTCGCTAAATAAAGGTAGGTTAAAAACAAAAGAATCTTTAATTTTAAGAAAAAATTTTTCTTTTAAATACGGGTTGTCAAGTAATAATTCAATAAGTTCGGCATCAAGGTTTTGTGCTTTGGTAAGCACTACCCATTTTTTTAATTCGCCACTATCGTTAAAAAAATTAGGCTGTTTTTTAAGTTGCCTAATTAGTGTTTCTAATAATTGCATAAGATTTTATTATTTACTGATTATTATTTTGAATTTGATTACCTAAAAAACCAAGGGCTACAAGATAAGTTTCAGAAGAATCTTGCCGAGATGATTTTGGTTTAAAATATTTAACTTGTTTAAATTTTTGTTTGAGTTGTTGTAAAATAATTTCAGAACTGCTTCCTTGAAAAATTTTACTTACCAAGCAACCGTCATTTTTTAAGATTTTATCGGCAACCAACAAAACATCTTCAAGCAAGCCAATAATTTGTAAGTGATCAACAATTTTATTGCCTGTGGTATTAGCTGCCATATCGCTTAACAGCACATTGCAATAGGGTTGTTTGCCGATTTTTATTAATATTTCTTTAATTTTTGTAAAAGTTTCTTCGGCTAAAAAATCTTGTTGCAAAAAATGCACTCCTGCAATCGGCGACATTTCTAGCAAATCAAGGGCAACTACTTTATTTTCGCCAACTTTTTGCACTGCATATTGGCTCCAGCCACCAGGGGCAGATCCTAGATCGACTACACTTTTATTTTTTTTAAAAATTTTAAATTTTTCATCAATTTCAATAATTTTAAATGCCGCGCGTGATCGCCAACCTTCTTGCCTTGCTTTTTCAACGAAAGGATCGTTTAACTGCCTAGTGAGCCATTTTTTAGAAGATCTAGTAAATTTATGGCTATTTTTTAGGTTTTGAAATTTTTGAGGCATAGTATGGTATTTAATAATTTATTAGCAAAAATAACTTGTGCTAAATTATAAACCGCTAAAGATAAAATTATAATTGAGATTGCCGAAGAATTGAGATTTTCTATCAGTAAAAACCAACTGGCTAAAAAAGAAAAAGTAATAGGTAAAAAAGTTAGCTGAATAATTAGAAAGAAAAAAATAATTTTAAAAAAAATATGATTTTTTAAGAAATTTAACTGCCAAATTTTAGTAGTTTTTGCATTGTTTTGCAAGATATCGCTAAATAAAAAAATGATAAAATTTACAAAAAATAAATGCAATAGCCAAAACACGAAACTCTTGTAATTTAAGTTGTATTGATTTAGGCCGAGTAAAATAATTAAAAAACCAACGGTTGCTAGGCTTAATAATAAAGAAATTAATTTAAAATGTTGTGTTTTTACCGATAAAAAAGAGCTATAAAAAATTAAAATAGAACCTAAAATTATGAGAAAAACATCAAAATAAGATTGTGAAAAATGGTTTCCAAAAACATTATTAATGATTTTATCAGATAAAAAAATTGCTAATAAACTTTTAACAAAAACTCCTTCTATTAAAAATATTTTACTCAATAAACTTTTGGTTTTTAATTTATAAAAATATTGCCAAAAAGGTAAAAATTTAATAATTATTGCAAAAATAAAAATTATAAACAACAAATTAGCAAGCCAAGATTTATGAGAAAATTTGAGATTTTGCCAATAGTTGGTGATGTTATAATCGTTAAAAATAATAAATATCAATAAAAAGGCAAATAACAATAAAATTGAGCTTGCTACATTAAAACAAAAATTATCAAAATTAAATTGTTTAATTTGTTTATTGTTATCAAAAGATATAATGGCTAAACAACCCAAACTATAAACCTCGATAAATAAATATAATTTTAACAAATGATGAGTAGTTATGATGCCTATAATGTTAAAAAAATTTATTAATATTAAGGCATAAAAAATTGATTGTTGTTTTTCTGATAAATTTTTATAAATATTATGCCGATAAAATAATAAAATTACTAAAAAAATAGCGGTAATAATTAGTAAAAAAATAATATTAATAGAGCTGATATTGCTTAAATAATTAAGATCTAGCAAATAAAGACTATTTTGAGATGTAAAAAAAAACAACAAAAAAACTCCAAGAGCGATCAAAATAGCAGAAAAGCAAGCAATGGCAATATAGAAAGCAATGTTTTGATAAGTAAAAAGCAAACAAAACATAGAACCAATTAAAGGAATATAACAAAGGCAATATAATAATTGCTGTAAATTAATTGGTGACATTAAGCTTTTTTAATTAACTTTTTGTTTTTGCATCAATTCGATAAAATTTTCAAACAAATAAAAGCTATCGCTAGGACCAGGAGAACTTTCTGGGTGATACTGCACTGAAAATGCTGGCTTATTGATTAGCTCTAGGCCCTCTATGGTGTTATCGAATAATGAAATATGACTGATTTTTACATTATTTGGCAAAGAGTTAGAATCGACACAAAAGCCATGATTTTGGCTAGTAATTTCAACTTTATTATTTTTAAGATTTTTTACTGGATGATTTGCTCCTCTATGGCCTTGAGCCATTTTGATAGTTTTTGCCCCAGTTGCCAAAGCTAATAATTGATGCCCTAAGCAAATTCCAAAAAGCGGAATGTTGTTTTTTAAAACCTCTTGAATTACTGGCAGAGTATACTCTGCGGTTGCTTTTGGATCGCCTGGGCCGTTTGATAAAAATACTCCGTCTGGATTGTGACTGATAATTTCGGAAAAACTAGCATTAGCAGCAACAACCACAACTTCACAATTTAATTTAGTGAGGCATCGTAAAATATTTAATTTTGCTCCATAATCGATAGCAACTACTTTATATTTTATTGAATTAATAGCCTGATATTGGTTTTTGTTTTGTAACCAGACCCCTTCTTGGTTCCATTGATAAGTGGTTTTTTGACTAGCTTGCAAGGCTAACTCTGTGTTAGTAAGATCGCCAGTTTGTTGAAGTTGGGAAATAATTTCTGAAATATTTAAATCTTCGGTGTAACAAATTGCCACCGTGCTAGCTTTTTCTTGTCTGATTTTTTGAGTAATGGCTCTAGTATCAACACCGCTGATGCCTGTGAGGTTTTGATTAATTAACCAAGTGTTTAAATGTTGTTGCGAACGATAATTAGATGGATTGGTGATTGGTTGGTTAATAATTAAACCCTTTGCCATTGTTTTATTGCCTTCAATGTCGGATAAATTAGTGCCAACATTACCAATATGCGGAAAAGTAAAAGTAATGATTTGCCCAGCATAAGAAGGATCGGTGAGAATTTCTTGATAGCCAGTGATGGAGGTGTTAAAACATATTTCGCCAAAAACAGTATTTTTAACTCCAATGCCAAAACCATAAAAAATAGTGCCATCTTTAAAAACTAAACAAGCATTTTTAACAAGATTTTTTTGAGAATGTTTATTTTGTTGCAAACCAGAAACTGCATTATTTTGCATAACAGATTTATTAATGTTAAGAATATTTTTAATCATTTTAACAACAAAAACTAAAATCTGCAACAACTAAAATTGTTTTGATACAAAATTAATATTTTTTATAAATTCAGCAATTGTAGTATTTTTTTGTTCTGTGCTACCTAGGGTGCGAATAGTGATAGTTTTTGTTTCTTGTTCTTTTGCTCCAATGATAAGAATAAAAGGAACTTTTTGCAAAGAATGCTCGCGAATTTTATAGGTAATTTTTTCGGCAGAAGAATCGGATTCGACTCTAATATTTGCTTGTTGTAGTTGTTTGGTTATGCTTAAAGCATAATCGTCGTAAATATTGGAAATGGTAGCAACCACAACTTGGGTTGGGGCAAGCCATATAGGTAATTTACCTGCATAATTTTCGATTAAAATACCAATAAAACGTTCTAAACTACCTAAAATAGCCCTGTGTAACATTACTGGTCTTTTTTTACTACCGCAAGAAGCTATATAAGAAACATCGAGCCTTTCTGGTAAAACAAAATCAACTTGCAGAGTGCCACATTGCCATTGTCTTTTTAAAGCATCAACCAAAGTAAATTCTAGTTTGGGGCCATAAAAAGCACCTTCGCCATGGTTAAACTCATATTTTAAACCTGTGGCTTCTATAGCATTTTTTAAGGCACTTTCGGCTTTATCCCAAACTAAATCGGACCCAGCTCGAATAGTGGGGCGAGTAGAAAATTTTACTAAAATTTCGTGAAAACCAAAATCAGCATAAACTTCTTGTAGTAAATTACAAAAAGCAATGGTTTCATTATTGACTTGATGTTCTTCGCAAAAAATATGAGCATCATCTTGAGTGAAAGAACGAACCCTCATGATACCGTGCAATGAGCCAGAAGGTTCGTTTCTGTGACAACAGCCAAATTCAGCCATTCGCAAAGGTAATTGTCGGTAAGATTTTAGTTCTTGATTAAAAATTTGCACATGACCAGGGCAGTTCATGGGTTTTACTGCAAGTAGGCGATTTTCACTTTCGGCAATAAACATATTTTCTTTAAATTTGCCCCAATGACCAGATTTTTCCCAAAGATTTTTATCGATTAATTGTGGAGTTTTTACTTCAATATAACCATGTTGTTGAATTTTTTTTCGAATGTAATTTTCGATTTCACGATAGATGATATAACCTTTATGATGCCAAAAAACCGAACCTGTAGCTTCTTCTTGCATATGAAACCAGCCTAATTGTTTGCCGATTTTACGATGATCTCTTTTTTCTGCTTCTTCAAGTAAATTTAGATAATCAGCGAGTTCGTTAGCGCTAGACCAAGCGGTGCCATAGATTCTTTGGAGTATTGGTTTAGTAGAATCGCCACGCCAATAAGCTCCAGCAAGTTTGGTGAGTTTAAAGTGTTTTAAATAACCTAAAGATGGAGCATGTGGACCTTTGCATAAATCGGTAAAATTACCATGACTATACAAAGTAATAGTTTCGTTTTTTGGAATGGATTCGATAATTTCTACCTTATAATTTTCGTTAATATTAGTGAAAAATTCGATGGCTTGTTGGGTAGGTATAGCTTTTAA
The DNA here is from genome assembly GCA_945862075.1 of Rickettsia typhi. Classification (GTDB taxonomy): domain Bacteria; phylum Pseudomonadota; class Alphaproteobacteria; order Rickettsiales; family UBA1997; genus CAILUF01. The sequence continues at coordinate 10,873 of CAMAWV010000033.1, read as the reverse complement.
AATAGTAGGCTCTTTTCTTTTGGCAATTTCATGCATTTTATTTTCAATTATCGGTAAATCTTGCAAATGAAAAGGTTGAGCTTTGGCAAAATCATAGTAAAAGCCATTTTCAATTACAGGGCCAATAGTTACCGCAACTTCTGGAAATAATTCTTTCACTGCGCAAGCTAGTAAATGAGCTGTGTCATGTCTAATAATTTCAAGGGCTATTTTACCGGATTTAGTGGTAATAATTTCAATTTTGGCATCTTGTGTAATTGGTAAAGCTAAATCAGATAAAATATCGTTAATTTTAATTGCCAAGCTATCTTTTGCTAAAGAAGAAGATATTGATTTAGCAACCTCTATGCCTGTAATATTTTTAGGAAAACAACGAATATTACCATCTGGTAAAATGAGTGATATTTGGTTTTGAGACATAGACATAAAATTGATTAAATATCAAAAAATGAAAGCGGTTTTACAGGAAACGGATTTCTTTCTGGTTTGATTTCGATGATATTTTTCTTTTTTCGTCTTCTTCTTCTGTCGCGTTTTACTTTGCGAATCTTTGCAGAATCAAGAATAAGACGAGATTTTATATAGCTATCGACAACAATGTTAAATTCTTCGATTTGATCTTTAAAAAAGTGATCGGCTTCTAAAACAACTTGATAAGAAACATCGGCCATATTTCGAGCAGAAAGTTTTTCAGATAAACGCAGACTATCTTGCTCTTTTGAAATTATATCTTTTTCGCCTTGCACAATTAAGCCAGAAGCAGAGCAGGGAACGATAAAATTAAAATCATATTTACTTGCTGGAGGGGCAGCTAAAATATAGTTTTCAATATCTGGCCTTCTCATTACAGTTTGTAAGGCTATCCAAGAACCAAAAGAAAAGCCTGCTAACCAAAATTCGGTGGCATCCATGTTTTGATCGTGTAGCCAGTTTATTGTGGCTGTAACATCGAGTAGCTCGCCGATGCCATTATCAAAATCACCTTCCGATTTGCCGACACCACGAAAATTAATTCTCAAAACCGAAAAGCCATTATTAGCAAAGTTCTTAAAAAGATTATAAGTTACTTTGTTGTTCATGGTTCCGCCATATAAAGGATGCGGATGTAAAACTAGAGCGACAGGAGCTTTAGGATTGGGGTTTTTATGATATTTTCCCTCAATTCTACCAGCAGGACCCTTAATAATTATTTCTGACATCAAAAAATTTATTCAGCAGTATTTGGGATATTTTTCCATTGCATTGGCACACCTACAACATCAAGAACTAATTCAGTTGTATTAACATATTTTGCCGACATATAATTGCCATGACCTATATGATTTCCTTTATAATAAATTGGCTCAATTTCTTTGCCTAGAAACTTTCTTTTTTTAATAACTTTACGATTTTTAGGATTATTCTTAGTGCCCATATTTGATTAAAAAAAATTAAAACATACCAAAATTTAATTGGTAAAAAAAGACCATTGCATGTAAGATTATTTAGGATGCAACAATTGTATAAAACATTATTTTAAAAAAAACATCTAAAATGTCAATTGTTTTTTAAAAAATAACTTGTTAAAATTGATTTTTTATTTTAAAAATTTCTTTTTATGATACAATTTAATTCTTTGCAACAAGTTAATTTATTTCACAAAAATGTTTTAGTAAGGGTTGATCTTAATGTGCCTATGGTTAATAAAAAAATCACCGATGATACTAGAATTAAAGCTATTTTACCTACTATAAAACATCTAATTAAAAATCAAGCAAAAATTATTTTAATTTCGCATTTTGGTAGACCAGAAGGTGTTTTTAATAACGATATGTCTTTGCAACCAATAGCAAACCATTTGTCTGAATTGCTAGATGTTAAAGTTAATTTTGCCCTAGATTGCATAGGGGAAGTAGCAAAAAAAGCTGTTGATGAAACTGTTTTTGGTTCGGTTGTGGTGTTAGAAAATCTCAGATTTTATAAACAAGAAACTAAAGGCGATATTGATTTTGCTAAAAAATTAGCTAATCTTGCTGATATCTATGTAAATGATACCTTTTCTTCTTCGCATCGAGATCATTCTTCTATCACAAAAATAACCAAGTTTTTACCATCTTTTGCAGGATTTCTTTTGCAATATGAGTTAGAAAATTTAAATAATTTATTGCAAAAGCCAAAACAACCAATGTTAGCAATAGTTGGTGGAGCAAAAGTTTCAACTAAAATTGATTTACTAATTGCTTTAAGTAAAAAAGCAGCAGCAATTTTGGTTGGTGGCGGTATGGCTAATACTTTTTTATTTGCTTTGGGGCATCAGGTTGGTAAATCTCTTTGCGAAAAAGATTTTACTCAAACTGCTTTAAATATCATACAAGAAGCTAAAAAAAATAATTGCCAAATTATTTTACCTAGCGATGTGGTAGTGGCAAAAGAATTTAAAGCAAATGCTAGCTTTCGAAATATTGATGTTAATAATATTTCTGACGATGATTTGATTTTAGATATTGGTTCACAAACTACTCAAAAAATTGCTAAACAGCTAAATTTATATAAAACAGTTGTTTGGAATGGTCCTGTAGGAGTTTTTGAATTAAACCCTTTTCATCTCGGCACAACTACTTTAGCTTTAGAAGTTGCTAAACAAACACAAGAAAACGGCTTATTATCGGTAGCTGGAGGCGGTGATATTGTTTCTGCTCTTAATTCTTGTGGTGTGGCTGAAAAATTTACCTATATTTCCACTGCTGGAGGGGCTTTTTTAGAGTGGTTAGAAGGTAAAGATTTATTGGGCATTTCTGCTTTAAAAAAAAGTTTTTAATCAAGAAATAAAATTAATACTTTAAAATTAAAATTTAATTCTGTTAAATTAATCAAATTTTTGATACTATTTTATAATAAAAACCATCTAAATTATATGTCTAACTTAAAACGAAGAGTTGTAATAACTGGTATTGGAGCAATAACTCCTCTTGGTAATAATGCTTCTAGTACTTGGCAAAATATTATTGCAGGTAAAAGCGGTATTGATAAAATAACCATTTTTGATGCTTCAGATTCTTCTTGTCAAATTGCTGGTGAAGTAAAATATGGCTCTGAACCTCATTTATTTAATCTAGATTCTTACATCGAACAAAAAGAACAAAAAAAAATGGATCGCTTTATTCATTTTGCTATTGCCGCTGCCAAACAGGCGGTTGTTGATTCTGGTTATGTTGCTAGCACTGAAGAGCAAAAATATCGCACTGGTGTGATTGTTGGCTCTGGCATTGGTGGTTTGCCAGCTATCGAAAAAACAGTATTACAAATGAATGCAAAAGGTATTCGAAAAATCAGTCCATTTTTTGTTCCACAAAGCCTTATTAATCTAGCTTCTGGGCAAATTTCTATTGAACATGGTTTTATGGGTCCTAATCATTCTGTTGTAACAGCCTGTGCATCTGGCTCTCATGCTATTGGTGATGCTATGCGAATGATTCAGTATGGAGATGTTGATGTTATGCTTGCTGGTGGTGCCGAATCTACTATTTGTCCGTCTGGAATTGGTGGATTTGCTGCTTTAAGAGCTCTTTCTACTTCTTTTAACGATAATCCTTCTGTTGCTTCTCGGCCTTGGGATGAAAAGCGAGATGGTTTTGTTATGGGCGAGGGGGCAGGAATTTTAATTTTAGAAGAATTGGAGCATGCCAAAAAAAGAGGAGCTAAAATTTATGCCGAGATCATTGGTTATGGTTTATCTAGCGATGCTTATCATATTACCGCTCCAGAAGAAAGTGGTAGAGGCACAACATATGCTATGAATTTGGCTTTAAAAATTGCTAATATTTCGCCACAACAAATAGATTATATCAACGCTCACGGCACCTCAACTCCTTTGGGTGATATTATTGAGTTAAATGCGGTAAAAAAAGTATTCCAAGAGCATGCCTATAATTTATGTATGTCTTCAACTAAATCGGCAACAGGTCATTTACTTGGGGCGGCTGGTGCAATTGAAGCTATATTTTCAATACAGGCAATAAATAGCAAGATAGCTCCACCAACTCTTAATCTAGAAAATCCATCACAAGGTTGCGATTTAAATTTAGTGGCAAATAAGGCTCAAGAAAGAAATATTAATTTTGCTATGTCGAATTCTTTTGGTTTTGGCGGAACTAATGCTTGTTTAATTTTTGCCAAATATTAAAATATACAATGAAAAAAAACCTTGCCCTGATTATTCCAGCTACTTTATCAGTTTTAATTGCTATTTATTTAGTAATTATTTTAACTTTGGTAATTTATTTTAATGCTCCAAATTTTTATCATAAACAAGATAAAAAATTTATTATTGAAAGCGGTTTAACTTTAAGGCAGGTTGTTAATAAACTTTATCAAGAAAAAATTATTCAGCATCCTAGAGCTTTTTTGATTATTGGGCAAATGATAAAAGGTATTGATTCTAAAGTGAGATATGGCGAATATTTTTTGGAAAAAAATCTTTCTTACTATAAAATTTTGCATAAAATGATTAGAGGAAATATTTTTTTTCGTAAAATTACTATTGCCGAAGGTTTATCTAGTCATTCGGTAATGCAAATTATTGCTAATGCTCCAGGTTTGATTGGCAATCCTCCTGAAAAACTTTTAGAAGGCTCAATTTTGCCAGAAACCTATTTTTATTCTTATAACGATACTAGGGTTGGTATTGTGCAAAGAATGAAATATTCTATGCAAAAATCTATTAACGAATTATGGGAGAATAGAGATAAATCAATTCCTATTGCCACTAAAGAGCAAGCGATAATTTTAGCATCTATAGTTGAAAAAGAAACTGGCTTAAAATCTGAAGTAGGAAATGTAGCCTCTGTTTTTATTAACAGACTTAAAAAAGGCATGAAGTTACAATCCGATCCAACCATCATTTACTCTTTTGCATTTGGTAATAAATCTCTAGAAAGGTCAATTAGAGTTTCTGATATTCAAAATAATTCTATTTTTAATACTTATAATATTTATGGTCTACCTCCAACTCCTATTTGTAATCCAGGTTTGCTTTCTATTAAAGCGGTTTTAAATCCACCAACTACTGATTATTTATTTTTTGTTGCCAATCCAAAAGGTAGCGGTCATTTATTTGCTAAAACTCTCGAAGAGCACAATCAAAATGTAGTAAAATATCGTTATGCTCTCAAAGAGCAAAAAATTGAATCAATACAAAATGAAACTCAACCAAAAAATACAGTTAATCTAGAAAATCAAGAACAATGATTAATGAATTAAGTTTTTTATTTAATTGAAAGACATTTTAATTTTTTAATATTATAATTTCTTATCTTGACTTTCTTTTTTTTTGCAGTTAAAATATTTTCTCATTTTTTAAAACAACAATTTTAACATCTTTATTTTATGTCAATTACCATCAATACCAAGATCAGAAATGAAATAGGCACATCTTCGGCGAAAAAATTAAAAAAACAAGGCTTAATACCAGCTGTTATTTATAATAAAGATGGCAATATTAATTTAAGTATTGATGCTTATCAATTTTTATTTGAATATAAAAAAGGTAACTCTACAACTACTGTTTTAAATTTAAAAATAGATGATAACAAAAATTATCGTGCCATCCCTTATAAAATAGAACTCGATCCTGTTTCTGATGCCCCAATACACATAGATTTTATGCTTTGCAATCCTAATCAATCAATTATAGCTCAAGCCAAAATAAACTTTACTAACACAGATAAATCTCCTGGATTAAAAAGAGGTGGTTTTTTACATGTTGTAGCTCGAAAAGTAACATTGATTTGTGAAGGAGAAAATAATATTCCAACAAATATTGAGGCCGATGTTGGTTCTTTATATGTTGGTTCTAAATTCCGCTCTTCTCAACTAAAAATTCCTGCTGGTTGTAAGCTAGAAAAAAAAAGCAACTTTCTTATTGCTAGCATTATCGGTAGAGGAAAATCTGAAGAAGACAAATCTGCAACCACTACCGATGCTTCTGCCAAGCCAGAAGATAAAAAATCCGAAGCTAAAAAATAACTAAACATTTTTAATATGACACACGAATATACTTTATCAATTATTAAACCAGATGCTACTCAAAGAAATATTACTGGCAAAATAAATACCAAGTTTGAAGAAGCTGGTTTAAAAATTGTTGCACAAAAAATGCTTGTTTTATCAAAGAAAACTGCAGAAAATTTTTATTCTATTCATAAAGATCGCCCTTTTTTTAACGATCTAGTTTCTTTTATGATTTCTGGTCCAGTAGTTGTTCAGGTTTTAAAAGGCGAAAATGCAGTTGCTAAAAACCGTGAAATTATGGGGGCAACCAATCCTGCCAATGCCAATGCTAACACCATCCGAAAAGAATTTGCAATTTCTATTGAAGCAAATTCTGTTCATGGTTCTGATAGTTTAGAAAATGCTAAAAACGAAATAAACTTCTTTTTTTCCTCTTACGAAATTGTTGCTTAATAATACTTAAAAATGAGTGCAATTACATTTCAACAGCTTATTTTTACTCTCCAAGACTTTTGGGCAAGTAGAGGTTGTTGTATTTTACAGCCCCTCGATCTACAAATTGGTGCTGGTACTTTACACCCTGCTACTGTTTTAAAAGCATTAGGTGAAAAACCTTGGCAAGTTGCTTATGTTCAGCCTTGCCGTAGGCCAACCGATGCGCGATATGCTAAAAATCCTAATCGCTTAAGTCACTATTTTCAATTTCAGGTTTTTCTTAAACCAGCTCCAGAAAATTTACAAAAATTATATTTGCAAAGCCTTGATGCCATTGGCTTAAACACTAGCCAAAACGATATTCGTTTTGTTGAAGACGATTGGGAAAACCCTTCGGTGGGAGCATCTGGTTTAGGTTGGGAGGTTTGGTTTAATGGCATGGAAATAACTCAATTTACCTATATGCAGCAAGTTGGAGGTATTGAGTGCAAATTAATTGCAGGTGAAATAACTTATGGTTTAGAGCGAATAGCAATGCATTTGCAAGGTGTTGATTCTATTTTTGATATTTGTTATAATATTGATAGCAACAATAACAAAATTTCTTATGCCGATCTATTTTTACAATCTGAAATAGAGAATTCTTCTGCTATTTTACAATTTGCCAATAAAGATTATTTACTTAATAATTTTCATCAAGCAAAAGAGCAGTCGCAATTTTTAATCAGTAAAAATCTTGCTATACCTGCCTATGAACAAGCTTTAAATGCTAGTCACAGTTTAAATTTACTTGATGCTGGTGGTTTTATTTCGGTTGCTGAAAGAGCTTCGTTTATCTTGCAAATACGAGATTTAGTCAAAAGTTGTTGCAATATTATTGCTGAAATTTAATGATAAATTAAAATATAAATAACTATAATTCTCTATACATAAATCAATTAGAACAAATGCAACAAGAGGCTTTTTCAAGATGAATATTAATAGAGCACAAAACCGATATAAAATCAACCAAAATTGTTTAGATCTAAATAAAAAATGCTATTATACTTCAAAAGTAGCAACTTTTTTAAAGCCATAATTTTTTGCTTGGTTAGCCACTTTACTGCTAATGCAATAAATATTGCTATTAATTAAGTTGTTTTCGAGTCGATTATTTTGCATTTTACAAACAAAAGAAAGTAATGTGTTACTAGAAAAAATGAAAATTTTGTGAAAATTATCTGTGTTTAAAAATTGTTGCAAACTATCTGAAAAAAAATCACTAGAACTTGTTTTATAAGCCAAAAAACTAGTTACTTTAATATTTTTAGCAAATAAAATTGCTGAAAAATCAAGGGTTATTGCTGAACCATGTAAATAAACCAAATGTTGATTTTTTAACGAATTATTTTTTGATAAAATAACTTGCAAGAGCTCTTCAATGCCATATTTAGTAGGAAAAAAAACATTTTTATAACCAAGATTAAAAATTTTTTGAGCAGTATTTTTGCCAACGGTAAAAATTTTGATATCTTTATTTAAAGAGCGATTATTTAAAGCATAAAGAGCATGTTGACTCGAAATAATAATGCCATCAATATTGTTTTGTTGGCGAGATAAAAAATCTTGTATAATAAAAGTGTTCAGAGTGGTTATTTGTAAAATTTCTTCATAAAAAATTAAATTTGCCGAACTATTTAATGAAATTGCCGATAAATCAGGTAAATTGGTGCTAGTAATTAAAATTTTTATCATCTATGTAATTTTTCTAATATTAATGCCAGCAGGAATATTTTGTAAACGAAAGATGTCGGCTGTGTTTAACTGATATTTTTGTGGTAAAAAAATTTTTTTACCATCGGCAAGTAAAAAAATAGCAATTCCTTCTTGTTGATTGATTGAAATATTTTGGGCAAGAATAGTTTTTAAAGGCAAAATAGATTTTTGGTTAGTGATAGTTATTTCGAGGGCTTTAATTGTTTTTTCTGCTGGTTGATCTAGATTTTTTTCTTGGGTTGTTGTTTTTAGGCTAGAATTGTTAAAAAAATTATTGGTTGACTTATTAGAAAAATCTTTTTTATTCTTGATAACTTTAATATCGGCAAATTCTTGCGCTTGCGGTTTTACTTGTTGCAAGAAGTTGTCAAGACTAAAAATATTTTTAGCTAAAATTCTAGTGCCGCCACCATCTTTTTTAACTAAACATTCAAACACTAACATTGAGCCATCGGTAAGTAAATCTCGTTTAGTAGTAATTAGGTTTTCATCGTAGCACATGATTTCGTAAATTAAAAAAGGATCGGAAACATATAAATAAGCGAATCTTCCTTTGCCAGAAGAACGATGTTTGCTTGAGGTGATGATGCCAGCCATTTTAAGCAAACTGTTATCAAGTAGCGATTCATCATCTAGTCTATCGGCAAAAATTACTCCTCTTTTTTTTAAATCTAGTAAATAATTATCGATTGGATGTTCGTTTAAGAAAAAACCAAAGGCTTCAAATTCGGCTTGTAACTTTTGATTTGCATTGTATTGTGGTGATTTTTTTAATGCTGGTAAATGAGCTTGTTGGGAAAAAAAAGTGAGTTGATTAGATTTTGCTTCTTCTTTGCTATTAGTAGAATAAGCAGATAAAATATCAAAAGATTCGGCAATTTGTTTGCGATTTGCTTGTAAACAATCAAAAGAGCCAGATTTTGCAAGAGCTTCTATTGATTTTTTGTTAATAAATTTTGTATCGATTCTTTTAGAAAAATCGTAGATATCGGTAAAATTGCCATCGGCGGTTCTTTTTTCAACGATGTGATTAGTAATATTTGAGCCAACTGCTTTTATTGCTGATAAACCAAAACGTATAGCAAATTTAGGATGAGAATTAGAAGTCATGAAATAAGCCTAAAATAATTAAACCTAAAATAATGCGATAATAGGCAAAAATTTTAAAGCTATGGTTACTTACAAATTTTAGTAACCATTTAATAACTAAAAGTGAAACTACAAAAGAAACTGCTATACCTAGAGAAATGACTAAAAAATCTTGTTTTGATAGCAAATGATAATTTTTATAAATATCATAAAAACAAGCAGAGCCAATAGTTGGTATAGCTAAAAAAAACGAAAACTCTGTTGCCACTACTCGATTAACTCCGCATAGCATTGCCCCCATAATACTTGCCCCCGATCGTGAAACGCCAGGAATGATTGCTAAACATTGCCACAACCCAATTTGAAAGGCGGTAGCACGATTTATTTGTAAAAATTTTGTTTTGATATGATTTTCAATAAAAATAATAACAAGACCGCCAAAAATAAGTGCTAAAGCAATAACATTGATATTATTAAACAGATATTGCTTAATAAATTGATAGGCAAAAAAACCAATAATAAGAGCTGGCAAAACTCCAATAATAATATTAACAAAAAATTGTTTTTCACTAGAAAAATTTAGTAAAATATTTTTAATTTTATGCCAAAAACATACCATTACAGCAAGAATTGCTCCTATTTGAATGGCAATTTCAAAAATAGCAGGATTGCTGAAATTAAAGTGAATTAATTTGCCAAAAATAATTAAATGAGCAGTGGATGAAACTGGAATAAACTCGGTGAGAGCTTCGATAATGCCTAGTAAAATTACCTTGATATAGAAAAAATAATCAAACATTTGTAAAAAAGTTATTTTTTTTTGTTGCTTTTAATTTTTGTTGCTTATAAAATATTAAGCAAATTATGATAAATATTTTTATAAAATAAAAGTATTATTTACAAAATTTTTCTACCTAGTAATTATGCAACATTATCAATTATGGCATGCATCTTTACTTATATTTTCGGGGCGTAGCGCAGTCTGGCTAGCGCATCTGGTTTGGGACCAGAGGGTCGGGAGTTCAAATCTCTCCGCCCCGACCATTTTTTACATACTAAATTAAACTTCTTCACTACTTTATTTTTAATAATATTCTAAATCTTATACAACGAGAAACTATTTTTATTCAATTTAGATTAAAGCAACAGTGTTATTATTGATTAAATAGCTGATATTTAGCTATTTAATCAATATATTTATGCGAAGGCGGCAAGATGATGGCTTGTTTCTTTTGCTACTTGTTGACCTTCAGGATGTTTAGTTGTTGTTTGTGGAGGTGTTATTTTTGCTATATCATCATCAGTAATTTCTATATTATGCATTCTTAAAGCTTTTGCAAGTAATATAATACTTGCTATGGTTGCTGGAGCTGGTCCTCCTAAAACAGTTAGAACAGCTGTTAAAAGACCAATAATAGCAATATCACCTGTGGTTACACCTTCTAAATTAACTATTGTTTTCAATTTCTTTGAATCTTTTAGTGCTTGTAATTTTTCAGCTGCATTCTCTGGTGTGACACTTTGTGCAGCATCTATAGCATCTTGATTTACTGTTGGTGCAGCATCTATAGCATCTTGATTTACTGTTGGTGCAGCATCTATAGCA
>CAMAWV010000032.1 GCA_945862075.1 Rickettsia typhi | reverse complement strand
TCTGGCACTTTAATTTCGCCAAAAGAATCGGATTCGATGCGGTAAGACATGATTTTTTTAAAAAGTTAAAAATATTTTTGTTATAAATTATACCAAATCCTCATCTTTAAATTCATAAAAAACAAAATAGTTTTAATTTTAATTTAGTTTAAAAATGTTAGTTTATCTAGATAAAACAAGGTTTTAAATTAAAGATTAAAATGAAAAAATATAAAGTTATTTTGGTTATTTAAAGATGGGAATTGTTATTATATTGATAAAAATAAAAATAACAAGCAGATATTTTATGATATTGTCAACATCTAAAATTTATTGTAATTTTTATCAATAATTTAAATTGCTATTTTTTTTGGTATAGTTTAAATTTTTATCTTTTTAAATCATTAATCATTCTCTTGCCTAAATTTTGTTAAAAAATCAGCAAAAACCATATCGTAATTTTTTCGCTAAAATCATTAATTTTCTTAATTTGACTATTGAAAATAAATTTTTTAAGCCTTTTGCAATAACTATCATTGTGGTTGCTGTTTTAATTTTTTTACAACAATACAGTGGTTTTTTGATAAATTACTATCAACAAATAAAAAAACAAAAATCACTTACTAGCCCAATAAAAATCAACATTTCTAAAGATAATATTAATATTAATTTAATTGAAGAACAAACTCTCGATTATATTATTAAAACAAACGATAATTTATTACAGATTTTCAACAATTTAGATATTAGATCACAAGATTCTTTAGCAATTGTCGAAGCTATAAAAAAAGCTAATATTAATTACTCTTTAAGTTCTGGCAATACTATTAAAATTATATATTCTGTAGAAATAAATTATCATCAAGCTCTAGAAGATAAGCCAAAAATACCTCTGATTTTATCAAAAAAAAATGAAAATAATAAATCTCAAAATAAAACACAAACCAATAAAAAATCAGCAAAAGAAATTAAAAATACACCAAAATCAAAAAAAGATAACAAAAAATCAACAAAAACACATATTTCTAACAAAGAACAAAACCAAAAATCAAATTCACAAATTTTTAACGAGCAACAACAAGATAAGCCATCTTTTGGCTATAAAAATATCAAGCGAAATATAACAATCGAAAAGATAATAATTAATCTTAATCATCAACAACAAATTATTGTGCAAAAAAATCAGGAAAAAACAATAAAAAATACATCTTCTTACACAGCTAGCTTAAAAGAAATAAAGTTAATTCTTTATAAAATGCGCTATTTTGGAGTTATCAAAAATGGATTATTTTCTGATGGTGTTGATTCTGGTATTTCAGCTTCTGCCATGATGAAAATGATCAATCTTTATGCTTACGATATTGACTTTCAGAGAGATATTCATAGTGGCGATAAATTTGAAATGTTAGTAGAAAGTTTTTTTGATGAAAACGGCAAAAAAATCAAAGATGGTAATGTGCTTTATTCTTCAATAAAATTAAGCAATCGCCAGGTTGAAACTTATGCCTATCAAGTTGGTGATAAACTTGAATACTTCGATATCAAAGGCAACTCAATGCGAAAATCACTTTTACGCACTCCTATAAATGGAGCAAGAGTTTCTTCTGGTTTTGGTATGAGAAGGCATCCTATTTTAGGTTATTCTAAAATGCATAAAGGTGTTGATTTTGCGGCTTCAACTGGCACTCCTATTTTAGCCGCAGGTAGTGGCACAATTACTTATATAGGAGTAAAGGGTGGCTATGGTAATTATGTGCAAATTAAACACAATTCCGATTACTCTACAGCTTATGGTCATGCTAGTAGATTTAATAAAAAACTTAAAAATGGTAGCAAAGTAAGTCAGGGCGATATAGTTGCTTATGTTGGCACCACAGGTCGATCAACAGGGCCTCATTTACATTTTGAACTTATTTATAAAGGAACCCAAGTAAATCCAAGCAAAGTAAAAGCAACTTCTGGCTTAAAGCTTGTTGGCAAAGATTTGGTTAAATTTGAATTAATCAAAAAAGATATCGATAAATACCGCAAAAACACCTCAAATCAATATAAAATGTAGCATGCTTTCAAATCTTACAATCATTTTAGTTACTTTTTATAGTGAAAAAATTATTCAACAAACTTTACAATCGCTTAGTAATTTTCATTGCCCTATTATTGTTGTTGATAATGCTTCACAAGATAACACTGTAAGCATTATTAAAAATAATTTTTCACATATTCATTTAATTACTTTATCGCAAAATATTGGTTATGGCAGAGCAAACAATATTGCTTTACAAAAAGTAACCACCAACTATGCTCTGTTACTAAACCCAGATGCTTATATTTCTAAAACCGACATTTCAATCTGTCTGCAAATAATGCAGGAAAATAATCAAATAGCCATCGCAGGACCTATTGTTTATAATGCTAAAATGCACAATAATAATTTAGTAGATAACGGTATTTGTTTAAAAAAAAATAAAAAATCAAGCAAACAAATCAATGAAAATTATTTGTTAAATCAATTTATTACTGGTGCTGGCATGTTTCTTAATATGAAAATTATGCAAAAAATTGGTTTTTTTAATGAAGGATTTTTTCTTTATTGCGAAGATAACGAAATTTGTAAGCGAGTAATCAAAAAAGGCTACAATACTGCTATTATTAAAAAAGCAAAAATTTTACATTTAGGTTCGCAATCTAGCAATATTAGCTTGGCAGAAATTGAGCGAACCTATTGGCATCGCTTCGGCTGGTCTAAACTTTATTACACCGAAAAAATTTGGGGTAAAACCATAGCTAAATTAAAAGCTATAAGAATGCTTTTTAAGTTCTCAAGTATACTTTTAAAACAGTATTTATTTAACAAAAAAGTTAACAAACAAACCTCCCAAGCTTTAAAAGGCACTTGGGCATATTTTTGCGGTTCAAAAGCTTTTAATCAAAAACAACAACCTTTAGGATAAATGTTTCTTTACACTCATAACTTAAATCCAGTTTTTTTTACTTTTGAAGCTTTCGGTTTTAATTTAGAGCTTCGCTGGTATTCTTTAGCTTATATTTTTGGCTTATTAAGTGCTAATTACTGGCTAAAATATTGCAATAAAAAGTCAATACTTAGTGAAAAAGCCTATGAAAACTGGTTGGTTTTTGCCATTTTTGGCATTGTTTTAGGCGGTCGATTAGGCTATGCGTTGTTTTATCAGCCTCACCATTATTGGCAAAATACTGTTGATGTTTTAAAAGTTTGGCAAGGTGGTATGTCTTTTCATGGTGGTTTAATCGGCTCTATTTTGGCAATGTTTTATTTTAGTAAAATCTATAAAATACCTTGCTTTTGGCTTTTTGATAGATTAGCAGTCATTGCTCCTGTTGGTTTGTTTTTTGGCAGAATTGCTAATTTTATTAATGGCGAATTATATGGCAGAATCAGTAACAGTGCTATTGGAGTGATTTTTCCTTATTCCGATAACTTACCAAGACATCCTAGCCAGCTTTATGAAGCTTTTTTAGAAGGAGTTTTGTTATTTTTTATCATGATTTTTGCCTTTTTTTATAAAAATAATTATTTACCAAAAAATAAACCAAGCTTTATTTCTGGTTTATTTTTAATTGGCTATTCGCTTGCTCGATTTAGTATTGAATTTTTCCGCCAACCAGATGAGCAAATTGGTTTTTTATGGCAGTTTTTTACTTTGGGGCAAATTTTATGCCTACCAACTTTAATTTTAGGTGGATATTTATTATTTAAAAATGTATCAGCAAATTATCAAACAAATTAATCTACATAATTTTCGTAATTTCACCACAAAACAATTAAGGTTCGAAAATTTATTGGTTTTACTTTATGGTAATAATGGCATCGGTAAAACTAGTCTACTTGAAGCTATCAGTTTGTTCTGTAAAAACGGCAGTTTAAGACAAGCTAGTAATTTAGAAATGTTAAATCATCAAGCAGATTTTTGGCAAGTTTATCTTGAATTTTTTAATGATTTTGCCGATGATTTTTATTATCAAAACCTCGCTTTAAAATTTGAAAAAAACACCAACAAAAAAACCTGGCTTATTAATCAACAACTACAAAACAACAAGCAAAACGACATAAAAAGTTATCTACCAAATTTTATTTGTCTCACTCCGCAATTAGAGCAACTTTTTATTTTAGGCAAAACCACTAAACGCGAATATCTCGATAAAATAGTGCTTGATGTTAATTTACAACACCAAACTTATTTGAATCAATATCAAAAATTATGCAAAGAAAGATTGGTTATTTTACAAAAAAAATCAGCGAACTTGCTATTGCTATTGCTTTTACTAGAGATGAAGCTATTGAGTTTTTTAATCAATCAATCTCTACTTTTGACAGTGCTTTTCCGAAGGTTTTTTTACAAATTTACGACGAAACAAATCGGCAAAATCAATCTAATCTAGAAAAAGAAAATTTTTATCAGCAACAATTAAAAAATAATCGGCAACTCGATGGTTTTTCTGGTAAAACTAATTTCGGCATTCATAAAGCCGATTTTTCTGCTTTATTTGTCGAAAAAAATATCTCTGCCTCAATGTGTTCAACAGGAGAGCAAAAACTTATAATGTTGGCAATTAGTTTAGCTCGAGCAAAAATTTCATCTTACTATAAAAAACAACCCACAATATTGCTTTTTGACGAAATATTCTCGCATCTTGATGATAATTATAAAAATTGCTTATTAAACGAAGTTTATAACTTGCAAATACCAGTATTTTTTACCGCCACAAGCTATTTAATGTTGCCAAATAGTTTTAAAAAAAATCTTGATTTAATTAATTTAAAATGAAAAAACTCGAACATACTGTAAATTTTTTGTTAAAAAACAAAATTTATCATCATAAACAAGAATTTTTTATCATTCATCAATTAAGTAAAAATTGGCAACAAATTGTTGGTAAAGAATATCAAAAATATTGTCAGCCAAAATCTATTAATTTAAATTTTGAGCAACACGAAATTAAACTAACCATTGTCGCTTATAATTCGGCAATGGCTTTTTTTTTAGAGCATAATACTAATTTAATTCTAGAACGAATAGCTCTTTTATATGGCTTTAAAGCAGTTGGAAAAATTATTATTAAGCAAGAACCAAAAAATGTATAATACCAATTCTCGTTGTTAAAATTCGCTTAAAGATGCATTTTTAATATAAAAAATTTTGTCTGCCATTTTAGTAAATTCTTGGTTATGAGTTACTACAAGACAACCAATTTGATAGGTTTTAGTAATATCTTTTAATAAACAAAATATTTTCTCAGATAAAGCTGTATCAAGGTTGCCAGTTGGCTCGTCTGCTAAAACTAATTTTGGCTTACCAACAATAGCTCTGGCAATAGCCACTCTTTGCTGCTGACCTCCAGAAAGTTGTGCTGGTTTATAATTAAGACGATTGCTTAAATCAACTATTTCAAGCATTTCTTTGGCTTTTTGATAAGCAATTTGCTTGTTTATGTTTTGTATTAATAAAGGAAGCATCACATTTTCAAGAGCAGTAAACTCCGGTAATAAATGATGATATTGATAAACAAAACCTATTGTGTATTTTCGTAAATTGGTTAGCTGTTCATCTTTTATCTTGGAGCAATCTGTACCATTAATAATTAATTTACCAGAACTTAAATTATCTAGTAAGCCAGCTATTTGCAACAAGGTAGTTTTGCCAGAACCAGATGGGCCAATTAACATAGCAAAATCTTGTTGAGAAATACTGAAATTAACATTATTAAGAGCAATTACTTGTTGATTTGCCTGATAAAAATATTTACAAACATCAATAAATTGTAAAATATTTGTCATTTTTTTAACTTTCTAGATTTGATATTGGTTTTTTTATCTTTTTTAATGCTCTTTTCGGCTTTTTTAAACTGCTCCATAAAATCTTCTTCATCATCTTCTTGCGAGTATTTATCGAGAGATTTATAATGTTCTTCGTCATCGTCTTCCTCTTCTTCATCATCATCGTCGTCGTCTTCTTCATCTTCTTTTAAAGATTTAACAATATCATCAAAATCAAGATCAAAATCTTTGTTTTTAGAATCGGAAATAACTTTATCTTTAGCAACGGAAATTATTTTTTCTTTGGCAAGATCAACAGAAATATTAAAAATAATCGCATATTCACTAGCCAAACGAAAAATAGCAGTTTCATAAATAAGCCTCTCACTAAAAGAACGATCACTATCTAAAATATCTCTAGTAAGATCGCGTATCACCTCAGCAAGCAACACAATGTTGCCAGAATTAATTTTTTCTTCATATTCTTGAGCCCTTCTCGACCACATGCCTTTTATTTTTTTAATTCCACCTCTTAATATCGCTAAAACATCTTCTATTTCTTTTTTTGAAACCAAATGACGAATGCCATATTTTTCGGCTTTTTCTACTGGAATTTTGATGGTAAGTTTTTCTTTTTCAAAGTAAATAATATAAAGATTATGCTCTTGATTTAAAATTTTAAGATTATCAATGTTAATTATTTTACCTACCCCATGAGAAGGATAAACAATATAATTATTAACATTAAAATAATCTTTGTTTTTTGAGTGAGAAGTTTTGATATTTTCTTCTAAATTATTTATAGAGGTTTTTTTATTTGATTCACTTAACTTTTCTTTTGTTTTGTTTATCAATTTTTGTGAAGATGAGTCGGTTTTTTTCTTAACAAGAGATTTTGATGTATTTTTATTAGAAGATTTGATGGTGGTTTTTTTTGCTTTCATAAAAACAAAAATATGTGAGAGAGTAAAATTTTAAGCATATTTTTGGTTGCGGGGGCTGGATTTGAACCAACGACCTTCAGGTTATGAGCCTGACAAGCTACCGAGCTGCTCTACCCCGCGATAAAAATAATTTAAACAATATTTTAATACCAATAAATTAGAATGCAACAACAATTTTTCAATATTTTCATAAAATAATAAAATGATAAAAAATATCTTGCAAAAAAAATTAACTAACTTTATAATTTTGCTACTAATTTAATTTTTGAAATCAAAAAACATTAACTATGATCAAACTTCGTCTATCTCGTGGTGGCAGAAAAAATCTACCTTTCTACCAAATTTTAGCAACCAACAATACCTCACCAAGAGATTCTAAATTTTTAGAAAAAATCGGCACTTATAATCCTTTATTGTCCGACGAAAATACTCAAAAACTTATTATTAATAAAGAAAGAGCCGAATATTGGCTTTCTGTCGGTGCTCAACCTACCGAAAAAGTAGCTAAATTTCTTATTAATCTTGGTATAAAAGGCGCTGAAAAATACAAACCTTCTTTTGTCTCTAAAATTAAAGGCTCTAACTTAAAAAAGAAAGCTCAAGAAAAACTAGCAAAACAACAAACTTCTAGTTAGTTTTGTCTGTTTTAATTTTTCTTATTCCAATAACTTTACTTCTTGGTTTGCTTGGTTTATTGTGTTTTTTATGGTGCATAAAAACCAATCAATACCAAGATTTAAAAGGCGATTCTTCTAGAATTTTATTTAATGATCAAAATGATAATACAAAAAATAATCAAAATTTATAAAAAACTTTAAAATGCTAATTAAAAAAAGTAACACTACATTTTTTTTCTATATTTTAGCTTTTATTTTATTATTTTTGCCAGTCGTTAGCATTAATCATAACTTAATTCACACTTTAAATCACAACACACCAAAACCACATCTTACTTTACAGCAAAAAATACAATATTTTAGTGTTGCCAAACACCAACATTATCAACACCATTTTTGTTTATTATGCAGTGTGTGGCAACAAAATAAATTTAGCTTCTTTTTCACCGCTTTTTTTACTTTATCTATTGTTATTTTTCTACACAAAATTAAAAACAATCGCAATTTTTTATTCACTCTCTTTATTTACAGTTTTTTAAAAACTGGTCCTCCTGTAAAATAATTTTATCATTATTTATCAATAATAAAATATTTACCATTTGTAACAAGTTCCATATTTAGTTATATCTAATTTTTCATCTTTAAATACATAAAAAAAATAAAGTGGTTTTAAACCAAAGATTAAAATCAAAAAATGGAAAATACTATAATACTCGCTTACAAATACCATTATATTGCAAATACTTGCAAAATCAATAAAAATCTACACTATGAAAATTATTTCTAAAATTTTGTGCTTTAGTTTGTTAGCTTTTTCGGCGACAGCAAACAATCAAATTAATCGAGAAGAAACTTTACAATATCAAGTAATATCAAGCAAATTAAGTAAAGCAAGATCCGATCTTTCTCCAAAAACCGGTAGCAGTTCTACTAGCTTTAGACAGCAAGATATCAACAATTTACCGCAAGGTCAATCTTCAAATTTATCTTCAATACTCTTAAGAGCAAAAGGTGTAACCCAAGATTCTTACTCACAAATTCATATCAGAGGCGATCATAGCAACTTACAATATCGCATTAACGATGTAATTATTCCAGAAGGTATTAATGGATTTGGCTCTACTCTTGATGGCCGCTTTGCCGAAAGTATCGATTTACACACTGGGGCTTTACCAGCTCAATATGGCTATCGTACTGCAGGTATAGTTGAAATTACAACAAAAGATCAAGTCAATAAACAGAGTAAAAATGCTTTTAATGGGTATTCCGAAGCTCAAATTGGCTCAAACGATACTATGGGCTTTAATCAGCAATTAAGTGGTCACAACGATAAACTAAATTATTTTATCAGCGGTTCTTATTTACAAAATAATCGAGGCATAGAATCACCAACTTCAGCAAAAAAATCTATTAATAACGATACCAAACAAGATAAATTCTTTCTTTACACTTCTTATTTGTTAAGTGATACTAAAAAATTAAGTGCAATTGTTGCTAATGCTAACAATAGGTTTGAGGTGCCAACTTCTGGCAATTTGCAACCGCAATTTACTTTGCAAAATCACACCGCTAACTCTTTACAGGCCAGACAAAATCAGCAAGAAAATAATCAATTCGCTATATTAACACTCCAAGAGTCGGTAAATTCTAAACTCGATTATCAGCTATCGCTTTTTACTAGAAAAAGTGGTTTACAATTTAGAGGCGATCAAGCTCAAGATATTATGTTTAATGGCATAGCTTCCAACATTACCAGAAATAGCTTATCAAGCGGTTTTCAAGGTGATGCTAGCTTTAAAATTAACCAAAAAAATACTTTAAGAACTGGTGCTTATTTTAATCAAACTAAAATCTCAAACAACGAAACCAATTGGGTAGTACCAACCGATATCAATGGCAATCAAATTTCTGATATTGCGAATTCTCTTAGCAATAAAAATAGTAAAAATACTAACTTATATAGCATTTATACTCAAAACGAATATACTGTCAATTCAGATTTAAAACTAAATTTTGGCGGTAGATTTGATAAAGCACAAGGAGTGGTAAACGATCAACAATTTAGCCCAAGATTTGGCGGAGTTTATCAACTAAATAGCAAAACAAAATTACATACAGGCTATGCTAAATATTTTACTGCACCAAAAGCAGAGTTAGCAACCGCTTTTAACCCTAGCGATTTTGAAAATACTAGTAATGCTTCTGAAAATTTACAAAATGGCAAAATAAAAAGCGAAAAAACCGATTATTACGATATTGGTATAGCTTATCAATTAAATCAAAATTTAAATTTTGGCTTTGACACTTATTATAAAGATATCAAAAATATGCTCGACGAAGGGCAATTTGGTAATGCTTTAATTTTTAAACCTTTTAACTATGCTAAAGCAAAAAGTTATGGTCTAGAATTTACTACCAACTATCAAACTAAAACTTGGCAAAATTATATTAATTTAGCTTGGCAGCAATCGCATGCTTATAATTTAAATTCTTCGCAATATTTACATGAAACTTCTGAAATAGCTTACACTGCAAAAGGTGTACGACCAGATCATGACCAACGAATTACCGCTTCTGCTGGCTCTGCTTATAATTTTACTGCTCAAAAAATTACTCTTGGAGGCGATGTTTTGTTTGGTAGTGGTTTACGAAGAGGTGAAGCAAATACTCAAAAAATGCCTAGCTATACCCAATTTAATTTGTTTGCAAGCAAAAAAATTAATCAGTGGCAAATTCGATTAGCCATAAATAACATTCTTGATAAATCTTATGCCTTACGAGATGGTAGCGGAATTGGTATTGCGTCAAAACAATTTGCTAATCGCAGAACAGGCATTCTTTTTGCCAGCTATGAGTTTTAATATAACATCAATAATCAATCTCATCTTTAAAATAACTTATATATTTAAAGATGAGATTGATATTAAAATTTTCTGCTCTACTTAATTACAATGCAAACATTGTTTATTTTTTTGTAAAATTAAAAATTTTTGTTGTTGTTTTAAAAAATCAAATATTAACATTTTATTAAAGATATCTTGATGCAAATCAAGTAAATATTTAATAGTTTCCATTGCCTGCATTGAGCCAATAATACCAGCAGTAGCACCAACAATACCTTTTTCAATCACAGGTAAATCTTGTTTAACATGAGAAATATTTGGATTAAAACAAGCATAACAAGGGTTTTTTTTATTAGGTTTTAACAAAGCAAGCTGTCCACTAAAAGCTTTTACAGCCCCAAAAACTAGAGTTTTTTCGAATTTGCAAACAACTTGGTTAATAATAAATCGAGTATAAAAATTATCAGTAGCATCAACAATCACATGACAATCGGCACAAGCTTGAGAAAGATTGTTAAAATTAGCTTGTTGACTAATGATAGTTAAATTTAAGCTAGGATTCAAAGCTAACAGTTTTTCTCTAGCACTAAGAGTTTTGTTTTGTTGTAAATTAAGATGGCTATGTAATATCTGCCGATTTAAATTAGATAACTCTACTTTATCAAAATCAAAAAGTACAATATTGCCAACACCAGCACAAACCAAATAGTAAAGCAAAGCCGAGCCCAAACCACCTGCCCCAACTACCAAAACTTTTGCTTGCTGTAATTTTTCTTGACCAATTTCACCAATTTCTGGCAAAATTATTTGCCTTAAATAAAGCTCTTGTTGATAGCTAGAAAGCGTCATTAATCTCGAAGTAATTCGTTTATAGAAGTTTTAGAGCGGGTTTTAGCATCGACTCTTTTAACAATTACTGCACAATAAAGAGCTGGTGAATTTGCATTAGAAGAAGGCATACTACCTGGAACCACTACAGAATAAGCTGGCACTCTGCCGTAAAAAATTTGCCCACTTTGACGATCGATAATTTTTGTAGAAGCCCCTAAATAAACACCCATAGAAAGTACCGAACCCTGTTCAACTATTACCCCTTCTGCTACTTCGCTTCTAGCTCCAATAAAACAATCATCTTCAATAATAACAGGATTTGCTTGTAAAGGCTCTAAAACCCCACCAATACCAACTCCACCAGAAATATGGCAATTTTTACCAATTTGAGCACAAGATCCAACCGTTGCCCAAGTATCAATCATGGAACCGCTATCAATAAAAGCCCCGATATTTATAAAAGATGGCATCAGAACTACTTTTTGCCCAATATAAGCACCTTTTCGCACCACAGCACCTGGTAAAGCTCGAAAATTTGCCGATTCAAAATCGGCAGTTTGCCAATCGGAAAATTTTAATTGTACTTTATCGTAAAATAAAACATTATCACCTTGGCTAGATTGTTGCCTAGTCAGATAATTTTGATTTAAACGAAAAGAAAGTAAAATTGCTTGCTTAACCCATTGATTAACTTGCCAACTATCGTTTATTTTTTCGGCAACCCTAATTTTACCAGTATCTAGCATCTCGAGAGTAGATAAAATAGCTTGTTTTATTGATTGTAATTGAGATAGATCGCTTGGCAAACCGCATGTAAAAACTTGGCTAATAATTTTTTGTAAAGATTGAATCATAAAATTAAAGTATTTCTTTGGCTAAATTTTTATATTGTTGATATAAATTTAAATTATCTAAATTTTTATAAGAATAGGCAAGTAAAAGATAAGCTTGGTTGCTTTTTTCAATTTTTAAAAATTTTAATAAATGTGTGCAAGCAAGATTAAAATCAGAATTTTTAAAAGCAACATAGCCTATTATAAAATCAATAAAAACACCTGAGTTTTTACTAAAATTTTTAGCAAGTTTTAATTGATTTTGATAAGAATTTTTTTTATGCAAAAAATAGTACCATTTAATTAAATAATAATTAGGGTTTTTGCTAAAAAAACTACATAAATAATTATTTGCAAGCATTTTTAAACCTAAAGACAAGTAACTTTGAATGATAATTTTTTCGGCTAAAAATAAGTTTGGAAATATTTTTAAAGCTTGTTTTGCCGTAATAATTGCTAGAAAATTTTGCTTATTTTTAAAATATTGCCAAGATTTTTGAGCTTTTATTTTAGCAAGTTCACAATTAAGCATTAAATTATTTTTAATAATAAAAGATTTTTTTTGATTAACTAAATTTTGCAAAGGTTGCAACATATTATTTTGCTGATAAATATCAATTAAAATTTTTATAGTTGGCAAGTGAAAAGGCTGTATTTGTAAAATTTGATTAGCACAAATAATTGCTGAAGATTGATTATTTTGCTGTAAATAATTTTTTAATTTAGTGAAAATTAGTAAAACTTTTGCAGAATTATTATTGATAGAAAAGTTTTTTAAAATTTTTTCAGCCAAAGAAAAATCTTGATTTAACAATGCTATGTTTGCTTGCAAAACCGAGTTGAGAGCTTGATTTTTAATATGAAAGTTAAAATCTTGGTAATGAAATTTAGCTAAATCGGAGTCTTGATTTTGCAGAGCTAATAAAATATTAACAAGACTATCATAACCTTTTAATTGCCTTTTTAAACTTTGCTCAATTTTTTTAGTATAAGTTTTTTTAAAAAAGGTTTTTAATAAAAAAGGAAATTTAATAGAAAGTAACCTAAGTAATAAATTAAATAAAAAAGTAAAAAAGAAAAAAGAAAAAATAAGAATTAAAATCACTGTCAAAACATCGGTGCTTACTTGATAATCGAGCCAGTCAATAATTACAGTGCCATTGCTATCAAGAATAGTGCTAAACAAAATACTAAGTAAAGCTATATTAATAAAATACCAAAATACTTTTAACATTTTTAGATTAAATTTTTAATAATTTTCATAATTTCAAGATCGGCTTTTTCTATTTGTTGAATTGCTTTTAAATTATAGTAAAAATTTGTCATTTCTTGATTTTCGGACTGATTTAAAGATAAAAATATTTGTAATGCTAAAGTATAATTTTGTTGTTTTATAGCTAATTCAAGTTGATTTATTTTATAATCAATACTATCTTCTGGGGCATTTTTTATTTTACGAAAAGTAATAAATTTTGCCATATTTATTTTTATTTTATCAAAGAAATTTGGCTCAATATTTTTTTGCTGTAAAGCTTTAAAATGAGGAATTATTTTTTGTAAATTAAGAATTAATATATTTTGATTAATAAAATTTGGTAAAGCAGATTTAATAATATCAATATTTCCTTGCAGATCTGGGCTTTCGGTAAGAAGCAATTCTAAAGTGGTTATATGTTGCACAATATCTTGAACGGAAACAGTAGTGCTATTAAAAATTTTTTGATGCAATTCGAAATAACTAATAGCTATCTTAGAAATTTGTTGACGATTTTGATATTTTATCAATTCGTTGTTTAGATCTTTGATTTTATTGTAGAGATCTTGGATTTGCACCTGATTTTTCACCAGTAGCTGATAAACAAATTCTGGACCTTTTTCTTTAATTTCGGCAAAATTTAATTCATCGAGGTTAACATTTTTATGAGCATCTTCGGATAAAAAAAACAAATCTTCTTCTTGGAATGTTTTGCTTGATTTTGAATTTTTATTTTGCAAGAAAAAATTATAAGCAAAATAAAAGAAAACTACAATAATTATTGCTATAATAACATTTTTAAAAAAAGAAATTAAGAGTCTTTTTTTATTAGGTTTTGCTGATTCTGGCTCTAAAGACATATTTTTTATAATCTAAAAGTTAAAACCCCTATCAAATATAATTTGAAAGACAACATTTATAATTCATGATACAGTAGTTATGCTAAAATATTACTGTTAATGAATTTATATTGCAAGATTTTATTGCATATATTGTATAAAAATAATCGCATTAATTTTTTAAAAAAAATTAATGATGAGAACATAAGATAAAAAACCAGCAAGACATCCAGATAAAACATCATCTAACATAACACCAAAGCTATTTTTAAGATTTTTGTCACACCAGCCAATGATTGAAGGTTTAGTAATGTCAAACAAGCGAAATAAACAAAAAGATAATAAAATAGCAATAGAAAATGGCACCAAATAAGATGCCTCGACAGTAAAATTGATAGCTTGTACAGCAATTTGTAAAGCAATAATAACACCAACAACTTCATCAATAACAATAGATTTATGATCAATTTCTTTTACTTGTAAACCATATTTTTTAATAGCATCAAGAGCATAAATAGTAATAATTAACACAAAAGCTAACCAAAACCAATTTGCTTGGTATAAGTCACTAGAATCGTTGATATTTAATAATTTATTGATCATTAACCAAAACAACAAACCAGCTAAACTACCAAAAGTACCAGGAGCTTTTTTTATAGTTCCTATCCAAAAAAATGTAGTAAAAATTTTGTTGAAATTCATAAGGTTTAATTATTCATTGATCTAAAAAAATCTTCGTTAGATTTGGTGTTTTGAATTTTCTCAATTAAAAACTCCATCGCTTCTAATGAACTCATAGAATTAACAATTCTTCTTAACATCCAAATTTTTGAAAGATTAGACCTATCAGTAAGCAGTTCTTCTTTTCTGGTGCCCGATTTAGTAATATCAATAGCAGGAAAAATTCTTTTATCGGAAATTTTGCGATCAAGAACAATTTCTGCATTACCAGTTCCTTTAAATTCTTCAAAAATAACCTCATCCATTCTAGAACCAGTATCAATAAGAGCGGTAGCAATGATAGTGAGAGAACCGCCTTCTTCGATGTTTCGAGCAGAACCAAAAAATCTTTTTGGTTTTTGTAAAGCATTAGCATCAACACCTCCAGTAAGAACCTTACCTGATGAAGGAATAACTGTATTATAAGCCCTAGCTAATCTAGTTATATTATCAAGTAAAATAACTACATCTTTTTTTGCCTCAACCAACCTTCTTGCTTTTTCAATTACCATTTCAGCCAACTGCACATGACGAGAAGCCGGTTCATCAAATGTAGAGCTAATTACTTCACCTTTAACATTACGTATCATATCGGTTACTTCTTCTGGCCTTTCATCGATAAGCAAAACTAACAAAATAATTTCTGGATGGTTATCGGTAATGGCATGGGCGATATTTTGCATTAGAGAAGTTTTGCCAGTTCTTGGTGGAGCCACAATTAAAGCTCTCTGACCTTTACCAAGCGGGGTTAACATATCTATAATTCGAGTACTAAGATCGGTGTTTTGTTTAGAACTGTCGCATTCAAGTTTGATTTTATTTTGCGGATATAATGGAGTAAGATCATCAAAAAGAGGGCGTGATCGCATTTTTTCGGGAGATTGATAATTTGCTGAATTTACCCTTAATAAAGCAAAATATCTTTCACCTTTTTTAGGAGCTCGAATATGACCCATGATTGTATCTCCAGTACGTAAAGCGAATCTTTTAATTTGACTAGGTGAAACATAAATATCGTCGGCACCAGGAAAATAATTAGTTTCAGGAGATCTTAAAAAACCAAAACCATCTTCCATAATTTCTAACACACCCTCCCCTATAATATTGTTTTCTGGATGTTGTTCAGAAAATTGTTTTAAGATATTATAAATAACCTCTTGCCTACCACTATGTTCACTTACATCAATTCCCGACTCAGTGGCAAAAGCGAATAATTGCTCAACTGATTTTGATTTTAAGGTTTTTAACTCTAAAATATCGGCAGAATTAGAGTTTTTTTCGGTATTTCGATGTTCATAATCAGTAGAATCTGCATGGTTAGACTCTTGTGATTGATAAAGTTTTTTTTCTGGTTGGGCTGATTCTAGCTTATTTTTTTCAAATGTTTTTTGTACCGCTCTTCGTAATAAAGATCCTGTTTTTTTTATTTCTGACTCATTGGTTTTCGCCTGCATGTTTTCATCATGTTGATTATTGGTTTGATTATCTTGATTTTCTTTAGTTTTTTCTTCTAGACTTTGCCCATCGAAATGCTCTTTGTTATGTGAATTATTAGACTTGTTGTTTAAGGTAAGGGTTGACATTTTTTATTATTGATAAGTTATTAATTATTTAAATATTAGGAGGAAATGATCACATTTTTTATTTTTAAACACTAAAATCACACATATTATTAACTTTAATTTTTAGCCAGAAACCTTGATTTATCTAGGGAAAATGGTATAATACCATTTCTACTTGAAAATGCATTATTTAGGGTGCAACAGCTCCAATATTTAAAACTAACAATAGTTTGATTAGTGATGCTTAAAATGATATAAACTTTTAAAATGAAATATATTTAAAGAAAACTAGCGGCAAAAATTTTGATATTTTTTATGTAAACGAAAGATTTTTTATATTAAAGTGTTTTCTTGATTATAAACTATGAAACCACTCTCAAGTTTTGTAGAAAACTCGATAGCAATAACATAAATAACTTTAAAGCCATATTTAAAAATGTCAACACATTTTTTTCTTTTTTCAAAATTGAAACTGTTGTATCTCAAAT
>CAMAWV010000031.1 GCA_945862075.1 Rickettsia typhi | reverse complement strand
CACCAGAAGTAAAACAATTTCAAGAAATGTTGAATCAAAACCCAGGAGAACAAACAATACCAGAATTTTTGAAAGCAAGAGATTCGAATATAAAAGCAATACATGCTATAAGAACCCAAGCACAAAAAGAAAATTCTGTATTTGAGTCTTTTATTGCATCATTAAGTACTGAAATTAATGCTTTTATTACACAAACAAAACAAGATGAGTCATTTTATAGTGAGCAGATTGTCAGATTAATGAATAATGAAATAACCAAATTAACTACTTCGACTACTCCGATCAATCATACAAAGATTTTTTTTGATAGATTACAAGATTATCGTGAGGTGTTAGATATAATAAAAACGCAGGAGAAAATTATAGATAAAGAAGAGGTCGCTAAATTGATAGTAGATTGTACAAAAAAAGAGAGGCAACAACTGATAAGCAGTATACAACAAAAAACTTTAACCTCTGATAAACCAAATGCAGTAGTTACTGGTCAGCAGGTTGATAGTAAGGGAAGAAGAAATATTTGTAGCCTTTAAAAAATACCATTCTTAAATAACAGACCAAGTATCAAGAGCTAAAGAATATTTTGGTTTAGTTTTTGGTATAGTAAAAATATTACGATATAAAATGCGATAAGTGTTGTTATACCAATGTGGAATAACAAAATAATTTTCTAATAAATATTTATCGAGTTGCTTACATAACCAAACAAGTTCATTTTTATGATTAGTAACGGCTATTTTTTCAACCAAATTATCTATCAATTTATCTTGCAAACCTAATAAATTTCGACCTCCTTTTATGTTGCTTTGCGAAGAATGAAAATAGCTATAAAGCTCTGCTCCTGGCAATGTACTTTGTGGAAAAACACTAACCACAACATCAAAATTAAAATTATTAAGCATTTGTTGGTATTGATTTTCTTCAACAAATTTAATTTTAGTGGCAATTCCTAGTCTTTTTAGATTGTTTGCAAAAGAAGCTACTACCATTTCAAAAGCTTTGCTATCTATTAAAAACTCAATAACCACTGGTTGTGAATTAGGATCTAACAATTGATTTTTAACAATCTTGTAGCCAGAATTTTTTAAAATTTCTTGAGCTTGTAATAAGTTGTTTCTGTTAAATCCATCGGCACTACCACTTGGCAAGAAAAAATTTTCATAACCAAAATTAGAATTAGGAAAAAAGCTAGTGGTTTTTTGATAAGAGCCATAAAAAATGTGCTGTTGTAACCATAAAAAATCAAAAGCATAATTTAAAGCCTTTCTTAAACCAATATTTTGAAATTTTGGTTTTCGTAAATTAAGCACAAAAGCTTGCATTGGAGCTGGTAAATTGTGCTGTATTTCGGTTTTGATAATATTACTATTTTTTGGTAAATTATAGGCAGTTGACCAATTTCTAGCGATATTTTCTTGGCGAAAATCGTATTTTTGAGCTTTAAAAGCCTCAATTAACACATTATTATCTCGATAATAATCAAACCAAATAATCTCAAAATTATATCGCCCCTTATTAACTGGCAGATTTTTTGCCCAATAATTATGATTTTTCTCATAAACAATATGATAATTCGGCTTGATTTCTTTTATTTTATAAGGCCCCGAGCCAACTGGTGGTTGTAAAGTGGTTTGCGAAAAATTATGTTGCTCATAATAATGTTTTGGTAAAACTGGTAAAGAAGCTATAAATAAAGCTAAATCACGATGATGATTTGGTTGAAAAAAAAATTTTATATGATGTTTGTTAATAATACTTACTTTTGTTATTTGTTTTAAGTGCATTTGATATATGGGATGCCCATATTTTTGCAGAGTTTCAAAAGTAAATAAAACATCAGCAGCAGTAATTGGAAAATCATCATGAAAATAAGCATTTTTATTTAGTTTAAACTCAATGCTACTTTGATTTAATTGTATTTCTTGAGCAACTAAACCATAACGAACTCCTAACTCATCTTCACTAGCTTCGGTTAAAGTATCGTAAAGATAAGATAAACCCTCGGCTGGAGATCCTTTTAGTAAAAAAGGATTGAGAGAGTTAAAGCCTCCTTCTGTAGCAAATTTGATGGTTCCGCCTTGTTTAGAAAGTGGGTTAACATAATTAAAATTAGTAAAATTGGCAGAATATTTTGGTTTTTCAAATAAACTTAAATAATAAGAAAATCCAGCATAAGATTTACCAATGAAACTAATCAATATTAGTAAAAAGCAGAAACTAAATTTTATTGTCTGTAATATCAAGTAGGGCATTGGCAAAAGATTTAGCGTTAAATTCTTGTAGATCAGAAATTTTTTCACCTACTCCAACAGCAAAAATTGGTTTGCCAAAATCATTTGCCAAAGCAACTGCAATACCGCCTCTTGATGTGCCATCGAGTTTGGTAATAATTAGGCCGTCGATACCAATAGTTTTATGAAAAGTTTCGGTTTGAGTTTTAGCATTTTGCCCATTGGTAGCATCTATTACCAACAAATTACAGTGCGGAGCTGTGGCATCAAGTTTTTTTAGCACAATATTGATTTTTTTTAGCTCATCCATTAGGTTTTGCTTATTGTGTAGCCTTCCTGCGGTATCAATTAACAAAACATCGATTTTTTGTTTTTGAGCTAAATCAAAAGCTCTATAGGCAACTGAAGCAGGATCTTCTTGATCTTTTAGTGGCAAAACTAACTGGCAACCTGCCCTAGCTGCCCAAGTAGAAAGTTGTGAAGTGGCTGCTGCTCTAAAAGTATCGCAGGCCGCAATTAAAACTGATTTTTGTTGTTGCTTTAAGTTATAGGCGATTTTACCAATAGTGGTAGTTTTACCGGCTCCATTTATACCGTTAAAAACTAATACTTGAGTTGATTGAAGATTATGAATAGGCAATGGTTTTTGGCATTGTAATAAAATATTTTCAAGTTCGCAAGCAAGAAAAGTTTTTATTTCGTTAGTAGTGAGATTTTTTTCAAATTTTTGTGATTTCAGTTTTTGAGTGATTTTTTTAGCAACTTCAATACCAAGATCGTTCATTATTAAAATATCTTCTAGTTCTTGTAGAGTTTCGTTATCTAGCTTTTTATGAGTAAAAATTTGGCTTACAAAAGTAGAAATTTTTTGCGAGCTATGTTTTAGTTGATCGCCAAGCTTTGATTTAGCAAAAATATTTAGAAATGACATAAAAAGTTTTTTTATAAAACTATTGCAGTAATAGTTTTGTTAATTTCACGAAAAGAAAATTTTAAGTTAATTAGTTAAAATAACAATAAATTTATTGAAAAAATCAATTTCAAGATTTAAAATTTATTTTTTATTATTTTTTTTGGTAAATTAATTATGGCAGAATCTAAATCGATTTGGCAAAATATTTATGTTTATTTGCTTGTTCTTTTTTTAAGCATTATTAATGTTAACAATATTAAAATTGCTGGTTTTAACTATTTTTTTCCGCTACTTGAAGTAATTGCTATTTTTTATTTTGCAGTTTTTTGCAATATTTTTGGTTTTATTTTTATTTTTATTGTAGGTATTTGGCAAGATTCTATCAACAATATTAACTTAGGGGTTTCTTCTTTTTGCTATATTATTATTGTAAAAATTTTTCTTACCATCAATAATCGTGTGTTGTTTAAAGAAAATTTTATGCAAATTTGGCAACAATTCGTCTTTTTTTGCTTTTTATTTTTATTATTAAAATGGTTGATAATATCTTTATTAAATGCTAGTTTTTTATCAATTAAACCAATTCTTATTCAAACATTAATTTCAATTTTTGCTTATGTTTTTATGCATAAATTTTTTGATTTCTTCCTTGAAAAAATTCAGCAATAAAATTTTATGCTCCGAGACATTAGAAAAAACAAAATATTTAACCGCCGAGTATTTATTTTAGGTATTGGTCAGTCTATTCTTACCTCTTTTTTATTATTAAGATTAGGTTATTTACAAATTTGGAAACATAATCAATACAGCATTCAAGCCGATAGCAATCGCATTAGAGCTTTAATAAATCCTGCTCCTAGAGGTATTATTTTTGATCGTCATGGTCTTCCCCTCGCTAAAAATGAAAGTAATTTTCGCTTGTTAATTTATTTAGGTAAAAAACATAATCTTAATCAAACTATCGATAAGTTATCTGAAATTCTCGATCTTACAGAGCAGCAAAAACAAGGTTTTTATAATAAAATTAAAGCTGGTAAAAGAAAAAATGTTGTTTCACTTATTGATAATTTAAATTGGCATGATCTTGCTAAAATAGAAAGCAGTTCTCATTTGTTGCCAGCTATTTCAATTGAAAGTGGCATTATTAGAAAATATCCGTATCCTTATGAAACTGCTCATTTTTTAGGCTATGTTTCGTTACCTTCTGAAAAACAAATTGAAAAATTACCCACCGACAATCTGACCGCTGAGAATAATAAAAACCTATTTATGCACCCCGATTTTCGTATTGGCTCTTTTGGAATCGAAAAAACTTTTGATAATGCTTTACGTGGTGAATATGGCATAAAATATGTTGAGGTCAATGTTCATGAGGTTCCGCTTCGCACTCTTGATTATAAACAATACAATGAAGGCTCTAGAATTAATCTTACCATTAATTTTAATTTGCAAAAATTTGTAACCGCCAGAATAAAAAACGATAGCGCTTCGGCAGTGGTTATAGATGTAAAAACAGGCGAAATTTTAGCTTACGCCTCTTCGCCATCTTTTGATCCGAATAATTTTGTGGAAGGAGTTTCAAAAGAATATTGGCAACAACTTACTTCTGATCCTAAAAAACCACTCAATAACAAGCCTATTTCAGCTCTTTATGCCCCAGGATCTACCTTTAAATTAATGGTTGCTTTGGCAGCCCTTGAAAATGGCCACAACCCAGATAACTATGTTTTTTGCAACGGCTCTTATCAACTAGGTAAACGCACTTTTCACTGCTGGAAAGAAGGTGGGCACGGATCTCTTAATTTGACTGATGCCATTATGCACTCTTGCAACACTTATTTTTTTACCCTTGCTAATCAAATTGGTTACGAAAAAATTGTGGCGATGGCAAAAAAATTTGGTTATGGCGAAAAATTTGATATTAGTTTAAGCGGTGTCAAAGCTGGATTACTTCCTAATGAAGATTGGAAACAAAAAGTTTTTAAAGAACCTTGGGTAAAAGGCGACACTTTAAACACTGCCATAGGGCAGGGAAATGTTTTGGCAAGCCCTTTACAAATGGCAATAATTACTGCTAGAATAGCTAACGGAGGCATTCCGATTAAACCCTATTTAATTCGTAACAACAATATTTTTAAACAATTTGATGCTTTACAAAATCAGCCTCTGATAAACAAACAACATCTCAAAATTGTGCAAGAAGGTATGAAAAAAGTAGTAAATCAGCCAGGTGGTACGGCCTATGGTAAAAGAATAGAACTTACTGGTTTTGAAATGGCTGGTAAAACTGGCACTTCGCAAGTAATTTCAAAAAGAGAAAGAGAAATGACCAAAGAAGAAACTATTGCTTATGCTAATCATGCTATTTTTGTAGGTTATGCTCCAATTCACGACCCACAATATGCAATTGCGGTGGTAGTTGAGCATGGCAAAAGCGGTTCAATGGCTGCAGCTCCTATTGCCAAAGATATTTTAATGCAAGCACAAGGAATTAATGATAAACAAAATTCAGAATAATTATTTTTTTTGTGATGCAGTGTTGTTAAATGATATGATTACAAATACTATCAAAACTATCTTGTAAGTGTTGATTAAAATTTTCAAGTAAGCAATTAGGTTGAAGTTGTTTTATTGAAGTAACTCCATATTTTTGCCAAGATAAACCGCATGGCACAATATTTTGAAAATAACTCAGATCTGGATTTAAATTAATAGCAATACCATGATAACTTACCCATTTTTTTAATTTGATACCAATTGCTGAAATTTTCTGTTCTTGGTTTTGATTTTGAACCCAAATTCCGACTCTTTCTTTTTTTATTTCGGCAGAAATATGAAATTTTTGCAAAGTGTAAATAATCCATTGTTGTAAAAACTGCACAAAACTAGCAATATCAGGAGCTTGTGGTGAAAAAAATTGTTTTAAATCAAACAAAATATAAACAATTTTAATGCCAGGACCATGATAAGTATATTTGCCTCCGCGGTTGGTTTGATAGATTGGTATTTGTGCCGAATTATTAAGTAAATCACAAGGTTGCGAACTAATTCCTGCGGTGTAAAGATGTGGATGTTCTAAAACCCAAATTTGATTTTTTGCTTGTTTGTTAATGATTAAATCAACTTGTGTTTCCATTTTTTTGATGGTTTCTAGGTAGGGCAGAGGTTGATGAAAAAATAACCATTCTAAATTATTTTTCATATTTTAACTAAATAATAACCCATAAATACAGCAAGTAACGAAAAAAATAGAGAAGAGAAGGCATAAATTATAGCTTGCCAATATTGAGTTGCTAAAAACAATCTTAAGAAATCAAGCGAAAAAGCGGAAAAAGTGGTAAAACCACCTAAAAAACCTATTAAAATAAAAGTTTTAAGATTATAATTATTTAAATGATAATTAAAAAAAGCAAAAGCAATACCTGCTAAAAAACAACCAATAATATTAATTAATAAAGTGTTGAATGGAAAAGAAGAATAACCTATTAATAAAGAATTAGTTTTGATGTTATAGGTAAAATACCAGCCCAATAAAAAGCGCAAACAAGAGCCAAAAGCTCCACCAATTGCCACAAAAAAAATGGTTAAAATCATAGAAAATTAAATAATTTTTGCTCCCTCAAAGCTTTGTAAAATTTCACCAATAAGTTGACTGTTAAGATTGTTATTTTCTTGATTTGGATGGTTTAGTTGATTAAAATCAAGCAAAGCTTGTTTGAGATTTGGCAACGATAAAATATGCACAATTTTAATTAACATAATTTCAAAAGCAAGAGCAGGAAGTAGGCTATTATTGATTTCGACGATAGATTTGTTTATGAGATGCCAACAACGAAGCAAGTGATCAAGTGAAGTTTGATGGGCAATTTGTTGTATGACGGCAAATTGACTTTCGCTGTAGTTAAAATTATTATTGATTTTTAACTTAATAATACAAACATTATGAGTTATTTCGAGTAAATCTTTGGCGATAATGATGAAATCAGAATTGTTTTGCTGAATTTGCTGAAAAATTTTTAAAGATTCGTTAATATTGCCTTGTAATAAAGCAAAAATGAGAGCAAGATTTTGATCTTGATTATTGGAGCCAAGCATATTGGCAACAATTACGGTGGGTAAAAATTGTTTGTAAGAATTGATAGCCAAGGCTTGATCAAGAAAAGATAAGGCATCTCTTACAGAGCCTTCGGATATTTTAGCGATAAGTTGTAAGGCAGATTCTTCGGCAGTAAAATTTTCGTGTTGTAATATTTTTTGCAAGTGACATACCATATCGATAGAGCTTAATTTAGAAAGATTAAACTTTTGACACCTAGATAAAATAGTTTGTGGTACATCACGAATTTCGGTAGTAGCTAAAATAAATTTTACATGGCTTGGAGGCTCTTCGAGTAGTTTAAGTAAGCAATTAAAAGCAGGTTCGGTAAGCATATGCACTTCATCGATGATATAAACTTTGTATTTGGCAAAAACAGGAGCATAGATTGCGGTAGCGATTAACTCTCGAATATTTTCGATGCCACGATGATCGGCGGCATTAATTTCGATGACATCGGGGTGTTGAGATTTACTAATATCAAGGCAGTTTTTGCATTTATTACAAGCCATAGCGGTGTTTTGCATGGTAATATCGAGGCAGTTTATAGTTTTAGCAATTATTCGAGCAGTAGTGGTTTTGCCGATACCTCGAATACCGCATAAAATATAGGCATGATGAAGTTTATTGTGAATTATGGCATTAGTTAAGGTGGTTGTTAAAACTTCTTGCCCAACTAACTCAGAAAAATTTTGCGGGCGATATTTTCTAGCTAAAACTAAATAAGACATAGATTTTTGGTGTGTTTTTTTAAGTGAGAATGACCTAGTTTTACAATTTTTGGACTGCTTTCTTTCAAATCTGACCCGCTAAAAAAGAAAATTACCCATTCTCACCAAAAAAAATTTTATTATGATTTTTTTTATAAGCAAGATATTTTTGTAATTTTTATAAATAAAATCGTTGATTTTGATTTTGCAAGTAACTAGTATTTTATGTTAAAATGTCATTTTAATTAAATTTTTTCATATGCAAATATCTTTTTCTAAAGTTTTAAAAACTAGCACTAAAACAAGCATTAATGTGCATATCATTCATAGCGAAACAAATAACGAAATTAGCGATTTGGTAAAAAATAATCCACAATTTAACAATAAATTTTTGCAAGCATGCTATGTAAGTGTTAAAAATTCTTTGCATCTCGTGATTAATGCTGGCGATGAATCAAAATTAAACACTCTTTCTTGGCAAAAAATTGGTGGCAAAATTGTTGCAACTCTCAATGCAGGTAAATATCAACAAGCTAGCACAGAATCTCATTTTGAAGTTTCTGAAAATGACTTAGCTAATTTAGCTTTTGGAGCAAAATTACAATCTTATGTTTTTAATAAATATTTTTTTGAAAAACAACCAGAAAAAACTTTATCATTACAAGAATTATCAATCATTACAAACCATGCTAATGAAGCGAAAAAACAATTTGTTAATCTCGAAATTTTAGCTAATAATGTTTGTTTAACACGCGATTTAGTTTCGGAGCCAAGCAATAAGCTAGACCCAGAAATATATGCTAAATTTTGTAGCGAAATTGTTGTGCCAGGTTTAGAAATAGAAATTCTTGATGAAAAACAAATGCACAAATTAGGCATGAATGCTTTACTTGGTGTTGGTAAAGGTAGCGAAAAAAAATCTCAACTTGTGATTTTAAAATGGTTTGGTGGTAAAAAAAACGAGGCTCCATTAGCTTTTGTAGGTAAAGGAGTTACTTTTGATACTGGTGGAATTTCTATTAAACCAGCTAATAATATGGAAGATATGAAAACCGATATGGCGGGTTCTGCTACGGTGGTGGGTTTACTAAAAAATTTAGCCGAAAGAAAAGCTAAGGTAAATGCGGTTGGAGTTCTTGGTTTGGTTGAAAATATGCCTTCTGGAACCGCTCAAAAACCTGGTGATGTGTTGGTTTCAATGTCAAAGCAAACTATAGAAGTTATTAACACTGATGCCGAAGGTAGATTGGTTTTGGCCGATGCTTTACATTATGTTAACACTAAATTTAAACCAAAATTTATTATAGATTTAGCAACTCTTACTGGGGCTATCATTGTTTCTTTGGCCGATTGTTATGCTGGCTTATTTAGTAATAGCGATGATTTAGCAAAAACATTGCACGAATGCGGTGTAGATACAGGTGAAAAAGTTTGGAGACTTCCTTTAGGTGAAGAATACGATGAAATGATAAATTCCGATATAGCCGATATGAAAAATATAGGCAGTGGTAGAGGGGCTGGCAGTATTACCGCAGCTCAATTTCTAAAAAGATTTGTTGGCGATACTCCTTGGGCTCATCTTGATATTGCCGGTGTTGCTTGGAAAGGCAAAGGTGATATTTTGGCAAAAAAAGGTGCTACTGGTTTTGGTGTGCAGTTATTGAATGCTTTGGTAACGAAATACGAAAAATAAAATATGAAAAAATTAATAATCACTGGTGGCTCAAATTTAAACGGTGATGTTTATATTACTGGAGCAAAAAATGCTTCTTTACCTTTAATGGTAGCATCTATTTTAACTAATGAAAAACTTACTCTTAGTAATTTACCTCATGTTTCTGATATTGCTACAATGATTAATTTATTAGCAAGTTTAGGGGTTGAAATTAATTTTAATGGCGATAGCACTAATCATGGTCATAAAGCTAGGGTAATAGAATTACAAGCAAATAATATTATCAATTATTCTGCCGATTATAATTTAGTACGTAAAATGCGTGCATCTATTTTAATTTTAGGTCCGCTTTTAGCTAGATTTGGCTATGCTAAAGTTTCGTTACCAGGTGGTTGCGCCATTGGTACTAGACCAGTTGATTTACATTTAAAAGCTCTTGAAAAAATGGGAGCAACTTTTCAGCTTAACGAAGGTTATATTGAGGGTAGGGTGCAGGGCAAATTAAAGGGTACTGAAATTCATTGTGAAAAAGTTTCGGTTGGAGCAACCGAAAATATTTTAATGTCTGCCTGTTTGGCTGAAGGTGAAACCACAATTTTTAACTCTGCAAGAGAGCCGGAAATTGTTGATTTAGCTAATTGTTTAATTGCCATGGGGGCAAAAATTACAGGTGCTGGTAGTTCGCAAATTACAGTGCAAGGGGTTTCTTCTTTACATCAAGCAACACATGAAATTATGCCAGATCGCATTGAGGCAGGCACTTATGCTATTGCTGCTGGCATTACTGGTGGAAAAATTAATTTACATAATCTTAATAGTTGTGTTTTAAACTCTTTTAAACAAGAACTAGAGCAAGCTGGTTTGCAGTTTAAACAATTGCCAAATAATATTGTTGAAGTAAAAGGCGATTCTGTTATTAATGCTGTAAACATTTCTACCAATCCTTATCCGGGTTTTCCTACCGATATGCAAGCTCAATTTATGGCTCTCATGACAATATCAAACGGAGTTAGTTGTGTTGAGGAAAATATTTTTGAAAATCGCTTTATGCATGTGCTAGAGCTAAACAGAATGGGTGCCAATATTGAATATCACAATAAACTTGCCATAGTAAAAGGGGTTAATCATTTGCAAGCTGCCGAAGTGATGGCAACCGATCTTAGAGCCTCTGTTTCTTTAGTTTTGGCTGGCTTGGTGGCAAAAGGACAAACCGTTATCAATAGGCTTTATCATCTTGAAAGAGGTTATGAAGATTTGGCGGAAAAATTAATTAATTGCCAAGCGGATATTAAAATTATTTATTAACTCATGATTAACTCTTTATTTAAAAAATTTTTTGGCTCAGTAAATGATAGAACCATTAAAAATGTAGCTCCACTTGTTTCTCAAATAAACAGTTTAGAGTCTGCTTTAATTAATCTTTCTGATTCAGATCTGCAAGAAAAAACTATTTATTTACAAAATCAATTATCTGCAGGACAAACTTTAGATCAAATACTTCCGCTAGCTTTTGCAGTGGTAAGAGAAGCTAGTAAAAGAGTGCTTAATATGAGGCATTTTGATGTGCAGTTAATTGGCGGTATTGTGCTTCATCAGGGTAAAATAGCCGAAATGGGCACAGGCGAAGGCAAAACATTGGTTGCTACTTTACCAACCTACTTAAATGCTTTAGCTAATCAAGGTGTGCATATTGTAACTGTCAACGATTATTTAGCTAAAAGAGATGCCGAATGGATGGGTAAAATTCATCGTTTTTTAGGCTTAACCGTTGGTTGCCTCACTAATGATTTACCTGATGCTGATAGAAAAAATGCTTATCAATGTCATGTTACTTATGCCACCAATAACGAACTAGGGTTTGATTATTTACGCGATAATATGAAATACAGTTTGCAAGATATGGTGCAAAGAAGAAATTTTGCGATTGTTGATGAAGTAGATTCAATTTTAATAGATGAAGCTAGAACTCCACTCATTATTTCTGGTCAAACTAACAACAATTCTCAGCTTTATCAACAAGTAAATAGTCTTATTGGTTTTTTAAAGCTAGAAGATTTTCAAATTGAAGAAAAAGAAAAATCAGTATTTTTTACCGAAAAAGGCATCGAACACATCGAATCTCTACTAAAAAAACAAAAAATCATTGCTTCCGATTCTAATTTATATGAACCAAATAATATTGCTTTGGTTCATCATCTTAATCAAGCTCTTAAAGCTCATCACTTATTTAAAAACGAAACCGATTATATTGTAAAAGATAACTCAATAATTATCATCGATGAATTTACAGGTAGAATGCAAGAAGGTCGAAGATTCTCTGATGGCTTACATCAGGCTCTTGAGGCTAAAGAAGGGCTAAAAATCCGCAATGAAAATCAAACTTTAGCTTCTATTTCTTTTCAAAATTATTTTCGACTCTACAATAAACTAGCTGGCATGACAGGCACTGCAAGCAACGAAGCGGTAGAATTTGAAGAAACGTATAATTTATCTGTTGTGTCTGTTCCGCCTCATAAACCGATAGCAAGAAAAGATTTTCATGATGAAATTTATAAAAATACCGAAGCAAAGCATAAAGCTTTAGTTAAAGCGGTAACAGAAGCTTATCACAAACAACAACCAGTTTTACTTGGCACGGTAAGTATCGAAAAATCTGAAATAATTTCTAAATTATTAACAAAACATAAGTTACCACATCAAGTTTTAAATGCCAAATACCATGCCAAAGAAGCTGAAATTATCGCTCAAGCAGGCAAACCAAAAGCTATTACTATTGCCACCAATATGGCAGGAAGAGGCACCGATATTATGCTTGGAGGCAATCCAGAACTTGAAATTAAAAACTACACTGATCCGCAAAAAATTGCCGAAATATTAGCTAAAATTCAAGCTGATAAACAAACAGTTATCAATGCTGGTGGTTTATTAGTTATAGGCACCGAAAGACATGAAAGTCGTAGAATAGACGATCAACTTCGTGGTAGAGCAGGTAGGCAGGGCGATTTTGGTGTTTCAAGGTTTTTAGTGGCTCTTGATGACGATCTAATGCGTATTTTTTATTCCGAAAAAATGACTAACTTTTTAGCAAATTTATCTTTACCAGAAGATGAGCCAGTTACTCATAGTTTAATTACTAAAAGCTTAAAAACAGCTCAAAAAAAAGTAGAAACCCACAACTACGAAATCAGAAAAAATTTATTAAAGTTTGATGATATTATAAATTTTCAAAGAAAAAATATTTATCAACTACGTAATAAAATTATTTCTCAAAACGATATTTTGCCACAAATCTTACAATATAGCAATCAAATTATTCTCGATTTATGTTTAGATGCTATGCCCAAAAATAGCTACCCTGAGCAGTGGTTACTTTCTTCGCTTGATACTGAATTATTTCGCATTTATTCTTTAAAACTAAACTTGGTTGATCTTGCTTCTCAAAGCGATAAACAATATATTATTAATACAATTAGCAAGGCAGTTGATATTTTATTTGCCGAAAAAATTTCTAGCATTGGATCTGAAATTTTTATGCAAGTGGCAAAGCAAATTTTTCTTACCGTACTTGATGGCGAATGGAAAGATCATCTTCTTTCGCTTGATAAACTGCGTCAAGGCATTAATTTACGAGCCTATGCTCAAAAAGATCCGTTCATTGAATATAAAAAAGAGGCATTTTCTTTATACGAAGATATGATGTTAAGAATAGAAGAAAATGTAATAGCACATTTAAGTCATGTACAAATTACTCAGTCTGAAAATTCATCAAATCCCGAAGTAAATCAAGATAAACCACTAGTAAAAAAAATTAAAAAGAAAAAATAAAATTTTATGAGTAGAAGAATTTATCTTTACGATTCTACCTTACGCGATGGTGCTCAAACAAGCACGGTGAATTTTACTGTGCAAAATAAAATCGATCTTTCTATTGCTCTTGATCAATTAGGAATAGATTACATCGAAGGTGGTTGGCCTGGCGCAAATCCTTCTGACGATAATTTTTTTGCTAACTTACCAAGTTTGCATAATTCGCAGTTTGTGGCTTTCGGCATGACCAAAAAAAACGGTGTTTCTGCCGATAATGATCCTGCTTTAAATGCTCTTACCAATAGTTTTGCTTCTGGAGTTTGTATTGTTGGTAAAAGCTGGGATTTTCATTTAACTAATGCTTTACAAATTACTTCACAAGAAAATGAGCAAATGATTTTACAATCTTTGCAATATATTGTGGCTAAAAACAAGATAGCAATGTTTGACGCTGAGCATTTTTTTGATGGTTATAAAGCTAACCCTAGCTTTGCTTTGCAAGTGTTAAAAACTGCCTACCAAGCCAACCCTCGCTGGATTATTTTATGCGATACCAATGGCGGCACTTTACCTAGCGAAATTAAAGAAATTGTTTTAGAAGTAGTTAAACATATTCCAGGCAAACATCTCGGAATTCATTGCCATAACGACACTGGCAATGCGGTGGCAAATTCTTTAATGGCTGTTGAAGCTGGAGTTTGCCAAGTGCAGGGCACTATCAATGGTTTAGGTGAGCGATGTGGAAATGCTAATTTAATCAGTTTAATTCCTAGTTTAAGTCTAAAAATGGGTTGTAATTTAGGTAAAATAAACTTAAAAAAACTCTTACCAACTTCAAAACTACTCGACGAAATTTTAAATAAAGCTAGCGATGATTTTGCTCCTTATGTTGGTAAATTTGCTTTTGCTCATAAAGGTGGGCTTCATGTTTCGGCTGTTAATAAAAATCCTCAATCTTACGAACATATTAATCCAAGTTTAGTTGGTAATCAGAGGCAAATTTTAGTTTCAAATCAGGCTGGTCGATCAAATATTATTGCTCGTTTACAAGCCTTGGGTTTTGATAAAAATTACTCAAATGAAAAAGTTAATCAATTAGTTAATCTGGTAAAACAACAAGAAGATTTCGGTTATTCTTACGATACAGCCGATGCTAGTTTTGCCTTGCTTGCTTGTAAATT
This sequence comes from Rickettsia typhi, assembly GCA_945862075.1. Taxonomy (GTDB): domain Bacteria; phylum Pseudomonadota; class Alphaproteobacteria; order Rickettsiales; family UBA1997; genus CAILUF01. The sequence goes on along the minus strand of CAMAWV010000031.1, from coordinate 2,626 downwards.
TTTAGAAAATTTACCAAATTTTTTTGAGTTAATTAGTTTTAAAGTGCAAGACGAAAAAAAACTCACTAAAAATAATGATTTTCACATAAACTCCGAAGCGGTTATTAAAATTAAAATCAATCAAAAAAACATTATTAAAGTTGCCGAAGGAAAAGGGCCAGTGAATGCTCTTGATAAAGCTTTAAGAAAGGCTCTTATGTTTAAATATAAAACATTGAAATATATCAAACTTGTTGATTATAAAGTACGTATTTTAACTCCGCAAAGTGGCACCAAAGCCATCACGAGAGTGCAAATTCAAAGTATCGATACCGCAACTAGTAAAACTTGGCAAACCATTGGAGTTGCCGAAAATATTTTAGATGCTTCTTTTTTAGCACTACAAGATAGCATAATTTATCACTTATGGCAAGATAAATTATAAAAAGTTTTTATTAAAAATATCAAATCACCATGTCTAATCACCATTTAGAAAAAGCCAAGATTATTTTCAACGAACTTTTTTAATTGATAACACGAAAATTTTAGTTGTGCTGTTGTGATTATTGTTTTTAGTTTACATAATGTTGATTATGAGAATATTAAATTATCTTAAAAAACAATGAATATTAAATTATCTTAATCTTAAAAAAACAATATTGCATCTAAAAAATAAACTTTTAGAATTTTTACTAGGTAACGAAAAATTAATTAATTAACTATGCAAATACTTCCCACAACTTTGCCAGATTTAAAAATTATTCAGCTCAAAATTTATCACGATGGGCGTGGTTTTTTTGTTGAAAGATTTAATCATAAAACTTTTGCCGATCTTGGTTTGCCAACTCAATATTGGCAAGATAATCATTCTTTTTCACAGCCAAATGTTATACGTGGCTTGCATTATCAACAAAATCCTAGTCAAGCAAAACTAGTAAGTTGTATAAGTGGCTCTATTCTTGATGTAGCGGTTGATATTCGAAAAAACTCTCCTACTTTTGGCAAACATTTTGCCATTAAACTTCACGAAAAAGATGGTACAATGCTTTATATTCCAGATGGCTTTGCCCATGGTTTTTGTGTTTTAGGAAAGCAGCCAGCTAATGTGTTTTATAAAGTCACCAATCAATATTCGCCAAGTGGTGATGGCGGTATTTATTTTAACGATCCTACTTTAAATATTTCTTGGCCTATAGATAATCCAGATCAACCAATTGTTTCTCAAAAAGATTTATCTCTACCAACATTTTTAGAATATCAAAACTCAAATAACACATTTTAAATATAAAAAATATGAAAAAAATTCTAGTTACAGGCGGTTGCGGTTTTATTGGTAGTTATTTTATTAAAGAACAAATTAAAAACGGTAATTTTGTGGTTAATCTCGATAATCTTACCTATGCTGGCAACCCAAAAAATGTCGAAGAAATAGCAAATTCTGCTAATTATATTTTTATCAAAGATAGCATTAATAATCAATCTTTAGTACAAAATCTTTTACAGCAATATCAAATAGATTGGCTAGTTAATTTTGCTGCCGAAAGTCATGTTGATAATTCTATCAATTCTTCTGAAATTTTCATTCAAACCAACATTAACGGCACCTACAGTTTATTGCAGGCTTCTGTGCAATATTGCCAAAAAAACAATAAACCAGATTTTCGTTTTTTACATGTTTCAACCGATGAAGTTTTTGGCTCGCTTTCGTTAAACGACAAGCCTTTTACCAAGCATAGTTGTTATCAGCCCAACTCTCCCTACTCTGCTTCAAAAGCATCTTCTGATCATTTGGTTCGAGCTTGGCATGAAACCTTTAAATTACCTACCATTATTACCAACTGCTCTAATAATTTTGGCCCATTTCAGCATCAAGAAAAACTAATCCCTACCATAATTCGCTGTTGCTTACAAAATAAAGATATTCCAATTTACGGCAACGGCTCCAACATACGCGACTGGATTTTTGTTGCCGATCATTGCCATGGCATAAATCTTGCTCTCACAAAAGGTAAAATTGGCGAAACTTATTTATTTGGTGGAGCTTGCGAATTTACTAATCTTGATATTGCCAAACAAATTTGCTTAATTCTTGACAAACTAAAATCAAGATCTAATAATATTTCTTATCAGCAACAAATTAAATTTGTGCAAGATAGAGCTGGTCATGATTTTAGATATGCTATCAATAATAACGATAGTTTTAATGAATTAGGCTTTTCTCCTTCTAAAAGTTTTATCGATCGCTTAACTGAAACAATAACTCATTATCTTAAAATTTATGGCAACTAATACATATACCGCTCTAATCACTCCTTTTTCTCAAAACAAACTCGATATTGATAGTTTTGTAAAAATCATTGAAACTCAAATTAATAGCGGTATCGATGGCATTGTGCCGTGTGGCACCACAGGAGAGTCGCCCACTCTTTCTTCTGACGAACACAATATGTTAATCGAAATTAGTGTGGCAACTGCTAAAAACAAAATCAAGGTAATGGCAGGAACTGGCTCTAACTCTACCGCCGAAGCCATAGAATTTACCAAGCATGCTAAAAAAGTTGGGGTCGATTCTTGTTTAGTGGTTGCTCCTTACTATAATAAGCCAACACCAGAAGGTATTTATAAACATTTTTATGCTTTAAATAAA
>CAMAWV010000030.1 GCA_945862075.1 Rickettsia typhi | reverse complement strand
ATTAAGATATTTATTAAAAAATTCTATATCTGCAATTTTGCATTTTATTTTACTTCCATTGTCATCAAATTCCCATTCAAAATCTTTTTTTGAAGTTGGAGTGAGTAATGTGTAAATATCTTCGATAATGTTTGTGTTTTGTGAAACTTTTTTTTCCTCTAATGATTCAGCATTATCTATATTAACAACATCGCTATAATTAAAATCTTTTGAAATTGTTACTTGTTTATTTTGATTATTATAATCGTCAATAAAAGAGATATTTTCTTCTAATTCTCGCGATATTTCCGACATTTTAGACAGAGATTTTAACAATCTAGTTTCGTCAATGCCAATTCTAGGAGACAAGGCATTTCTGTTTAATTCTTCTTGTTTAACTTCTATCTCTTGGATAATTGGATTTACAATTTTAATCTTTCGTTCTTCGAACGGAATATTTTTAAAATCATTGTTGCTTAAAAGTTCTATAGCTTTTGTTTTGCAAACCTTAAGAATTCCAGCTATTGTTGTTTTGATTGGACTATCTACAAATTTATCAATTGCCTTATCATCAACTTTATTTAACTTATCAACTAACCACCACTTTATACTTCCTGATTCAAAATCTTCTATATAAGAAGTTACTGTGTATGTATCATCTATTCCATTAACTATTGAGTGATTAAATTCATTAATTTGTTCTAAAAAGGAATTCATTTTTTGTGAAAATTCTAAGGCAGTGATATTTTTATTTTTTGGAACATCAAATTTAATACAATACCAATTCTGTCTGTTTTGTTGCATATTAAACTAAATAATTATTGTTTTATTAAACCTAATTTTAGGCATCAATATTATTTCTTAAAATATTTTTTTAGTCAATAAGTTTTAAAATTTGCTGTGATAAAAATTATAATCGAATTATGGGAATGTTGCATTACAGTGATGCAACATTCTCATTATGTACTCTCAAAAAGGTTTTAGCACTACCAAGGCAACAATGATAAGCATTAGTACGGTTGGCACTTCGTTTATCAGGCGAAAAAATTTGTGTGTTTTGTTGTTTTTGCCCGAGGCAAATTTTTTGCGATAAATATTTAAATGAAAATGAAAGCCCACCAGTAAAAATACCAAAACAATTTTTATATGCAACCAAACACTGCCTTCAAAACCAATTTGTAAAGCCAAGTAAAAGCCAAAAAGCAAGCTTAAAACCATAGCAGGAGTAGCGATGTAGCGGTAGAGCTTTTTTTCCATCTCTTGAAAAAGCTGGCAACTTTCGCAAGCAAAAGGCACCCTGCAATGATAAACAAAAATTCTCGGCAAATAAAGCAGGGCCGCCAACCACGAAATAACCGAAACAATGTGTAAAATTTTAATGAGATCGTAGGTTTCAAAATCGAGCATAAAAAATATTGTGAATTAAATTTATTTAGGCAAAATTTTAGGCTAAAAATCAAGATAAGCAAGACTTTTTCACAAAAAACTCTTTAAAAAAACCAAACAAAGCAACATCACTTTTATTATGTTTAAAAAAATTTTTCACAAACTATTTTATTTGCAACAATGGAATATTGGCATTGTTGATGCCGATATCAGTTGTTTTGTTGGCAATTTTGCGCCCAAAATTTCTTGGCTTGCCAAGCCAAGTAGCCTAAAATTTTTCGCCGACCCATTTTCTTTTACCCACAGCAACCAAACCTATATTTTGTTTGAAGAATACTGCCAAATCACGAAAAAAGGCAAAATAATGATCGCTAGTTTATGCGAAAATTCGCAAGGTAAAAAAATTTTAGCCAACAAAAAAGTCTTGCTTGATAACGGCAAACACTTATCGTATCCGTTTATTTTTTGCCAAGAAAATAACATTTTTTTGCTGTGCGAATCTTACAAAACCAAAAACCTGATTTTATACGAGATAGATCCGATAAACCTAAAAGCTCACTACATTAAAGAAATTTTTAGCCATCAAGAGGCAATTGACCCTACTTTATTTTTTTATCAAGGCAATTATTGGCTATTTTATAGCAAAGCCGATCAAGCAAATTCGCATCTTTATTTGGCTTATAGCCCATCTTTACACCAAGATTTTATTTTTCACCCGCAAAATCCAATTAAAGTGAGTCAAGTTTCGGCAAGAAGTGCTGGCAATATTTTTGTGGCTAACAACAAAATTTATCGCCCTGCCCAAAATTGCCAAAAATCGTATGGCGAGAGCATTGTAATTAACGAAATCACCCATCTCAACCCCCATTTTTTTAGCGAGCAACAAGTAGCAACCACCAGCACCAAGCATTTAGATTGCTACCAACTTGGCATGCACACACTTTCTGTTGCCAAAATTAACGACAAAGCCTACACTTTAGTTGATGGTTGCAGAGAAATTTTTGTTGTCTACAAACCCTTTTTAAGCCTATTTCGCAACATTTTAAGAAAAATTATTTAAAACAACAAATACAGAAAGAAACATCAAAGCAAGAGGGCGAACCCTCTTGCCTAATTTTGTGAAGTAAGTTTTGATAATAAAATCAAAAAATCTTCTTATTACCAGCTTGACTATAAATTCCCCAATTTAACTAGTTTTTTTAAAGAAAAAAACATTTTGACACTGGTATTTTTAATTTTAAAATGTCTTTTTTATTTAAGCAACTATTTTTTTAATCAAAAAATGAAAAATTTTAAAAATTACCGACTCGGGCTAGATTTAGGCACCAACTCTATTGGCTTTGCCCTTCTTGAAATAAACCACGAAAATATTCCGCAAAAAATTATTAATGCAGGAGTGCGTATTTTTTCAGATAGCCGTGATGCTAAAAGTAAAAGTAAAGAGCCATTAGCAGTTGCCAGAAGAATTGCTAGGGGAATGAGAAAAAGAAGAGATCGAGCTTTATCAAGAAAAAAAACTCTACTAAACTTTTTAATAGCCAACAATTTAATGCCCAGCAATCAAGTTGAGAGTAAAAAAATCGAATTACTTGAGCCTTACAGTTTAAGAGCCAAAGCTATTGCCGAAGTAATTTTACCTTTTGAATTAGGCAGAGCCATTTTTCATTTGGCTCAAAGAAGAGGTTTTAAAAGTAACCGCAAAGAAATTATTAACAACCTCCAAACAGCAGAAGAAGAAACAAAAAATAAAAAAGAAAAGGCTATCGATAAAATTTCTGATCAACAAAAAAGAGATAATTTGCAATCAGAACTCACTAAAAACAATTGCCAAACTCTTGGTGAATATTTATTTAAACATCGCTTAAATAAAGGCTTAAATGCTAGAGCTTTAGCAGATTACGATGTTTTATATCCCACTCGAGAAATGTATTGGCAAGAGTTTTTAACCATCAAAAAATTTCAACAATCACACCACAATATTAGCGAAGAAAGTTGGCAAAAAATCGAAAGCATCATCTTTTTTCAAAGAAAATTAAAAGCCCAAGATAAAGGTTTATGCCAATTTTTAAACACTCATAAGTTAAAAGAGTTGCCACAATGGGCAGTAGATTTACTTGAAAAAAACTCCAATAAAAGCTTGTCAAGGGCTTATTTGGCAATGCCTAGCTATTGTTTATTTCGAATTTTATCGGAAGTTAATAATTTAAAACTAAAAAACATTGCCACAAGAGAACAAATTGAGCTTTCTTTGGAACAAAAACAAAAACTTATTAATAAATTAAATTCGCAAAAATCACCAGTAAAATTTTCTGTTTTAAAAAAAGAACTCAACACCAAAGAAACCAGCTATCAACACGATTATGAGTTTAATCTTGAGAGCGAAAGAAGGCTCGATTTACAAGCCAACCCAACTTTAAACTTGCTTGCCAACGAAAAATATTTTGGCAATTTATGGCAACAATTTTCACTTGCCAAACAAGATGAAATTGTCGAATTTTTACTCGAAGCAGACGAAGAAGAAAAAATCAAAAACAAAGCTCTAACCGAATGGCAAGTTTTGCCAGAACAGGCAAAAAATTTAAGCAAACTCACTATTAACAACTTTCAAAACACTGGTGTTGGCAGGATGTGTAAAGAAATTTTACAACAACTTTGCGAAGCAATGCAAACACAAAATTGCCGATACGATGAAGCGCTAAAATTTTTAGGAATCAGCCACAGCAACGAAAATTATGGCAACGGCGAAGCCGATTTTTTACCCTATTATGCCTCTGCCATTCCTACTTCGGTAGTTGAAGTTAAAACAAAATTTGCCTCACAAGAAGAGCAAAATTATGGCAAAATAGCCAACCCAACCGTGCATGTTGCTTTAAATCAAATTCGAAAAGTGGTAAATGATATTATTAGAAACCACGGCAAACCTGCCCAAATTTATGTGGAGCTAGCTCGAGAATTAAAACAAACCAAGCAACAAAAAAAACAAACCGAAAAACAACAAAATGCAAACGAAAAAGAAAACAAAGAAGCCAAGCAAATTTTAGCCGAAAACAACATACCAGATAATTATGAAAATCGTTTAAGATATAAACTATGGAAAGAGCTTGATTTTAAAGATGTTAATAATCGTCAATGCCCGTATTCTGGCAAAACAATTTCTATTGAAAAACTTTTTTCTGCCGAATTTGAAATTGAGCATATTTTGCCATTTTCACAAACTCTAGACGATTCCATTGCCAATAAAACCATCTCTTCCAAATCTGCCAATGCTTTTAAAGGCAACCGCTCGCCTTTTGAAGCCTTTACATCTTCTGCAAGCTACAATTATCTAGAAATTTTACAACGCACCAAAACAATGCCAAAGCATAAAAGATGGCGATTTGAGCCTGAGGCAATGAAAAAATTTGCCGATCAAAACTCTTTTTTAGCCAGCCAGCTTAATGATACTCGTTATATTTCTAGGGTTGCCAAGCAATATTTGCAACAAATCTGCCCAAAAGACAACATCAAAATTGGCAACGGCAAAGTTACTGCACTTTTACGCCATAACTGGGGGTTAAATTCTGTATTAAACAAACTAGATTTTGATCCAGAAACAGGCGAAGTTTTTAGCAACGAATCTTCAAACAAGCAAAATTCTGATGATCAAAATTCTAACAAACAAAATTCTGGCAAAAAAAATCGCCAAGATCATCGCCATCATGCTATTGATGCTGTTTGCATAGCCCTAACCGATCAAAAACTGCTGCAAAAAATTTCTGGAGATAATGCTAAAAATTTTGATATAAACAAGCTAGAAATACAACTCCCCAACCACTGGAATTCATTTCGCCAAGATGTTAAAGAAACAATAGATAAAATCATTGTTTCACACAAAATCGATCACAACAAAAATGTAAAACTACACGACGAAACCAATTATGGTAAGCTAAATAAACCAGTTTTAGTTTATAACGACAAGAAAAAACCAGCGGAATGCAATTTAGTTATTAGAACAAAATTAACCGCTCTAAAAAAATCTGATGTTTATTATGTGAGAGATAATAAAATTAAAGATTTATTACTTATTGAAGCAGGCAAGGCAAATTCAGATAAAGAATTTCAAGAAAAAATTCTGCCAGAATTTAGCAAAATAACAGGCATTAAAAGTGTAAGGCTTTATGATAATAATAAATCGGTTCTAGAAATTAGCCACCCAATTAAAACTCAAAAATTTACTAAAATCATCAAAACTAACGGTAATCATCATATTTCTTTATGGAAAATGCCAAATTCCAAATATATCACCGATGTTGTTTCAAATTTTAAAGCTAATTGCCCTTACCAAGTTTTAACCGGAGAAGATGGCTTTCAATACATAAACTATCACAAAAAATTTAGCCAAGAGCAAGAATTAGAAAAATTAAAACCTCACCCTGCAGCCAAGCTAATTATCAAGTTATTTAAAGACGATTTAGTTCGAATAGAAGAAGATGGCAAAATAAAAACAGTAGTTGTAAAAATTATCGGATCAACTTCTCAATGTGTTTATTTTCCTCATAACATTACACAAGGCAAAGAAGAAAATAATAATCAAGATAAAACAAAGGGTTCTTTTTATTTAAATATCAAAACTTTAAAATCAAAAAAGTTAAGAAAGCTTTTTGTTTCACCATCTGGTAAAGTTTTTGATAATGGGCCAATTTTTAAAGAATAATAAAAATGGGAAGAGTAATAGAAATTGCCGATCGTCTAGCTTTTATCTCGCTTCATCGAGGCTTTATGCAAGTGCAAATTGATAAAGTTCTTAAATCTCAAATTGCTTTATCTGATATTGATATTTTAATTTTAAATGGCACAGGAGCCACATTAAGCACTAATTTACTAAACGAACTACTAGAAAACGGCACAATAATTTTAGTTTTAGGCAAAAATTATGCTCCGTCTGGCATTTTTTACCCAACCAATCCGCATTATTTACACAAACAAAAAATTAATTTACAAATAGCCGCCACCAAGCCTCTAAATAAAAGGCTTTGGCAAACTATTGTAAAAGCAAAAATCACTAATCAAGCCAAGATTTTATCATTTTTTACCAAAACACAAGAGCAACAATTGTTATTGTTAGCTAAAAAAGTAACTTCTGGCGACCCTTACAACATCGAAGCCCAAGCGGCTAAAAAATATTGGCAAAAATTATTCGATAAAAACTTTCGCCGAGATTATTCTAATGTTGGCATCAATTCTTTGTTAAATTATGGCTACACCATTTTGCGCTCTAGCACAAGCAGGGCGGTTTTTTCTTGCGGCCTTACTCCTGCAATTGGCATTCATCATAGCAATATGGAAAATGCTTTTTGCTTGGTTGATGATTTAATGGAGCCTTATCGGCCAATTGTTGATTTTATGGTAAAAAAAATATCACAACAAACACCGCAAATTAGCGAGTTAACCACCGATCATAAAAAAATTTTAAGTGGGGTTTTGCAAATAGAAGTTACAACAGAGAACAACGAAAAAACTAGTCTTAACAATTCATTGATTAGGCTTTGCCAATCTTTTGTTGATAGCCTTGGGCAAAAAAAAGATTTATTAGAATTGCCAATTTTACCAACAGATTTTGAAATTGAAGTTTAATTTTTTTTATTTATGGAAATTGTTAAAATATTTTGATAAAAAATTATAGACTTTTAAAATTGTTAATATATTATAAAATTTATTATAAATTTTAATAATTTATGTTTAACTCAATTTCATCTTATAAAATATTGTGGATTCAAGTATTATTTGATTTACCAGTAACCACCAAAAAACAACGACAATCAGCAACAAAATTTCGCAATGCGTTGCTTGATTTAGGTTTTGAAATGGCGCAATTTTCGGTTTATCAAAAATTTTGCAACGGCACAGAGTTGGCCGAAAAATATATTAAATATGTTGAAAAACTAGTGCCGGAACTAGGAAAAGTGCATATTTTAAAATTCACCGATAAACAATACGAAAACATGATCACTTTTAACGGCAAAGCAAATAAAAAATCGCCAAAAAATCCAACACAATATGAGCTTTTTTAGTAAAAAAACTTCATTTTTTTCAATTTAAAACATCTAGGGAGCCTTATTCTACAAGGCTCCCACCAGCTCGTATTTTAACATGGGGGAATTTATAGTCAAGCTGGAACATAGTTTTGATTTTCAAGATGTTCTCAATAATTTTAACATGGGGGAATTTATAGTCAAGCTGGAACATCTAACAAAATTAAAAACAATTTTGTAATATTTTAACATGGGGGAATTTATAGTCAAGCTGGAACATAGACATCTTTTTCGTGTTGACAATGGCAATTTTAACATGGGGGAATTTATAGTCAAGCTGGAACTATCAATCTACAATAGAGCCAATTGATTTTATTTTAACATGGGGGAATTTATAGTCAAGCTGGAACAAAGCCAGTAAGCAAAATACAAAAGTTAATATTTTAACATGGGGGAATTTATAGTCAAGCTGGAACTACCAAACTTACTGGCTTCATCAGGGAATTTCGTTTCTTTTGCTAAATCTACCATTTTTAAAAATTGTGTTTCATTTGCCATCCCAACACGATTTTTAATAATTGTAAAAAAGAACTCTTTGTGAGTAATTAAACCAAACAAATTTTGCTCTACCTTTTGAAAATAATCATATTGCTCTTCTGTGATTAGTTTTTTTACAAATCGATCTTTTAAATCAAAAATATTTAAGTTTAACGGCTTGTTTTTCATTTCTTTTTTTATTGCACCGACCAAGCCCTTTCCTGCTAGCATATTTTTAAGTTGTATTTTGCTTATGATAAAATATTTTTCCCAATTATCATTAATTAAATTTTGACTTTCTAAAAATGATTTAGTCAATTTTGATCTATATCTTAAATCCTTTTCCAAAGGATCCCAAGACAAAAAATACTCTAAAAAATTATTTGGCATATCTTTATTTTTTATGCTGTTGTAAGTATAAGTTTTATCCGCCCAGATTTTATCATCAATAATTTTTTGCATAAAACCAGCTTGTTCTTCGCTCAATCCCAAGTCAAGTGCTATTTTCTCTCTATGTATCAAGGCAAACATTTTAATATTATTTATCATATGTTCGTTATTTTTTCTAAAAAGATAATAAGTATTGCCGAGATTTTCTATGTTATAATTTTGTTCTTTCATATTTTTATTTTAAGTATTTAATTAAATTATCTTGCATTATTTGTCTTATTTCATTTCGCAACTCAGGGCTTGCATGGTATAAAGCCCAGCCATTTATTTTAACATGGGGGAATTTATAGTCAAGCTGGAACGCGGATGAGTTAGTTAAAAATGGCTTGGCGATTTTAACATGGGGGAATTTATAGTCAAGCTGGAACAATTTCAAACTGCTATTGGTAATATTTTTAATTTTAACAAATGAAGTTTAAAAAATTTTCTTTAAACAATTTCTGTTGCAAATTTAATAGCTGGTCTTACAATAATATTTTGTTCTATAAATGCAACTTAATTTAACAAAATGCATCAATATCGCTCTCACAACTGTGCTCAACTTACCATTAAAAATCTCAATGCCCAAGTGAAATTATCGGGTTGGGTTCATTCCAAAAGAGATCACGGTAGCCTAATTTTTATCGATCTGCGCGATCATTACGGCATTACTCAATTAGTTTTAGATCAGCAAAACCCAAATCTTGATTTACAAAACATTGCCACCATCAAGCTAGAATCGGTAATTACCATCACTGGTTTTGTGGTTGCAAGGCAACTAGAGCTTGTTAATAATAAAATCAGCACTGGCGAAATTGAAATTAAAGTTGAAACTTTATTTATCGAATCGCTATCCGAACAAATTCCTTTTCAAATAAATGACGAAAGCCAACATTACCCAGAAGAATTAAGGCTAAAATATCGTTTTCTTGATTTAAGAAAACAAAAAACTCACCAAAATATTGTGCTTCGCTCACAAGTAATTCAAGCAATACGCTTTGAAATGACCAAACAAGGTTTTTTAGAAATCCAAACCCCAATTCTTACCTCCTCTTCTCCCGAAGGTGCCCGAGACTACTTGGTGCCTGCTCGGTTGCATCCTGGTAAATTTTATGCTTTGCCACAAGCTCCACAGCAGTTTAAACAGCTTTTAATGGTTTCTGGTTTCGATAAATATTTTCAAATTGCTCCTTGCTTTCGCGACGAAGATCTCCGATCCGATCGCTCTCCTGAATTTTACCAACTAGATGTTGAAATGGCTTTTGCCACTCAAGCCGATGTTTTTGCAGTTATTGAGCCTGTAATGTATAATATTTTTACCCAATTTGGCACTAAAAAACTCACCGAAAAAACTTTTGTGCAAATTCCTTATCAAGAAGCTATGCAAAAATATGGCATCGATAAGCCAGATTTAAGAAATCCGCTTATTTTATCTGATGCCACTAGTGTTTTTATAAATTCTGGTTTTAGCATTTTTACCAAAGCAATTGCTAATCACGAAATTATTAAAGCCATTCCTGCTCCAAAATGTAGCAATCAACCCCGATCTTTCTTCGATAAAACCATCGAATTTGCTCAACAACAGGGGGCAAAAGGCTTGGCTTATATTGTTTTTGATGAAAATAACGAGGCAAAAGGCCCAATCGCCAAATTTTTAAGCCAAGAGCAATTGCAAAACTTACAAAATATCGCCAATTTACAAGCAGGCGATGCGGTATTTTTTGCTTGTGGAACGCCAAATTTTGCCACCAAGCTTGCTGGTTTAGTGCGCATCAAACTTGGCAACGAACTAAAATTAATTGATGAATCAGTTTATAAATTCTGCTGGATTACCGATTTTCCGATGTATGAACTAAACTTTGAAACTGGCAAAATTGATTTTTCTCACAACCCTTTTTCTATGCCTCAAGGTGGTTTAGAAGCCTTGCTAAATAACGATCCACTTAATATTAAAGCTTTTCAATACGATATAGTTTGTAACGGAGTTGAGTTATGTTCAGGTGCTATACGCAATCACAAGCCAGAAATTATGTATCAAGCTTTTGCCTTGGCAGGTTATGGCAAAGAAGTGGTTGAAAAACAATTTGGTGCAATGCTTACCGCTTTTAAATATGGTGCTCCACCTCACGGAGGCCTTGCTCCTGGTATCGATCGCATCATTATGCTTTTAGCCGACGAGCCAAATATACGCGAAGTTATTCCGTTTCCTATGAATGGCAAAGCACAAGATTTAATGATGAATGCCCCTGCTTTAGTGCCCGAAAAGCAACTCAAAGAACTTAAAATTGCCACCATTAAAAATACTTAATTTATGCAGTTAAATTTGTTAAAAGCTAAAATTCATCGAGCAACCGTAAGCGGTGCCGATTTACACTATGAAGGCTCAATTTCTATCGATGAAGCCTTGTTGCAAGAGGCTAATATTTTGCCTTACGAACAAGTAGATGTGGTAAATATTAATAACGGCGAAAGATTTACTACTTATGTAATTTCTGCCAAAAAAAATTCGGGCATCATTCAAATTAATGGAGCAGCGGCTAGAAAAGCTTGTGTGGGCGATTTAGTTATTATTATTGCCTACTGCTCTTTATCACATCTTGAAGCAAAAACTTGGCAACCAAAAGTGGTGTTGGTTGATGAAAATAACAAAATAAAATAAAAACTATGAAAGGCATCATTTTAGCAGGAGGAAGTGGCACTAGGTTAGCCCCGCTTACTAATATTATCAGCAAGCAATTATTGCCAGTTTATGATAAACCAATGATTTGCTATCCACTTGCGAATCTTATGAATATTGGTATCACCGAAATTTTAATTATCAGCACTCCTTCTGATACTCCAAACATTAGCAAATTTTTAGGAGATGGTTCAGATTTTGGGCTAAAATTACAATATGCAGTGCAAGAAAAACCTGGCGGTATTGCCGAGGCCTTTGTGGTTGGCGAAAAATTTATTGGCAAAAGCTCGGTTTGTTTAATTTTGGGCGACAATATTTTTTACGGCTCCGATTTTTATTTTAAAAACTTTCATCAACATATTGCATCTTTTACTTCTCATCAATGCAAGGCAATGATTTTTGCTTATCAAGTTTCCGATCCTGCTCGTTATGGAGTGGTTGAATTATCTAATAATATAGCAGTTTCAATTGTTGAAAAACCAACTCAGCCAAAATCAAATTGGGCAGTAACTGGTTTTTATGTTTATAATAATGAGGTTGTTGAAATTGCCAAAAATCTCAAGCCATCAGCCAGAGGCGAGCTAGAAATTACCGATGTTAATAATGTTTATTTACAACAAAAATCTTTGGGTGTAGTCAAATTAGGCAGAGGTTTTGCTTGGCTTGATGCTGGCACACCTGATTCTTTGCTAGAATCGGCAAGCTTTATTCAAACTATCGAAAAACGGCAAGGCTTAAAAATTGCCTGCCTCGAAGAAATTGCTTACCAGCAAAATTTTATCAATCAAGAACAGTTTATCAAGCTGTGCCAAAAATATAAAACAAACTCCGACTATCGTAAATATCTCGAATCAATCTTAACTACTATTTAGCTATGTTTTTTACTATAATTGCTTACGAAATTAACAATTTATGGTTTAAATCTCAGCAATTTATGGTTAATTTATTATTTTTTGTGGTTTTTTTAGTGATCTTTCAGTTTTTACACCAAGCAACTAGCATTAACCAACAAAATCTGTTTTTACTTGCTACTATTCTTTCATCTTTGTTAGTAATTTTAGGTTTTTTTCAAAACTTTTGTCACACCGATATTTCTGATGGCACAATTGAGCAAATGCTGTTGCTTTTTAGTAATTTTGAAAAATTTATCTTGGCAAAAATTTTAGCAAGCTGGCTTGGAGTGGTTTTTCCTATGATTGCAGGCGCATTGTTTTTAGCAATATTGCAAAATTTTAGCCTACTAAATATTGCTAAAATACTAGCGATTATTGCTATTTCTACTTTAACCATCAGTTTTATTGCCGCTATGTCTGGAGTTTTGGCAAATAATTTTCGTTCATTAGGCTATATGGCTATCATTGCCTTGCCTCTTATTTTACCAATTTTACTATTATCTTATTTGGCTTTTAATGATAACTTTTGGCAAAACTACCAAGTTTTGCTGGCAATTTCTTGCTTTATCTTAACTACAACTACTTTTGCCACAACAAAAATAGTTAAATTATTGGCGGTTTAATATGCTTAATTCTTTTTATCAACAACCAAATAAACAAGGTAAATTTGGTGAATTTGGCGGAGCTTATGTTGCCGAAACCTTAATGCCAGCAGTATTAGAGCTACAGCAAAACTATGCAGAAATCAAGAACGATCCTCAATTTTGGCAAGAATTAAATTACTATTTTACTCACTACATTGGTAGGCCAAGCCCGCTATATTTAGCAAATAAACTCACTAAACATTACGGTGGAGCAAAAATTTATTTAAAAAGAGACGAACTAAACCACACTGGTTCACATAAAATCAATAACTGTTTAGGGCAAATTTTACTTGCCAAAAAAATGGGTAAAACACGCATCATCGCCGAAACAGGGGCGGGGCAACACGGAGTTGCCACTGCTACCGTTTGTGCTTTGTTTTCGTTGCCTTGCACTATTTATATGGGGGCAAAAGATATTGCCAGACAAGCCCCAAATGTTTTTCGCATGAAACTTTTAGGAGCCGAAGTAAAGGCGGTAGAAACTGGCTCAAAAAGCCTAAAAAATGCCATCAACGAAGCAATGCGCGATTGGGTTGCCAACCCTGAAAAAACCTACTATTTGCTTGGCACGGTAACTGGTCCGCATCCATATCCACAAATGGTGCGCGATTTTCACTCAATAATTGGCAAAGAAGCAAAACAACAAATTTTAGCCCTGCAACAAAACCTGCCCGATGCTTTAGTTGCCTGCATTGGTGGCGGCTCAAATGCTCTTGGTTTATTTTACGATTTTATTAACGATAACCAAGTAGCAATGTATGGAGTAGAAGCAGGTGGCAAAGGCATTGAATCTGGCTTGCACTCGGCATCTATTAGCAAAGGCACCAAGGCGGTTTTACACGGCAACAAAACTTTTTTCTTACAAAACGCAGATGGGCAAATTCACGATACACACTCTATTTCAGCAGGCTTAGATTACCCCGGAATAGGTCCAGAACATGCTTATTTACACTCAATTGGCAGAGTGCAGTATGTTTCTGCCACCGATGATGAAGCTTTAGAATGCTTTCAATTGCTATGCAAAACCGAAGGCATCATTCCTGCACTTGAATCGGCTCACGGCATTGCTTTTGCCTGCAAATTAGCGAAAACCATGAGGCCAGATCAATCAATTATCGTTAATCTATCGGGCAGGGGCGATAAAGACATTAACACTGTGGCTAATTTTTTGGGAGTAAAATTATGAGAATTTCTCAAACTTTTTTACAATTAAAACAACAAAGCAAGCCTGCTTTTGTTGCCTATTTATGTGCTGGCGATCCTTCTTATCAGGCAACTCTTACCACTATGTTAGCTATGCCAAAATTAGGAGTAAATATAATTGAAGTTGGAATGCCTTTTTTAGATCCGTCAGGTGATGGCCCTATTATTGAAATGGCTAGTAAAAGAGCGGTGCAATCGGGGGCAACATTAGCAAAAACTCTTAATTTAATTGCCGATTTTCGCCAGCAAAATCAGAGCACTCCAATTGTGCTGATGAGCTATTTTAACCCAATTTTAAAATATGGTTTAGAACAAGTTTTTTTCGATATTAAAAAAGCAGGGGCAGATGGAGTTTTAATTGTAGATTCGCCACTTGAAGAGCAAAACGAGATACTTGATTTTATTAAATTAGCACAGCTTGATTTTATTAATTTAATTTCTCCTGCCACCCCAATTAATAGAGCAAAACAAATTTTACAAAACACTAGTGGCTTTGCCTATTTAATTTCGCTTGCCGGAATTACAGGCACCAAACAAGCTAAAGCATCTAATAATGTTTTACAAATTGAGCAATTAAAACAAATTACTAATTTACCAATTGTGGTTGGTTTTGGCATTAAAAATAGCATGCAAGCCCAAGAATTTGCTAATATTGGTGCAGATGGCATTGTTGTT
Organism: Rickettsia typhi; assembly: GCA_945862075.1. Classification (GTDB taxonomy): domain Bacteria; phylum Pseudomonadota; class Alphaproteobacteria; order Rickettsiales; family UBA1997; genus CAILUF01. The sequence continues at coordinate 3,292 of CAMAWV010000030.1, read as the reverse complement.
GGCTCGGCATTGGTTGAAAAAATCGCCCAACTGCCAAGCGATTGCCAAAATCTCACCCCAGAAATTAGCAATTTTATCAGCGAAATAAATAGTGCCATTTCCATTATAGAGTAGAAATGATATAAAGCAGTTTCAATAAAATAATTTTGAGTTTAATACAAATTTGCATTTTCTAAATTTTGCCGCCAATGCCTTTAAATTTTTCTACAAAGGCAGAGATTTTTTGTAAAACACTTTGTTTTTTAGTTAGATATTGTGGGTTTAGCGGGCTCATTTTCGGCAAAATATCGTCAAGATCGGTTCCGTTATCGCTAGCATATTCTTGCTTAATTGAAACCAAAATATAACGCCTTGCAGATTCTTTGTTTAAATTTTCAGCATTAATTAATTCTTCGGCTTCGTGTAATTGCTTTGCTTTAGCAAATTCATAGAAAGCCTCAATCACACTAGCTTTATCGGCAATTTTATCGAGATCGGTTTGATTGATAAACTCAACCACCAAGCTTTCTTTTGCTCGATTGCCAAAGCTTGCTCTAATCATTCTTTGCACATTTTCAATTAAAGCGGTTTTATCTTGAATTTTTTTGTTACTCTCAAAAATCTGCTCTAAAATATAATCTAAATTGATTTCTTGCGATTTTAACAAATCAACTTCAAACACCACCTCGCTCCAATCTATCGTTGATTTTGCTTTTTCATTGCTGGCTTTTTCTTTTCGAAGCCAATCTCTTATGTCATTATAAGTTGAGCAGTAATCTTGCATTTTTCGTTCTGATGGAATTTTGATTGCCTTAAAAGCAATTAAATCTTCATCACTTAAACGATGCTCTGCTTTGAAATTTTCAACCGCCACAGCATCATTTATATTGAGGTTTTGCATTGCTTTAAGGCTGGCAAATTCATCGTAGTTTTGTAGCACATTTTCTATTTGCAAATATTCGCCAAACAATTTAACAAAAGCTTGTTTATCGGCTTCTTTTTTGATAGCTTCAGGATTTGGAAAGCTTTTTTCTAATTCTGCTACCACCTCAATAAAACCCCTTCTTACCTTATCTTTTGTGGCATCGGTAAAACCTTCCATATATTCTTTATAGCTTTTTTCTAGCACCACATTTTTAGTATTTTCATCGCCAAACAGAGTAATGGCATCAATCGTAGCCTGCTCTAAATTACGAAAACTCACAATATTTCCAAAAGTTTTTGTAGCATCATAAATTCGGTTGGTTCTTGAATAAGCCTGCAACAAGCCGTGATATCTTAAATTTTTATCAACAAACAAAGTGTTAAGAGTTGGAGCATCAAAACCAGTAAGAAACATACCCACCACAATCAGCAAATCTACTTCTTGCGCCTTCACTCTTTTAGTCAAATCTTTATAATAATTTTCAAAACTTTTACTATCAACATTATAATTAGTTTTAAATAAATCGTTATAATCTTTAATGGCCGAGCTTAAAAATTCTTTTGCACTGCTATTCATGGCAGAAACATCAAAACTTTCGTCTTGAATTTCGCCTGCAAAAGATTGCTCTTCATTGGCCGCAAACGAAAAAATTGTAGCAATTTTTAACTTTTTATCGCTGTTTTTTTGTAAATTATTGAAAGTTTCGTAGTAAAGCTTGGCCGAATCTACACTGCTTACCGCAAACATAGCATTAAAGCCTTTATTTCCTCCTTGCAAGCGATGGGTTTTATAGTGAAAATTTTTTAAAATATATTGCGATATTTCTCTGATTCTTTCTGGATGAAGCAAGGCTTGTTTAGCTTCGGCAGAACTTAATTTTTTCTCATCTTGCTCGCTCTCAATGGCTTTAAACTTGGGGCTCACATCGTTGTAATCTACTTTAAACTTAAGCACTTTTTCGTCACGTATAGCATCGGTAATAACATAAGAATGCAACTGGCAACCAAACACACTTGCTGTGGTTTCGGCACCCAAGGCATTTCCTTTGCGAATCAATCTTCCCTCTACGATGTCATCACCGAAAATCGGTGTGCCCGTAAAACCAAATTGGTAAAATTTTTTGAATTTCTCTTTTATGTTTTTTTGAGCCTCGCCAAATTGGCTACGATGACACTCATCAAAAATAAACACCACTTGCTTGCTGTAAATTGCCAGATCTTCTTCGGTTTTTATTAGGTTGTTAAGCTTTTGAATAGTGGTTACAATAATTTTATTATCATCTTTTTCAATATTTTGTTTTAAGCCTGCGGTGCTATTAGAGCCGTTAACACTATCTGGCGAAAACCTTTGATATTCTTTCATTGTTTGATAATCTAAATCTTTACGATCAACCACAAAAAATACTTTATCGATAAAATCTAGTTTTGTTGCAATTTGCGCCACCTTAAAGCTGGTTAAAGTTTTGCCCGAGCCAGTGGTGTGCCAAATGTATCCGCCACTTTGAGTATTGCTCCAATTTTTTGCCTGATGAGAGCTTTTGATTTTCCACAACACTCTTTCGCAAGCAGCAATTTGATAGGGTCGCATCACCAACAAATTATTGCTAGTATCAAAAACCGAGTAATTAAAAAGCACATTAAGCAAAGTATTTTTCTGAAAAAATGTTGCTGTAAAATCTTTTAAATCAAAGATTCGTTCATTATCAGATGTTGCCCAATTAATGGTAAAATCAAAACTGTTTTTATTGCGTTTGGTTGTGTTGGCAAAATAACGACTGTAAGTGCCGTTAGAAATTACAAAAATCTGTAAAAATTTATATAAAGAATTATCAGAGTTAAAACTTTCTTTGCTGTAGCGATGAACTTGATTAAAAGCCTCACGTATGGCAATGCTTCTTTTTTTTAATTCAATTTGCACCAAAGGCAAACCATTAACCAAAATAGTCACATCATAACGATTAAGCTGTTTGCCGATTTGCTCGAATTGCTTGATTACTTGCAATTTATTGCTGCTCAAGTTATTTTTATCAAACAAATAAATGTTAAAAATTCGCCCATCATCAAACACAAAATCATAAATATAATCATTGTGAATTTTTGTGGTTTTTTCAACAATGCCATCGCTTGGCTTGTTTAAATAAGTTTCTACAAAACGCAACCATTCGCTTTGAGAAAAATTAACATTATTTAGCTTCTCTAGTTGCACTTTAACATTGGCAAGCATAGCTTGGGGCGAGTTAAGATTTGGCAAAAATTCATAACCTTGATTTACCAAATCATTAACAAGTTCTTGCTCTAAATCATTTTCGCTTTGATGGCCTGTGGCAGAATCGCATTGCTTTATGTATTTATCAAGAACAATAAAATTATTTGATTCGGCGATTGTTTT
>CAMAWV010000029.1 GCA_945862075.1 Rickettsia typhi | reverse complement strand
GGAGGGTCGAAATTGCAAGGCAATGTCGGGGAGGGGGCATCAACCCTAGCACACTCCTCAAATTTTAAAGTTGTTTTTAGATCTTTCCCCCCCTCCCAAATTTGCTTCGCAAATTTACCCTCCCTCTAGGGGAGGGTGATGGCACCGAGGGCTTATTTTATTTTAAGCTTGATATAGCGATAATCTGGGTTGTTTTCTGGGTAAATCAGTTCACCATTTTCATCTTTTTTTTCATCGATGTCAAATTCAAATGAGCTATCAGTATATACAGCTCGATCTTATCACCCTCCCCTTGAGGGAGGGTCGAAGGCAAAGCCTTCGGGGAGGGGTAATAAAACACTAGTAAAACACTCAAATTTTAAAGTTTTACACAGATATTCCCCCTCCCAAATTTACTATCAAAGATAGCAAATTTACCCTCCCTCTAGGGGAGGGTGATTAACATCGAGTGTTTTGCCTATAAATGTTGATAATTGTTTGATAAGTTCAGAACATATTTGCCGCACTTTATTTTTCTTTTCATCTTTTTCTGTTAAAATAATTTTCTCTTCTTTTTCTGTTAAAATAATTTTCTCTTCTTTTTCTGTTAAAATAATTTTCTCTTCTATAAATTTTAATTTTTTTGCCATATCACAAGAAGTATCATTATCTTTATTTGCAAAAAAAGCAAAATAATATTCTAATTTTAACTTAGAAAAAAAATTATCATTTTTTTTATACAGAAGTTTTATAGAAGGCTGATTCATGCATTCTTTAAAATTATCGAAACACTTAAAATCAGGTGTTAATAAGGTAGATAAACATTTATAGATTAAATCTTCAAGTTGCCCATTTTTTTCAGCACCTGGCAACAAAAAATATTCTGTTTTATCAATTTTAATATCGTGTAAATTTCTTAGTTTTTTAAATACATTACCAATTTGCTTTTCTCTTTTTGATAAACTATCATCATTATCAAGAATTAAATTTAGATCAAAAGTTAGATTCTGATTTTTAGAAGTTAACTTTTGTATATTTAATTTAATATTTTCAAATAATACTTCTTCATTTTGAAAACCTTGTATTGGCATAACAAAAATATCTTCATCATTTTTATTATGATACAAATAAAAACTGTTTTTATCGGATTTTTTCTCATCTAATTGTTTTTCTTCTAAATTAATTTGTAAGAAATTTTTAAATAAAAAATTTAAAAATAACAAATCGTTTCTACCTTCAACAATAATAAGTTTTATTTTGGTGTTTTGCTTCATATATTATCTAAATTCTCTGTTGTTTTCAATAAAAGATTCAAAACCAGCATAACTATATTCAAAAACACTTGGTTCGTTATTTATTTTTAACAACGAATATAAACTTAACTGCTCTTGGAAGTGTTTTTTATCTTCTTGCGGTAGGTTTTCTATGGCTTTTTGCAAGTATTCTAGCATTTCGTAAGAATGAGTGCTGATAAATAATTGAGTGTTAAATTTTTTGCTAGCAGAAAGTAGTATTTGCCAAACCGCTAGCTGATTTTCATAGTGGATGCCAGTTTCTAACTCGTCAATCACCAACACTCCATCTTTGCAACAATAAACTGCCAACAACAAATAAAAAGATTTTTTAAAACCATCGCCCATATAACTTAACGGCAGAGCATTGGTGTTGGTTTCGATGATGATTCTACTATTTCTGCCAAACTCAACCCCTACTAAATCTGGATAAATTTTTTGCAAAAAAGGCAAAACATTATTTTTCCAAGTTTCTCGATCTTCAAATTTTAATATTTCGAGTTGTTTTAAAAGTTGTATTAAATACTTTTCTTTGAGATGATAAACAGAATTAATAAAAATATTTGTATGATGGTAATCTTCAACGAGAAAAGCAACGATTTTATTTAACTGCTCTGGTTTTAGGGATTTTTTGCTTTTAATTTCGGTATTTAATTGAGAAAAATCTTTGCTTGATAATTTTTCATTGTAAATAAATTGCCTTTCTTCACATATCTCTTTTTTTTGGAATCGCACTCCAGAATGTATATCAACAGCGAAACATTCTTTTTTAGATACATATAGAGAGAAACATTTTTGCGAATCAACTTCAGTATTTTTTTCAACATCAATAAAAAATTCGCCATCTTCACTTTCAACTTCTATTTTTGCTTTTTCGTTAACATCGTTAAATAAAAAATCAAGCTCTTCTTGTATGCTAGCTATGGAATCGGGGTTTTCGATTCGTTGTTTTACTAGCCAAAATAAATGTTTTAACTGCGGTTTACACACAATAAAAACCGCCTCTAAAAAAGCAGTTTTGCCCGAGTTGTTGTCGCCTACAATAATGTTTAACTGCTTTAAGCCACTTATCTGAAATTTTTTAAAACAACGAAAGTTGTGAATAACAATTTTTTTTAACATAATTAAAAATCAAAAGATTAAGCAAAAAAACCAGCTTAAAATCAGCCATTTTCTATCATTTTAACTTAATATTAACATATATTGCAAGAAAAATACTTGCTAAATAAAAAAATTATCATATAATTTATTGTGTGTTTTTTTATTTATAATTTTAATGCAATATGAAAGATATGCAAAATTGCCTACAAGTAGCAAAGAAATTCTGTTTTATAATTGTTGTATTGTTAGTTTTTTCTTGTGCTTCACCTTTAACAAGGCAAGAAAAAAAACAATTATCTCACTGGAAAAATAACAGTTTGTATGTTGAAGAAAAAAAACAATCACTTGGCATTGGCCTAGGTTTTTTACCTGGTGGCGGTTCTTTTTATGGCAGAGAATATGGTTTAGGAATAATAAATTTATTAACATGGCCATGGTCTATTCTTTGGGATCCTATCAGTGGTTATAATGCTGTTTCGCAAATTAATTATAGTGCCACACAAGATAATATTCATCACTTAATGCGTAAAGAAGAAAAAGAGTTAGATTCAATGTTGCAACTAGATGTTATTAACAAAGAAAGTTATATAATTAAAAAAAGAAACATAGATGAAAAATATTATAATTATTAGCCTTGTTATTCTTTTGTTTTCTTGTGCCGAAGGCATAAATAAAAGACAAATGCTTGCCTATACAGAATACGAGAAAAAAAAATTATTAATCGAAAAAAAAGATCCAAGCTCTGCATTTCAAGCTTCTTTTTTTCCTGGTGGAGGCTCTTTTTATAACGAAGATCATGATATTGCTTTTGTGAATATATTCTTATGGCCAATTTCTTCTATTTGGGAGCTTTCTAATGCAGAAAGCAGAGCAAAATTAATTAATCTAAAAGCAACAGAAGAAAAGGTTTTAAAAAATTTTAGAAAAGAAATTTTAACATTAGAAGAAGATTATGTAACAAACAAAATATCTCATGCTCAATATTCTGAAAATTATAATACTATCTTTAATAAATACAGCAATCCTCACTCTTTGCTACTCGATAATTATTCTTCTTCATTGCTGCCAAACTTTAAAAAATCTACATCTACAGAACACACTCAAAAAACATCAAATTTTAGTGATCTTGCTCTTATCGAACCAAAAATATTAAATATTTGCAGAAAAGAACTAAATATTTTACAAAAAGAAGTTAAAATAACTAGCGAAGATAATTTTTTACATAAATGCCAAATAGAAAAAAGACAAGCATTTATTAAGCTTGGCTTGTAATGCCAATTCTTGGAATTGATATTGAAGCGAGACTGTGGTGCATCTATATTTTTTATCTTTTTAAGCAAAAAACCAGCCAGTAATAATGTAATTAAACAACAAAATAAAAATAGAAGCCGAAACCACGGCATTAGTAGTAGCAAAACCCACACCCTCTGCCCCTCGGCTAGAATTATAACCAAAAAAACAACCCATAATAGCAATAAAAAAACCAAAAACTCCCGCTTTTACCAAGCCAGAAATAACATCGATTGGCTCAAGGTATTTAAAAGTATTAGCTAAATAAGCATTTGGCGAAAAATGTAAATTATGCACACTTACTAAATAACCACCCATGACCCCAATAATATCGGCAACCAACACTAAAAAAGGCATCATAATAACCGAAGCCAAAACTCTTGGCACAATCAAGTAAGAAAATGGATTAGTTGAAAGAGTTTTTAAAGCATCAATTTGCTCGGTTACTTTCATGGTACCAATTTCGGCTGCTATTGATGCCGAAACTCTACCTGCCACCATTAGCCCCGCTAATACTGGACCAAGTTCTCGAGTAATAGAAAGAACCACAACTGTAGCTATAGTGCTTTCAGCATTAAACCTTGAAAAACCAGAATAACTTTGTAAAGCCAACACAGCTCCAGAAAAAATTGCGGTAAGACCAACCACAGGCAATGAAAAATAGCCAATTTGTAAAATTTGTTTAGCAATTAAATTTGGATAAAAAGGCGGTTTAAAACAGTGCCACAATGCTTTACCTGCAAATAAAATGATATTGCCAAGTTTGGCAATATTTAAAATAGTGTAAGAACCTACTTTACTAATAAGATTAAAAATTTTCATAGTATTTGTAATTTCGCTAAAATTTGTTGTAAAACATATTCGGTAGTAATATTAAAATGTAAAAATAAATCAGAAGCTTGTGCTGAAGCCCCAAAACTATCGATTCCTACAAAAATACCATCGATACCAATAAATTGATGCCAACCAAAAGAACTGCCAGCTTCAATTGCTACTCGAATTATTTGTTGCTGATTGCTTAATAAAATTTCTTGTTGATATTGCTTGTTTTGTTGATTAAATAACTCAAAACATAATATTGAAACCACTTTACAAGCAACATTTTGTTGCTTTAAAGCTTCAAAAACCGCCATAGCAATTTGCACTTCTGAACCAGAAGCAAAAATTAGAACTTGTGTATCTTGAAAATTTGGTAGATTCTCGGCAATCACATAGGCACCTTGTTGATAATTTTGATTAATTTTAACAAGAGCAGGTAAATTTTGTCGAGATAAAATAAAAGCAGAAGGACTCTTTGTGGCTTTAAGAGCCAACTCATAGCTGGCGATAGTTTCGGCTAAATCACAAGGACGAAACACCAATAAATTTGGAATAGCTCGAAGCATTGCTAATTGCTCAATTGGTTGATGAGTAGGACCATCTTCGCCCAAACCAATAGAATCGTGAGTAAAAATATAAAACACCTGCTGTTTCATGAGGGCAGAAAGTCTAATAGCAGGCTTGCAATAATCGGCAAAAACCAAAAAAGTGCCAGCATAAGGAATAAAATTTGAGTGCAAAGCCAAGCCATTCATAATGGCTGCCATTGCATGCTCTCTTACTCCGTAATGCAAATAATTACCAGAAAAATCGGTAGGCTTAATTGATTTAGAGCTAGAAGTTTTGGTAAGAACCGACTCGGTTAAATCGGCAGATCCAGCTAGTAAATTAGGCAAATTAGCAGTTAAAAATTCAAGAACTTGCCAAGAAGATTTTCGAGTAGCTTGCAACTCATTTTGCTTGGTTTGTTGTTGATAATTTGCAAATTTTTGCCAAAAATCACAAGGAAATTTTTTGTGCAATAAAAAATCAATTTCTTGTTTGATTTTTTCTGGTAGTTGATTATATTTTTCTTGCCATTTTAAGTAGGTTTGCTGATGTTTTTGCCCAATTTCTTGCCATTGCTGAAGTAAATTAGCAGGAATTTCAAAAGGATTATGTTGCCAATTGAGATTTTTTCGAGCATTCGCAACCTCAACTGCACCAAGAGGCGAGCCATGAGCTTTTTGTGTGCCAGCTTTTTCAGTAGATCCGTAACCGATAATAGTTTTAAAATCTAAAAATACTGGCAAAGTACTTGCCGAAGTTTTAGCAAATGCTTGTTTGATTTCGTTAAAATCATGACCATTAGCACTATGAGTTAAAAAGCCCATTGCTTGCATTTTTAAGTGAATATTTTCAGAAACCGCCAAAGCAGTTTTACCATCGATAGAAATTGAGTTATTATCCCAAAGTACCACTAAATTATTTAGCCCCAAATGCCCTGCTAAAGATAAGGCTTCAAGGGCTACACCTTCCATTAAACAACCATCGCCTACTAAAGCATAAATTTTGTGCTGAAATAAATCGCTAAATTCTGGCAATTCTGCACTAAATTTTTGTTGCAAAATTTTTTGAGCAATAGCCATGCCAACAGCATTAGCAACACCTTGCCCCAAAGGCCCCGTGGTAGTTTCAATGCCTAAAAGTTCACCAAATTCGGGATGACCTGCGCATTTACTATGAAGTTGTCGAAAATTTTGTAAATCAGATAGATTAATATCTGGATAGCCACTTAAATAAAATAAGCCATAAAGTAGCATCGAACCATGCCCTGCCGAAAGCACAAAGCGATCGCGATTTAGCCATTTTGGTTGATTTGGATAAAATTTTAAAACATCAGCAAACAAAATAGTAGCAACATCAGCCATACCCATCGGCATACCTGGATGCCCAGAATTAGCTTTTTCAACAGCATCGATAGCCAAAAAACGAAGACAATTAGCAAGTTCTTGATAAGACATTGGAAATAAATAAAATTAAATTTTAATTGCAATATAATTTGTTAGACAATAATATTTTTATAGCCCGCATAAATAATACCAATATTTTTTTTGAAAGTAAAGTTTAAATTACATATGAAAAAAAACAAAAATACCACTAAAAAAAGCTTTTCTCCTTTATTTCGCCTTTTACCAAATGTAGTAACTCTTACCGCACTCTGCTTGGCACTCACTGCAATTCGTTTTTCATTTTCAGGACAATACCTAACGGCGGTAAGCTTACTTATTATAGCCGGTGTTCTTGATGGTGTCGATGGCAGACTAGCAAGATTTTTCAATTCTACTTCCGATTTCGGTGCTCAACTTGATTCTTTAGCCGATTTTGTTAATTTTGGCATTGTTCCTAGTTTTATTATTTATTTTTGGATAAATTCTTATGGAGAAATTTACGGTCTAGATTGGGCAATGGTGTTGTTTTTTGCCGTTTGCACCGCTATTAGATTAGCTAGGTTTAATGTTGATAGTGCCAAAGAAACCAGTAATCCTATTTTAGAAAAATACTTTTTTAAAGGTATTCCTTCGCCTGTTGGCGCAGCCTTATCAACACTTCCTATGGTTTTGCTTTTTGAGTTTGGCGAGGGCTTTTATTGTAATCAAATTTTAGTAATTTGCTACATAATGTTTATTGCTGGGCTTATGGCAAGCAAAGTTCCCACAATTTCTATTAAAAAAATTCCTATCAAAAATAAAAATATTCCTCTCACCTTGGTAATTATTGGCTCCATCATTATTGGATTAATCACTAAACCTTGGCTTACTTTAGCAATAATTGGCATTACCTATTTTTTTTCAATTTTTATTACTACTTTTGTTTTCTTTAAAATAAACAATAATCGCCAAAAAGTATGATAAAAACCTTCATTATCAATGGCCCAAATCTTAACTTATTGCATTTACGCAACAGTAAAATTTATGGCAACACCAGCCTACACAACATAGAGCAACAATGCTTTAATTTAGCTACTCAACTTAATATTGATTTAGATTTTTTTCAATCTAATCATGAAGGCGAAATAATAAACCAAATACAAAAAGCAATCGATATTAAAGCACAAGCAATTATTATCAATCCCGCTGGTTACACACACACTTCTGTCGCTATTGCTGATGCCCTTGAAATATTTTCTGGCTATAAAGTAGAAGTGCATCTATCAAATATTTATCAACGAGAAAGTTTCCGCCATCATTCTTTTATCAGTAAAGTGGTTAATGCCACTATCGCAGGATGCCAAGAATATGGTTATTTGTTAGCTTTGCATAATATTTGTTACAATTTAAAATAAAAGTTATTTATATTGTCAAAACATATGCTTACAAAATACAAAAAATTAAACAACCAAGAAAAAATAATTTGGCTGTTATTTTTTATTTTGATGAGTAAATTTATTTTAATTTCCTGCTATAATTTTTACTGGATCTCCGAAGTTAGATATGCTTCAATCGCCATGAGAATGGCACTTAACAATAACTACTTGATGCCATTTTTTTCGCCAGATGAGCCATTTTTTGGCAAACCTCCTTTAGCTTTCTGGGCTTCTGCTATTTCTTTTGAATTGTTAGGTTTTACCGAATTCGCTGGCAGATTACCTCATTTTATAGCATTACTTTTTACTTTACTTTTTATTTTTTTAGCAACTAAAAAAATTTACAATCAAGAAGTTGCTATTTTGAGTGTTTTAAACATTTCTTGTACATTAATTTGCCACACTCTTTGTAGTGTCATGACCGAAGCTTTTTTATTACTTGGTATTACCATAATTTCTTGCTCTTTTTGGCTTCAAATAAATAGCGATAAACCTAAAAATATTTATGGCTATTGTTTTTTTCTAGGCTCTGTTATTGCCATACTTAGCAAGGGTTTTGTAGGTATTGCTTTTTGTGCTTTTTCGATTGTTATTTATCTTTTTATCACTAAAAAATGGAGAGAGTTTTTTATAAAATTTCCAATATTTGTTGGGAGTATCATTTTTGTTAGCTTGTCGTTACCATGGTTTATTTTAGCCGAAAAAGGCTATCCTGGTTTTTTAGAATATTTTATTTTGGGAGAAAATTTTCAACGCTTTATTAATCCTAGTTGGCAAGAAGACAAATATGGCCATGCCCATAAAGTATTTTTTGGAGCTATTTGGGCTTTCTTAATTATTACCACCTTGCCAGTTTGGCCTATTATTATTAAGCATCTTAGTTTTACCAAAAATTTTTTACAAAAAAAATATAGCTTTTTGACAATTTCTTTTTTAGCCCCAATGTTTGTTCTTACTTTTATGCAAAATATGATTGGTACTTATGTAATTTATGCCTTGGTGCCATTTTGCATTTTGATAAGCATCATAATTTCAGAAAAGAAATTAAGTAAATATGCCTTAAACTTGGCTTATTTTACTTTAATCATTCATCTTGTTTTAATTATTACTTTTTATTACATTAAACCAGATTTTTTAGCAAAAAAAATCAACCATGAAGCCTTTATTACCGAGTCAATTTCAACAATTGTTAAAAAACAAAACTTCAAAATTTATGCCTTACTTAACAATACTAAAAAAATTTTTGGTCTTTATTGGTTTAGCAAAGATAAAATTAAAATTATTCAACCAGAAAATATTTTATCAATAGCTGCTCAAAATGACTTTAATTTAAAATTTTTAATCATTGATGGTGCAAATTATCAAAAACTTACCGCAAAACAACAAGAAGTTTTAAATCAAATCAAATGCATTCCAGAAAGAGATAAATGTTTATATGAAATTAAACCAATTTAAATTTGATAATTTAGTTAGTTTTTTTTGGCAAAAACTAACTATCCATCAACAACAAAAATTACTTTTTTTAATAGTTGGTAGCTATAACACTATTTTTGGTTATTTGTTATTTTGTTTACTACAAATTTTTTTACAAAATCATTTCCATTACTTAATAATTTTAAGCATTAGTCATTTTATATCAGTTGTTAATTCTTTTATTAGTTTTAAAATTTTTGTTTTTAGAACTACAGGTAATTGGCTTTTCGAATATCTAAAAGTAAATCTCGTTTATTTATTCTATTTACTGAATAATTTTTGGCTTTTATGGCTTTTAGTTGATATTTTTAATTGCAATAAATTTTTGTCTCAATTAGCATGTATTATAGTTTTAACCATTATAACATATTTTTTGCACAAAAATTTTGTTTATAAAAAGCACTCATAACTATGCAACCATACATTTATTTATCAGAAAATACTGTAAATAATCGTAGCCTAAAAATGCTAAGCATTGTTATTTCTGCCTATAACGAGCAAGGCAATGTTTTAGAATTATATCAACGATTATTGTTAAATCTTAACACAATTTCTAACATCGATTACGAATTAATTTTTGTCAACGACGGTAGCTCCGACAATACTTTACCAATTCTTATCAATATCGCTAACCAAGATTCCAAAGTAACCATCATTAATCTAACCAGAAATTTCGGTCATGAAATCGCCATGACTGCTGGTATGGATTATGCCAAAGGTGATGCAGTATTGTTTATGGATGCCGATTTACAGCATCCACCAGAAGTTGTGCCTCAACTTATCGAAAAATGGTTAGCAGGTCATAGTGTAGTTCTTACCAAAATCAGCAACAATCAAGAAAAAAGTTGTTTTCGCTCGTTAATTGTCAAATGTTTTTATAAAATAATTAATTTTTTATCCGATACACACATTCCAGCATCCACACCAGATTTTCGTCTTATAAACCGCAAATATGCCGAAGCTTTAAAAAACATGAGAGAAGATTCTCGAATGTTTCGTGGCATGTTAAACTGGCTTGGTATCAATAATTATGCCGAAATAACTTTTGAAGCTCCAAAAAGATTCAGTGGCACAAGTCATTATAATTTATCTAAATCTTTTTCTTTAGCAATTAATGCTATTTTACAATTTTCTATCAAACCGCTACGCATCTCTATTATTTTTAGCATTATTTGTGCTATTTTATCGGCATTATTTGGCTTTTATACAATATACGAACACTTTACTTCTCATAAAAATATCAGTGGTTATGCCACAACTATTTGTTTAATTGTATTTTTATCGAGCTTGCAATTTATGATTTTAGCCATCATTGGCGAATATATTGGGCGAATCCATATCGAATCAAAAGGTAGACCGCTTTATTTTGCCAAAATAATTTCTGGTAAAAAAAATGCAACTTAGAATAAATGCCGACGATTTTGGTTTAAGCCTTGGAGTTAATTCTGCTATCTTACAAATGTTTTTACAAAAAAAACTACATTCTGCTAGTCTAATTTGTGGTTGTCAATATTTTAATTCGGCGGTAAAAATTATTCAAGAAAATCCAAATCTACAAGTTGGTCTACATTTTAATTTAACAACAGGCTTTGCTTCTTTTCTACATCAACAACATTCTCTGTTGGTGAATCAGCAAAATCGTTTTAAAAATGGTTTTATACAATTACTTATACTTAGTATTTTTAAAAAACAACAATTACAGCAAGAAATATTACTCGAATTACAAGCTCAAATTACCTTGTGTAAAAAACACAACATTGTATTAAATCATCTCAATAGCCATCGCCATATTCACTGTATTCCAGCTATTTTTAGTATAGTACAACAACAAGTTTTAGAAAATAAAATTAAATATTTAAGAATAATCAACGAAAATATTTTTAACACTTTTAAGTTATCTTATAAAAAATCTTTTCTATTTGATGGAGGCCTAATAAAATGGGCAATTTTACGATTTTTAAACTTATTTAATCAAACCAAAACTTTTCAGCAAGTATATTTTTTTAGCATTCTTTACACTGGAAAAATTTCTAAACAATTACTTACTAAATTTTTGAAAACCACCAAACATCAAAATATCGAAATTATGATACATCCTGGTAATCCAAATATCGACTATCAATTTGAGCTAGAAGAAAAAAATCATTTACTAAACAATAATCGTTATCTTGAAAATTTATAACTATGACAAAAAAATTTTTTGGCACCGATGGCATTAGAGGAGTTGCTAATAGCTTTCCCATTACCCCAGATATCATTTTAAAAATAGGCATGGCAGTTGGTATTAAGTTTTCTTCTAATCAGCAAAAATCAAAAGTAGTAATTGGCAAAGATACTAGGTTATCTGGCTACATGATAGAACAAGCTCTCACTTCTGGTTTAGTAGCTGTAGGTTTAGATGTTTTTTTGGTAGGCCCAGTTCCTACACCAGCGGTTGCTATGCTTACCAAATCACTTCGAGCCGATGCTGGTATTATGATTTCTGCATCTCACAACCCTTATCAAGATAACGGCATTAAAATTTTTCATCACAATGGCAACAAATTAAACGATCAAACCGAATACGAAATCGAGAAATTAATTTTACAAGATCTTAATCAACATTTAGCTCCACCTGCGAATTTAGGAAAAGTAAAAAGAATCGACGATGCCAGAGGTCGATACATTGAATTTGTTAAGAGTTCTTTTTCACAAAAATATAGTTTATCTGGGTTAAAAATAGCGATAGATTGCGCTAACGGAGCCTCTTATAATATAGCCCCTACGGTTCTTAAAGAACTTGGAGCCAGCGTGTTTGAAATAGGCACTCAACCAGATGGATTTAACATTAATCATAACTGCGGTTCTACCAAACCACAAGCTTTGCAAGAAAAAGTTTTAACAGAAAAAGCCGACATTGGCATTGCTCTTGATGGCGATGCCGACAGGTTATTAATTGTTGACGATCTCGGAAATATTATTGAAGGCGATAAATTAATTGCCATCATTGCCGAAAAACTTCATAACGAAGGTAAATTAAAACAAGATACCGTTGCCATTACTCAAATGTCGAATCTTGCTCTTGAAGATTATCTAAATTATATTGGCATAAATACTATTCGCACCAATATCGGCGATAAATATGTGTTAGAGGCTATGCAAAAATATGGCTATAATTTTGGCGGAGAACAATCTGGGCATTTAATTTTATCAAATTATTCTACCACAGGCGATGGTTTATTAGCTAGCCTGCAAGTCCTTTCTGCTTTAATTGCCAGCAAACAAAAAATGCATCAACTTGCTAATATTTTTACTCCAAATCCACAAATATTAAAAAACATTGTCCTTACCAACAAACAAAACCCATTACTGCAAGAAGAAATACAGAACTTTATTCATCTAAAACAACAAAAACTCGGCAATCAAGGTCGAATATTAGTTAGAAAATCTGGCACCGAAAACTTAATTCGAATCATGGTTGAAGGCAAAAAACTTGCCGAAATACAAGAAATAGCCGAAGAAATAGCTCAAAAACTAAAAGTATTTTAAATTCCATACAACAAAAAAATACTTGATATTTAAAAAAATATAGCTATAAATAGAAATATTGCTATTATATTAAATAGAAAAATAAAAATGAAAATTGTATAAATTTTAAAATGCAACATTGTTTAAAAAACTTTTGATAAAAACACTTGTTTTTTATTTAATTAGTAATACCATTTTTTTAAAATTTTAACTTTTATAATTCAGTAAATAACAAAATATTTTTATCTTATGTCACAAGCAGCAATTCAAGATATACTTTCTCTTACCGATTCTATCAAAAAAAACTCCGATCTACTCATTTCTAAAGTTATCAACCTTGAATCGATGTCGGCTCAATATGGGCAAAATGCTTTTATTTTTTCTTTTTCTTTATTTGTACTTTCTTGTTTTATTGGCTATTTCGTTGTCTGGAAAGTAACCCCTGCACTACACACCGCCCTTATGTCGGTCACTAATGCCATTTCTGGGGTAATTATTATTGGTGCCATGGTTGCTCTTGGTAATTGCAAAGAAATTAATCTTATTGCCATCATCAGTTTTTTTGCTATCATCATTTCGGCAATCAATATTTTTGGTGGCTTTTTAGTCACTCATAAAATGCTTAATATGTTTAAAAAATAAATGATAAACATTCTCGATATTAAACAATTTTTATTCGATAAAAAAATTGATTTTTTAATAATAAACAATACCAACCAATTTTTTAGCGAATATCTGCCTGAAAAACAACAATTTATCAAATATCTTACGGGTTTTACTGGTTCAAATGCCACGCTAATTTTTGGCAAAGAAAAAAATTATTTTTTTACCGATGGTCGATATTTATTACAAGCAAAACATCAACTCGTTCCTGCAATATCTTGCATTATTAACACTGCCGAAACATCTGTTTTTTCTTGGCTTAACGACAACATAAAATCAACACAAAAAATTGCCTTTATTGATAATCTAACAAATGTTTCTGATTGGCAAAAATACAACGAAATAACAAATAACATAATTTTAATTAACCCACTCGATCTCGATCCTCTACAATATTTTTGGTCTAATCACGATATTTCTACAGCTTTTATTTGCCCAGACGATACCTGCGGTTTAAGTTCTTTTGAAAAAAGACAACAAATAACTTCTAATAATCCAAATAAAACTTTTCTACTCACTAATTCCGAAAACATTTGTTGGCTACTTAATTTAAGAGGAAAAGATTTATTACATACACCCATTTTTTTTTCTGTAGCAATTTTACATCCAAACAATAAAATAACTCTTTTTGCCAACCTTGAAAATACTAAAAATCTTAATTTAGCCAAAAATTTCATCGAATTGTTTTCTTTTGATGAAACGGAAAAATTTTTTTCTAATTTTCATCCTATAAAAAATCAAATCTATACCGACTTTAACACTACTAATTGCCATCTTTACAACATTTTATTAAACAACAATTTTTCTATTCATAAACAAACCTGCCCTATCACAAAACAAAAATCAATAAAAAATCTCCGAGAAATAGCAGGAGCCTACCAATCGGCAAGGCTTGATAGCATTGCTTTAACAAAGTTTTTTTATTGGCTACAATATCAAAACAAAACTAAAACTTTTAACACCGAGTCCAAAGCTCAACAACACCTCGAATTTTTACGTCGGCAATCTCCTGATTTTTTTTACGAAAGCTTTAATATCATTTCTGCCATGGCAGGCAACGGAGCTATAATTCATTATCAATGCACCCCTAACTCCGATTTAGTAATTAATTCTAACTCTCTTTTTTTAGTTGATTCTGGCGCTCAATATTTAGGTAACGATTTTTATGGAACCACCGACATTACCAGAACTATAGCCATTGGAGAGCCAACACCAGAAATGATTTTACATTACACTTTAGTATTAAAAGGTCATTTAGCAATTGCGAGAGCAAAATTTCCAAAAGGCACCAAAGGTTATCAACTAGATAGTTTGGCTAGGCAATATTTATGGCAATTTGGGCTTGATTATGCGCATTCTACTGGGCATGGTGTTGGTAGTTTTTTAGGTGTTCACGAAGATGGTTGTGGCATTGGCAAAAACAATCAACATATTTTATTACCAAATATGATACTTTCTAACGAACCAGGGGTTTATTTACCAGATAAATATGGCATTAGGCTTGAAAATTTGCTATTGGTTAAAGAATACAATCAAAATTTTTTATGCTTTGAAACCTTATCGTTAGCACCATTTGATTATAATTTAGTTGATAGTAAAATGCTTACCTACCCAGAAAAAAAATGGCTTAAAGAATATCATCAAACCGTCTGGCAACATACCTCACCTCATTTAAATGAAGCAGAACAAAATTTCTTACTAGATTCTATTAATAAATTTTCTTTTGACATTTGTTAAAATACCATAATAATTACATCAACTTAACCTTTTATCAAAGAATTCAAAATTATGTCAAAATTAATAAAATCATCTTTTTTACTTTCTAATTTATCAATAATTTTTATTATTTCTATGTTCTTTTTATTTAGTTGTTCTTCGCAAAATATCGAAATTTATAAAAATAATTCTCCAAAATTCGATGTTAGAAAATATTTTAACGGTAACCTTGAAGCTTATGGTATTTTACAAAATTGGCAAGGAAAAGTCATTCGAACTTTTACTGTAAAAATGCATGCTTCTTGGCAAGAAAATAATGGTATTTTACAAGAATATTTCGTATTTAACGATGGAGAAAAACAAGAAAGAACTTGGCACCTTACCATGCAAAACGATAACAGCTTCACCGCCACCGCTTCTGATGTAGTAAAAACCGCACAAGGTAAACAATATGGCAATGCTGTAAAAATGGATTATGTCTTAGCAATACCATTTGGCAATAAAACTTATAATTTTACCATCAAAGATTGGTTATTTTTAATCGATGAAAATTCTTTAGTTAATATTTCAACCATTACTAAATTTGGCATTCCCGTTGCTAAATTAAGCATTGGTTTTAAAAAGTTATAAATTTTATGAAACAACTTTTATTCATATTTATTTTATTATTTTCTTGTAAAAATTATCACTATTCTACCGATAATTGGCAAGGAGAAGGTTTTACTGGTAATAAAAAAAATAGTCAATTAATTACAACTCGCAAGTATATAATAGCAACTTCCGAAGAATTAGCTTCGCAAGCTGGAGCCAAAATTTTAAAAAATGGCGGTAATGCTATTGATGTTGCCATCGCTTCACAAATGGTGCTAAACGTTGTTGAGCCACAAAGCTCTGGAATTGGTGGTGGCTTATTTTTGCTTTATCATCATCATAAAACCAACGAAAATATTTATTTCAACGGCAGAGAAACTTCACCAAACAAGTCTTTTGATAAAATGTTTCTAAATAATCAAGGTAAAGCAAGACCTCTTCATTCGGCCTTGGGCGGTTTATCTGTTGGTACCCCTGGCACTTTATCTGCTCTTTATTTAGCTCATCAAAAATATGGTAAATTACCTTGGAAAAAACTTTTTTCACCTGCTATTAAATTAGCTCAAAATGGCTATCCACTCACCGATAAAACCGTAGCTAATTTACAAAAATATCCTCACCTCAAGCAATTTGTCGATATGGCTATTTATTATGATGATAAAAAAAATCCTAAACCAGTTGGCACAATCATTAAAAATCCAGCTCTTGCCAAAACTCTTACCATAATTGCAAATCAAGGCATAAAACCCTTCTATCAAGGCGAAATTGCCAAAAAAATTATTCATAAAGTACAAAATTCAGCTATCAATCCAGGTTTATTAGAGCTTGACGATCTAGCAAACTACAAACCAAAAACTGGTAAACTACTTTGCTCAACTTATCGCTCTTATAAAATATGCACAATGCCACCCAGCTCTAGTGGAATTACAGTTTTGCAAACCCTAGGAATCCTCGAAAACTTTGATTTAAAAAAATATCAACCAAATTCTACTCCAGCAATTCATTTAATTGCCGAAGCAACAAAGCTAGCCTATGCCGATAGAAATCAATACATCTACGATTCCACTTCAGTACCAACTTCTCAAATGCTTGATAAACAATATTTAAAACAACGAGCTTCTCTAATTAACTTAGAAAAATCTCAACAAAAATTTACCTATGGATTTTTTAATAAAATCCCAATTCAAACAATAGGCGATACTATTGATAAACCTTCTACCACCCACATAGTTATACTTGATAAACATAAAAATGCTGTTTCCATGACCAGCTCTATCGAGTATATTTTCGGCTCAGGAATTATGGCGGAAGGTTTTTTTCTAAATAATCAGCTTACCGATTTTTCAATGATGCCAGTTGATACAACAGGCAATCTAGTGGCGAATAGAGTATTGCCAAACCATCGTCCACGAAGCTCAATGTCGCCTGTTTTTGTCTTTGATGATAAAGATAGATTAATTATGGCAACTGGCTCTCCTAATGGCCCAAGAATAATTCAGCATGTGTTGAAAGTTTTAATTGCTGTTCTTGATTGGCAATTAAATATTGAACAAGCTATCTCTCTGCCAAATTTTATCGCTCTTAACTCAAAGCTAGAGCTAGAAGAAAATACCGAAATAGTTAATTTATCTAAACAACTACAAAAACTTGGTCATCAAACAGAAATAACAATAATACCTAGTGGTTTACAAGCTTTTTATATTGATTATAACACAAATAAAATTTATGGCTCTGCCGATTATCGACGCAACGGTGTTGCGGTTGGTGAATAATAAATAAAGCTCTAGATAATTTTAGAGAGAATTTTTTCTAATTATTTTCAACAAAATTTTATATAAATTTTGTTTTCTGTTATTAAATCTAAATTCACTTTCTTTTAAATGCAAGATAAACTTTTCATCGGTTAATCCATTAAATTTTGCCAATAAATTTTGCCAATCTTCTTTTGCAATAGCCCCAAAAAGATCCTATGCCATTGACATGATTTTTGCCATAGATAATATTTTAGCGAATTCATTTTTTGCCAAAAGATTTTATTTAA
>CAMAWV010000028.1 GCA_945862075.1 Rickettsia typhi | reverse complement strand
TTTAAAGTGAGATAAACTTTTTTGTGATGCTGATGGGCAAATTCGATGCCTTCAAGCAGATCTTGCAAACTAAAAGCCGATTTTACTCTTAAAGACATATCGGGAGTGCCACAATAAACGGCATCTGCCCCATATAAAATGGCGGTTTTGAGTCTTTCAAGGTTGCCTGCTGGCATTAATAACTCTGGCTTTTTCATAGTTTGTGTAGTTTAGTTTAAAATTATTTTTTTGGTTTTTGATAATTTTGCTCTTTATCATAAAAACCATTTTTAATAAGTTGTTGCATAATCAGATCGGTTCTTAAATTTAAAGCACTGTTGGTTGATAAAAAAGCCACTTCTTGCCAATTGATTTGCTGAAATAGAGCAATCAAGTTTTCTTGATGTTGCAAAAAAACTAAACCATAACCTCTTTTATTTGGTAGATCGTGAAAATTTTGATAGGCTTTCATACCAGAAAAACAAGTTGAAGGCAAATAAATATGGCAGTTGTTTATCATTTTTTTGTTTCTGGTGCTACCAGGAGTTCCGCCATCAGATAGCGAATAAATATTGGCAATAGTTTTGCAGGTTTTATGTTTAACAAGAGGTAAAGAAATTAATTTTGGCTTTACCCACACCTGAAAAATAGTGGCAATATCAACATTAGCACCATCGGGATATTGAAAAGAATTAAGTGGCAACTTTTCGCTGTGCAATAGTTGATAACCATCTATTCTTTTCATAGGAGAACCTTTACCAGTGCTGTGAAACAGCGGGGGCAAAATAAATGCCACCACATCGGCAAATTGTTGAGAATGTAAAATAAATCGCAAAGCCAAATTTCCTCTTAAGCCAAAAGGCGGGTTGCCAATAACAATATATTTTTGAAGCAATGGCGGTAAATAATTTAAATAATTACTGGCAATTAGTTGAGAAGCAAATTCGTAGGCAGGGTGTAAATCTATGCCAATTCTGCTATCGGCAGGCAGAATATTGTAAAAACTGCAACAGCCAGCACTTGGTTCGATAAAAGTATAATCGGCAACGGCAATTTTTGCTTCATCTAAAATTGTTAGAGTCTTTTGATAGCAATATTTAGCAATGTGCGGTTTGGTATAAAATTGATCTTGTTTGCGGTAGTTATTTTTGCTTGGATATTTATTTTTTAGCAAATCATTAAGATCGTTAAAATAATTATCGGGCACTTCTTTGTTGGCAAGCCATCTTTTGATAGTGCCTTGATGAATATTTAGTGCCTGTTTTATTTGCGAAACATCAAAATTATTTAATAACTCGCACAGCAAATCAAATGCCTTGGGGTTGTTGTTTATTTTTACTGGTGTTTTGAGAAAATTTAGTTGTTTTGCTGGTGTTAAAAACATAAATTATTTTTTGATTTAAAATTTGCTATGCTTATAAACAATAATAGCAAAATTTATCTAAAATGCAATTAAAAATATCATAAAATTTGGGATGCAACAGTCTCTATGGTTATTGTTGTGTGCAACCAATAGGTTTTTTATTGTGTTTTCTCATAAAGTCTTTAATTATTTCGTTTTCTGCTCTTTTTGATGGCGGAAAGCTATCTTGATATTTTTTACCAAATATTTCGTATTCTGGTTGTTCTGGGAAAAAAGCATAAACAGCCACTTTTTCACCAATTTTTAATAAACTTTGCAAAACAAAATAATTAGTGGTAGAGTTTGTGCCATTAATTCTGTATTCTACTTTACCGCAATTATAAGATTGCACTCTTTTAGTAATTGGGGTTATGGAATGTCCGATTTTAAAAATTTTATTATTAATTACAAAAATATAAACCAAACCAGAAAGAGTGATTTTATGTTGATCTATAATTTCTATTTCTAGCTTTTCTTTTTCTGTGTTTGGCAATAAATTACAAATATGAGAAAAATATTGTTGATATTCAAAATCTGTGTAGTCAATTTCATTTTGTAAATCTTGTGTTGTTTTTAATAGAACTATATTTCTATTTTTCTTCTTTGCCATAATATTTATTGTTAAATTCTAAAATAAAATCATTTTCTGAGTTTGTTAATTCAAAAGATGAAAGAATGGGTAGATTTTGCAAAACTCTTATATTGTTAAAATTTCCGTATCTAGTAATATTGTTAAGAAATTTATAAACTGGATCATCTAACTCTTGAGCGACATTTTGAGATTCGGCCAAACTTTTACAAATTATAAAAGCAATGCTTTGGGTTATGCCACTACCATATTCGGTAAAAACTTTGTATTGATTGGTAAGCGATAGCAAAACTTTATGAAAATCTTGATATTTATGAGGTTTTTTACTCCAAACTATTTGTGTTGGAGTATGTATTACTTTATATTTAAATTCAGCAGTTTCGAAGTTATTAAAAAGATTTTTTTTAGTGTAATGATGTAGATAACTACTAGTTAAAACTTTATATTTTGGCAATAAATTATTGTTGATGGTTTTATTAACAATATTTCTTACTACTTCAGAATAATATAAAGGAATAAACTTACTGTTTTTATCTATGGTAGCAAAAACATTATCTTGAAAAATATAATTATTGTTAATTTTGCAAGGAAAACAATTTTCGATTTTTTGCAATAAAAACCAAGTAAAAGAAGATCCTACTTTCGGAAACCATTTTTTAGCACCATGAATATCAATAGTAATAAATTGATATTCACTTAACATTTGAGGTAATAAATTACGATCAGAAAACGACATCCAATTATTTGGAACAATAAATAAAATGTAACCGCCAATTTTAGTTACTTGGAGTGCTTTTTTAATAAAATCGCGTGATAAATTATGATTTTTTGAAACTCGAATATTTTTTTCAGAAAATTTAGCATAGGGAGGATTGGCAACGACTAAATCAAATGTATTTTGTTGATTAAAATCTAAAAAATTATGATTACTAAAATTAATATTGTTGCCAAAATATTTTTTTAAATTAGCAATTCGCTTAGGATTAATTTCGTTAAAATATAGATTTTTTAAGTTGGTTTTGGTGGTAATATAAGCAAAAAAATTGCCATTACCGCAACAAGGATCAAGAATTTTTAGATCTTTTTGTTGCCAAAAACTTTCTGGCACAGAATCGACCATTTCTTTTACACACTCCATAGGAGTGCAAATATCGTTAGAATTATAAAAATGACTCTGATCTTGATTTAAATTATTAAAATATTCTTTTATATCTAAAAAATCATTACACAGCAAATCAAATGTCTTGGGGTTTTTGTTTATTTTTACTGGTGTTTTGAGTAAATTTAGTTGTTTTGTTGGTGTTAAAAACATAAAATTATTTTTTGTTATTGCTACAATACCACTTACAAAGAAGATTTATTTGCTTCTAATAAAAATCTAATTTGCACATCATTAGATATTTTTTTATCTCTAGAATCTTTATTGCCAATATCAAATAAATGTCTTGGTAAAGTGGTGCTACCAGAGACTTTTGCTTTTTTGTTATCGTTGTCAAGTTTAGCGGTAAAATTTAGATCGATTGGTAATTTTTTATTTTTAATAATAAGTTCACCTTTGGCAAGATAAGAATCTTTATTGGTAGAAGGTGTTATTTGAGTCGATTTAAAAATAGCAGTAGGAAACTTTTCAACAGCTAGCCACTGCTCATTTTTAGCGATTTCTAAAGCCTCGATGAATCTAATATCTAGAGATTTCATATCAACTTCAACTTCTATTGAACTTTGTTCTAGATTATTTTTATCAAAAATAATTTTACTTTTATATTTTTTAAAAATTCCCACTATTTCAGAGTTTTCTTGAAATAATGAAAATTCTAAAATGCTTGTTTTGGGATCTACCTGCCAGTAATTTTTATTGTTATTTTGCTTGATTTTATCTGCTTCATTAACATAAATTGCTTCAGCTTCAATATTTATTTTGACAACATCGCCAATACCAGGTAGGCCGTACTTCATATTAAAATCAGATCTTTTTATTTTGGTAGAAGCATTAATTCCTATAGTTTTTTTCTGAGAAATAGGATTTAAACCAATCTTATTTAATTTTATTTGCAATTCTATTGGTTTTTTGATGCCTAACAAAGTTAAAAAACCTCGAATCGTGCCAGAATTATTGCTACTTGGCTGAATTGCAGAACTTTCAAAAATTATTTCTGGAAACTGATCGACATTGAAAAAATCGGATGTTTTTAGATGATTATCGAATCGCTCAATGCCAGTATTTATAGAATTTGTTTTAATAACTATTTTTACCGAACTGTTTTGTAAATCTTTTTCATCAAGCACAACTTCTCCTTCAACAGTGTTAAATTTACCATAAGGGCTAGAAAAACCAAAATGATCGGCTTGCCAAATGATATTTATATGATTAGGATCGATTTTATATATATCGGCAGCAAAGACAAAATTTATTGGAGATAAAATGATAAATAATAAAGATAGTAAAATTTTTTTCATAAAATGATTATTGATTATTATACCAAAAGTTCTTTTTAAAATTATTTAAAATAAATTCTTGATGCAAATTTAATTGGTTTTGAGTTAAAGAAAAATCTCGTTTTGGTAAATTATATTGTTGTTTTACAAAATTGGTAGTAATTTGTTTGTTATTATCATTATTTGTTTTAGCAAAAGAAAAACCACCTTGTGAACCGCAAGTAAGCTCAAGATAAACTAAACACAATAATTCGGTGTCAATTAATGCGCTGTGCTTCTCTCTTTTAGTTAAATCTATTTTAAATCTTTTACATAAAGCATCTAGAGAATTGGGGGAATTCGGAAATTTTTGTCGAGCTAAAGTAAGAGTATCAATTATTTTATTTTGAGTAAGTAAAGGTAAGCCAATATTGTTTAGTTCGAAGTTGAGAAATTTTAAATCAAACATTGCATTATGAATAATGAGCGGATCGTTCTTGATAAAATCTAAAAAATCATTGGCGACTTTTGTAAAAACTGGCTTATCTAACAAAAATTCGGTAGAAATTCCATGTATCAAAAAAGCTTCATGGGGTACATTGCGATTTGGATTGATATAGCGATGAAAAGAATTGCCGGTTTTTACTTTATCGATAATTTCAAAAGCGGCTATTTCGATAATTTTATGACCATCTTTGGGATCAAGCCCAGTTGTTTCGGTATCAAGGCAAATTTCGCGCATTTTGGTCGAAGTTTTTTGGTTGACAAAGAGAGTTTTTGCTTTCTTTGGATGTAATGAATTTAATAATATCTTCTGCTAAAGTATTGTTAAAATTATTATTCATGTTTTGCAATCTCTCAAATAAAGTGAAAGATTTTTGACTTTTATCAAAAAGTTGTGCAAAAAAATCTTGCAAGATACTGATTTGTTTTCTATCGATATTTTTTCTTTTTAAACCAACTAAATTTAACCCAACCAAATGAGCCCTTTCTCCTCTTACCAAGCCATAAGGAATAACATCTTTTTCAATACCAGACATACCGCCAATCATGGCATTTTTGCCAATTCTAGTAAATTGCTTAACCGCAGATAAACCGCCAATAATAACATGATCTTCAAGCACAACATGGCCGGCCAAAGTGGCATTATTTGCTAAAATAACATTATTACCAACTTCACAATCGTGAGCAATATGCGAACCAACCATCAATAAACAATTATCGCCGATTTTAGTAAGCATTTTATCGTCTTTAGTGCCAAGATGAATGGTTACATTTTCTCTTATGATGTTATTATTGCCGATAATCACTTGAGAATTTTCACCTTTAAATTTTAGATCTTGCGGAGCAAGACCAATAGTTGTAAAAGGATAAATAATATTATCTTTGCCAATTATAGTATGACCATCTATGACTATGTGTGATTTTAAGGTTGTGCCAGAATCTATTTGCACTTGCTTACCAACAATGCAATAAGGACCAATTATAACATCAGAAGCTATTTTTGCTGAACTATCAATAATTGCGGTAGGGTGAATAAGATTTTTATTAGTCATGTTTTTTATTGATAATCATTGCAGAAAGATTAGCTTCGGCAACTTTTTTACCATCAACAATACCTAGGGCATTAAGTTTCCAAACATTGCCTCTGTTTTGTATAGCTTCAACATGTAATTCTAAAACATCTCCTGGTATAACTGGTTTGCGGAATTTTGCTTTATCAATTGACATAAAATAAACTAATTTTTCCTCTGGTTTAAAACTTGGACAACAAGTTACTATTAAGGCTCCTGCTTGAGCCATTGCTTCAATAATTAAAACACCTGGCATAATGGGATGATCAGGAAAATGACCTAAAAAATGAGGCTCATTGAAAGAAACATTTTTAACAGCGACAATTTTTTTATTAAATTCTATGCTTATAACTTTATCGACAAGCAATAAAGGATAGCGATGGGGTAGGGATTGTAGAATTTTTTTTATATCTATCATAATAAAAAAGATAATAAGGTTTTTAAAATTGTGGATTTTTAACTTAGAATAAATTTTAAGTTATAGAATTTTTACTGTTAAAGTTATCTTAAAAACAATGAATTAGTAATGTTGTGCTACTAGTTTTTTGACCGTTTATTTTTAAGAAAAATTAACTTATTTTAAGCTTTATATTAAAAATCATTTTAACTTTTTAATTGACTAAATAACTTCATATTTTAAAACTAAATTTAAAGATTAAAAATATTTTGTTATTTAGTCAATCAGGAGATACAACATTTTTATTATTTTGAATTTAATAAACAGTTTCACCTTTTCTAGCTTTTTTCTTACGCACAATGCTTTCATCTTTTTTTCGTTGGATTTTCTTTGAAGGTTTTTCAAATTCATTTCTTCTTCTGGCTTCTTTTACCAAGCCGTCTTTTTGTGCTTTTTTACGAAATGTTCTGATTGCCATTTCGATGTTATTTTTACCATGAACTAAAACTTCCATGTATTTTTACCTCCTTTTGTATAAATAAATAAGTTATATTTGTGGATCAACCAAAGAAATTTGACCATCTTTACGATGATAAACAACATTTAGCCTTTTATTTTGAGTATTAATAAAAACTAAGGCTGGCAGATTGGCGAGATCCATTTTCATGATAGCATCATCAACAGAAAGCTCTTCGATAGTGGTATTTTTTTCGGCCACAACTTGATGTTTTATAGGTGTTAGAGTGTTGTCTTGCTCTATTTCTTCAAAAATATTATAAGGAAAAGGCGGTAAAACATATTTGGTGGCAGAAAAATATTTTGGCTCAAGATTTTTTATGCTTTCTCTATGATAATCATGGAGTTTATCTTTGTATCTTCGTAATTGAGTAACTGCTTTTTTTAGAGCCTCATTAAAAGCGCCATAAATATCACCAGCTTCACCACTGGCTTTAATGGTAATGCCTTTTTTTACTGCTTCGTTAATAATAATATTAGCAAAAAATAATTGAGATTGCTTGCCAAAATATACTTCGGCAGTATCGATTTTATTAATAAATTTAGTAATAGATTTTTCTAGTTGTTCGTTAGCATATTGCTGTATGGAAGAACCAAGCTCGATATTAGAGCCAGTAATTTTCACTTGCATATAAAAAATTATTTTAAATTAAGAATTTGATTAATAACATATTGCAAAATACCACCATATTTGAAATATTCAACTTCGTTGGTAGTATCAAGACCGCAAATTAAACTTATAGTTTTGGTTTCGCCGTTTAACATACTTATAAAACATTGCAATTTTTGTTTTGGTTTAATATTAATATCGATATTAGAAATAGCAAGCTTTTCTTTACCAGTAAGTAGTAAATTTTGATAATCGGCAGAATTCGCAAATAATAATGGCAAAACCCCCATGCCTACCAAATTAGAGCGATGTATTCTTTCAAAACTTTCAGCAATTACAGCTTTTACTCCCAATAAAGATGTGCCTTTAGCAGCCCAATCGCGCGAAGAACCAGTGCCATATTCTTTGCCAGCAATAATTACTAAAGGAATATTTTTTTGTTGATAATCGCAAGAGGCATCGTAGATTGAAACAATATTGTTTTGTTGATTATAGGTAAAACCACCTTCTTTGCCATCTGACAACATTTTATTTTTAATTCTGGTATTGGCAAAAGTGCCTCGAATCATTACTTCATGATTACCTCTTCTAGCTCCATACGAATTAAAATCGGCTTTACTAATATTTTTACTATTCAAGTAAATTGCCGCAGGTGAATTATTAGCAATATTACCTGCTGGAGAAATGTGATCGGTAGTTATGGAATCGCCAAAAATTGCTAAAATATTAGCATTTTCAATATTGGTAACGAGGTTTTTATTAAGATTATCAAAATAATTTGGTAAGCGAATATAGGTGCTGTTTGGTTGCCAATCGTAAGTATCGGAAGATTGTACCGAAATTTTTTGCCAATCGGTATTGCCTTCAAATAAATTATGGTATTTTTTGATAAATAAATCGCGATTTACAAATTGATGAGTTACCTCTTGAATTTCTTGATCGGTTGGCCAAATATCGGATAAATAAACTGGATTATTATTTTGATCGGTGCCTATTGGTTGAGTAGAAATATCGATATTGCAAGTGCCAGCCAAAGCATAAGCTACAACTAATGGTGGCGATGCTAAATAATTAGCTTTAACTAAAGGATGTATTCTGCCCTCAAAATTACGATTACCAGAAAGCACAGCTGAAACTAGCAAATTATTGCTTTTAATTACTTCTTCAAGCTCCGAAGAAAGTGGGCCAGAATTGCCAATGCAAGTAGTACAACCGTAGCCTACCACATGAAAACCAAGTTTATTGAGGTAATTTTGTAAGCCAGAATTGATTAAATAACCAGCCGCCACTTGTGAACCTGGAGCAAAAGAGGTTTTTACTCTAGCATTAACTTTTAGACCTTTTTCTACCGCTTTTTTTGCTAATAAACCAGCTGAAATTAGCACCGAAGGGTTAGAAGTGTTAGTGCAAGAAGTAATGGCGGCAATAACTAAATCGCCATTACTTAAACTAGTATTTAAACTGTTAATTTGATGAGTTTGAGCATTGCTGATTTTTAATTCTTCTGCTAATTTAACCAAAGATTGTTTAGTTTCGGCAAGAGTGATTTTATCTTGAGGTCTTTTTGGGCCAGCCAAACTAGGCACTACCGCTGAAAGATCTAGCTCGAGAACTTCGCTAAAATTGGCTTCTTGATTACTATTTAATTGCTGAGCTTCTAAATAAGCAGAGACTATATTGATATTTTCTTGACTTCTGCCTGTTAAATGAAGATATTCAAGGGTTATTTTATCAATTGGAAATATACCACAAGTTGCGCCATATTCGGGAGCCATATTAGCTATTGTTGCTCTATCGGCAAGTGATAAATATTGTAGGCTAGAACCAAAAAATTCAACAAACTTACCAACTACTGATTTTTTTCTTAAAATTTGGGTGATGGTTAAAACCAAATCGGTAGCAGTAATTCCAGCATTTAATTTGCCAGTAAGTTTAAAACCTATAACTTCTGGAATAAGCATTGAAACTGGTTGCCCAAGCATTGCTGCCTCGGCTTCAATGCCGCCAACACCCCAACCTAAAACCCCTAGGCCGTTAATCATGGTGGTGTGGCTATCGGTGCCAACAACAGTATCGAAGTAAAGCTCATCATTTTGATTAAAAACCACATTGGCTAAATTTTCGAGATTAACCTGATGGCAAATGCCAGTTCCAGGAGGGACAACTCGAAAGTTATTGAAAGATTTTTGAGCCCATTTTAGAAATTGATATCTTTCAAAATTACGCGAGAATTCAAGATCGGTGTTTTTTTCTAAAGAATCGGAAGTGCCATAATAATCTACTTGCACAGAATGATCGATAACTAAATCGACTGGTACTAATGGATTAATTTTTTTAGGATTCTGCCCTAATTTTGCCACAGCATCTCTCATAGTTGCTAAATCAACAACCGCAGGAACACCAGTAAAATCTTGCATCAAAACTCGCGCAGGTGAAAAGGCAATCTCAATTCTTTGAGATGCATCTTGCACTGAGTTAATCAAGGCAAGAGCATGTTGCTTGGTTTGGTTTTCATGGCTGTAGGTTCTTAAAATATTTTCGAGTAAAATTTTTAAACTAAAAGGAAGTTTGTGAAGGTTAATATTAAACTTCTTGGCAAATTCTGGTAAAGAAAAATAATGATAATTCTTGTTATTTACGGCAAGAATAGATGGCGAAAGTAACTTTGACATAATGTGATTTTTAAGAATTGGTAGAAATAACTTGCCAAGCCGGGCTTTGCGAAGTTAGGTTTCTTTGAAAAACCCAGTTATCGGTAATATTAAGAATTTGATCTTTGCTACCACTAACAATATTTTGGTTATTATCGGAAATATAATTAATTTGTTTTGAAGCAAATTTTACAATAATATTAGCTAAATTATCGTTGCAATAGGCAGAAACAATAGAAACTTCCTCGATAGAAATTAGATTAGTAACTAAAATTTGTTGATTTTGTTGTCTATCTTGCAATATTTTATTGAAACCTTGAAAGATACTAGGACAAACAAGGTTTTGTATTTCGGTAAGGTTGCCACTAGCGAAACTATTAATGATAATTTCAAAAGTCATTTTAGCACCTTTTAAAAAGAAATGATGATCAATATTAGATTTTTCGAAAATAAACTGCAAACTTTCTAAACTATTACTATTTAAATGCGGAAAAATTGCCGATAAAGTATTGCTTTCGCCAACAATCTTTTGCACAGAATCGTTGCTGGAATTGGCATTGTTAACATTGCAAGATTTTGCTTGATTAGCTAAAATATTGGCAAGTTGCTCTTTTTGTTTTTGGATTTTTTGTTGTATAGATAGTTTTTCGTCTTCATCTATTTTGCCAATGGTTTTATTTAACTTTAGAAAAATAAAAAAAGTAACAACTGCTAAAATGATAATATCAAGCCACATATGAGTTTATTATATTTAGGTGGGGCAGACAACGGGGTTCGAACCCGCGACCCCCAGAACCACAACCTGGTGCTCTAACCAACTGAGCTATGTCTGCCATATTTAAAGACACTTTTGAACCGCTAATTATTGCGATATAGATTTTAGTTATTTTTAGCCTAGTATTTTGAATACGAAACGAAAATAGAATTAATAAAAAATTAAAATAAATTTGAGATGCAATAGTGCTTTGAAATAAAATTTTAATTATTCAAAAATTAATTGTCAAAGATTTTTTTGTTATTTTTTTAAGACTACTGCACTATTGATTGTTTAAAATAAAGTTAATATCGGTGCTTTTTTATAAAAAAATATTAATTTTGCCAAGGTGCATAAACTTTGAGCTGATTAATTAAATTCAAGGCTGAAAAAATACCATCTTCATGAAAACCATATCGTTGATAAGCTCCACAAAAATATAAGTTATTCTGCCCTTGAATTTGCTTTATTTGTTGTTGGGCTAATAAGGCTTTTTGATTAAATATTGGGTGGTGATAAACAATGGAAGTAAAGATATTTTGCGGATCTATGTTTTGTTGAGGATTTAAGGTTACAAAAAGAGGATATTTATTTGAAATATTTTGTAAATTATTCATCCAGTAACTCACTGAAAGTTTGCTAGAATTAACAATATCGCTACTATAAACCCAGCTTGCCCAAGCTTTTTTACTTTTTGGCATGACTGAAGTATCTTTGTGAAGCACTGCAACATTTTTTTGGTAGCTAAAATTTTTCAGCACTTCAATTTGTTGAGCGGAAAGATTTTTAGCAATTTCAAGAACTTGATTGGCATGGCATGCTAAAATCACTTTATCAAAACTATATTGAGAATTGTTGGTGCTAACTAAATGTTGATTATTGTTAGAATCAATTTTGAGCACTTTTTCTTGACAAAGTAAACCACCGTTTTGCTGGATTTTAGCAAGAGTTTTTATAACGTATTGTTTAGAACCGCCAGAAATTGTATACCATTGAGGTTGATTATGAACGGTAAGCAGGCCATGATTATAAAAAAATTGTATAAAACTTATGACTGGATAGTTGGCAATTTCGTGAATATCAGTACTCCAAATTGCTGATGCCATAGGAAATAAATAGTGTTGGCAAAAATAATCTGAAAATTTCTTATCTTGTAAAAATTGCCCTAAAGAATAGTTAAAATCTGGTTTACTTTGCAAAACTTGCACAGAAATTTTATTGAACCGAATAATTTCGGTAAGCATTTTTAAAAAACGATAATTAAAAAAATTTTTTTTATTGGCAAATAAGCCAGAAAAATTAGTGCCAGCATATTCTAGTAAAGTTTTTTGTTGATGAAAAATTTGCACAGCAAAAGACATTTTACTTGGCTGATAAGCAACATCAAGAACAGATAAAAACTGTAAAAAATTAGGGTAGGTTTGTTTATTAAAAACAATAAAACCGGTATCGACATCAATGTTTGAGCCATTGTAATTAATGTTGACAGTGTTAGAATGGCCACCGTAGTAGTTATTTTGTTCAAATAAAGTAACTTGATAATGTTGCGATAAAAAATAAGCAGAAAATAAGCCAGAAATGCCACTTCCTACAACAGCAATAGTTGGTTTTAAAGACATAAAATTTTAATGAGAATTTTTTCTTTTTCGAGCAATAATATTTAAAGATTCAACCGCTAAAGTAAAAAATAGCGAAAAATATAAATAGTTTTTTGAAATTTTTAAGTGCAAACCATCAGAAACCAAAATAATACCAATCATAAAAATAAATGCTAAAGCAACAATTTTTAAAGACGGATAATTTGCCAAAAAATAGCTGATTTTCTCGGAAGCCAAAAACATTACAATCATTGAAACTACAACCGCTCCAACAATTATTGGTATGTTATTGGTCATGCCAACTGCGGTAATGATAGAATCAAACGAAAATACAAAATCAATTAAAGTAATTTGAGCAATTGCCGAAAATAAACCATGAGCAACTTTTATTTCTTTTGGTTTATGTTCTTTACATGCAATATCGGAGTATATTTCAAGACCGCTTTTGCCAATTAAAAACATTCCACCTAAAATTAACAATAAACTTTTAAAAGAAAAAGGTAGTTCGGCAATGAAAAATAAAGGCTCGGTGAGAGTCATGACCCAAGATAAAGTAAAGAGCATAATAACTCTAATTACAAAAGCCAAAATCAAGCCAAAAGCTCGAGCAGATTTACGATATTGATTTGGCAATTTACTTACTACCAAGGCAATAAAAATAAGATTATCGATGCCTAAAATAATTTCTAAAAAAGATAAAGTAATAAAACTAAAAATTAAATCGTGACTCATATTAAAAAGTAATAATTTTTTGTGTGTAAAAAAAGTTTAACAAAGGCTGAATATTTAAGCCTAAAACAGCATAATAATTACCATTTACTCGGCTAAATAAGTATTTGCCAAGAGATTCGTATTTATAACTACCAGCACAACCAACAGGATTATCGGCTTCGACATATTTTTTCAGACTTGCTAGTGGTAATTTTTGCATAGTTAAACTCACTTTGGCAGAATGTGAAAAAACTACTTTATTTTGATATACCACCACAAAAGCATTGTTTTGGGTATGAGTTTTGCCAGATAAAGCATTAAGTTGCAAAACCGCCTCTTGCTTATTTTTTGCTTTATTTAAAAAAGAATCACCCAAAGCACAAACTTGATCGGCTCCAATAATGTAGGAAGTTTGATGTTGTTTAGCAATAGAAATTGCCTTGGCTTTAGCAAGCTCTAGGGCAAGTTTAAGTGGGCAGCTAAGAGTGAGTTGTTTTTTTAATTTATCTTCGTCAAGTTGCGGTGCAATAGCTAAAAAAGGAAGATGAACTGATTGTAAAATTTGTTGCCGAGCTTGAGAAGTTGATGCTAAAATAATATTATGGTGAGAGGTAATAAGCATAATAATTATTTTTTAACCATATTGAAAAATCGAGCTTCAAGATTTTTATCAGTTTGAAACTGCCCTAAAAAAGTGCAAGTAACTGTAGAAGCTTCGGTTTTATGAACCCCTCGGGTGGTCATGCATTGATGAAAAGCATCAATCAAAACCGCCACACCTTTTGGTTTTAAAACATCATTTATTGTGTTTGCAATTTGTGCCGTCATGGTTTCTTGTGTTTGTAAGCGTTTAGCAAATATCTCAACCAAACGAGCAATTTTACTAATACCAACCACTTTTTCATTTGGCAAATATGCTACAAAAGCCTGCCCAATAATTGGCACCATATGATGTTCGCAATGAGATTCGACTCGAATATTATTAATAAGCACCAAATCGCTATAACCAGCAACTTCTTCGAATGTTTTGCCTAAAATCTTGACAGGATCTTGTGTGTAACCAGAAAAAAAATCGAGATAAGCATTTACTACTCTTTTTGGAGTTTCAATTAAACCTTCGCGGTTTGGATTATCTCCTGCCCAAGCTATGAGTGTTTTTACAGCTTCTTGAGCTTGTTGTGCAGTAGGTTTTGAAAAATTATTTAAATTTTTTGGCATTGTTTTTTAAGAAAATAAAATTAAAGTTTGCAATTAATTATGTTTGTTTTAAAATATTAAGAACAAATTTAGACTAAACTAAATTTTACTTTAATAATATTCTTTTTGCAATTAAAAATATGAAAAAAACTTTCTATACCCTGTTTTTAATTTTTTGTGTGTTTTTTACAAAAAACACTTTCGCTAACAATAAAATAGCAATTCTTGATACCGATAAAATAATTCAAGAGTCTATAGCGGTGCTTGACATTCAAAAAAAAGTTGAAAAAAAGAAAATCGCCTACGAAACTGAAATTAACAAAAAACAAACCGCTCTTATGGCGGAGCAAAAAAAACTCCAAGATAAGCAAGCCATTACTAGTCAAGATTCTTTACAAAAAGAAACTAAAGCTTTTGAAGAAAAAGTTGATAATCTTAAAACTTTTGTCGATAAAAAACAAGAATCGCTCAAAAATGCCTCTCTCACCGCCATGAATAAAGTCAACGATGTAATGAAAGCAATAGTTACCGATATTTCTAAAGAAAAGCAATTTGATGTTGTGATTCCTGCTTCGCAAGTCATTTATTTTCAAGAGCACACCGATATTACTTCTGAGGTTTTGGCAATATTAAACAAAAAAATCAACAAAGTAGAAATAAAATTTGAAAATTAATTTATCATTGCAAATAAATGACTAATCAAAAGCTCTACATATACTACGAAGGCCAAGATTACCAAGATGGCAAGATAGATATCAAAGAACTTGCTCCTTCTTTACTGGCTTTTGGCGAGTTAATAGAAGAAGTAAATCAAATAATTAATAATAAAAAAACAGAAATAAAAACTTACATCACTGCTGATTTTGAAAAAAAATGTTTCAAATGCAGTTTATCATTAGAATCTAATAATATATTACAATCGGCAAAAAATCTTTTTGGCTTTAAAGAAACATTAAGCATTCAAGAATTGCTGGAATTATTGGGCTTTATAAATACCGCACCAATTCTTATTGCAACTGGCACTTTAATAACTTCTTATGTAGCATACAAAATTATCGAAAAAGGCAGAAAAGTCAACAAATACACCATCTTACAAGATGGCAATGTTGAGCTTATTTTAAATTCTACTGTGAACACCGAAGAAACAACAGTTACTTTAGATTTTAATTTATTTAGATTAATCAAAGCAAGTTGGCAAAAAAAATCTTCCATTCAAAAAAACTTTGAAAAACACCTATCTTCAAAAGGAGAAATAGGTTATTCAAGCAAATCCGATACAAATATCACAAAAATCACTCAGGAGCACAAAAATTCCATATTGGCACCAGATGAAAATACCTACATACCACAAACCAATCAAGATCCAATAATAACCAATCTAACTATTCGAGTTGTCGATTTTTATGGAGATCAAAAATGGGTTTTTATGCATGCAGGAAAAACTCTAGAGCCACAAAAAGTTGAGTATTCTGATCAAATAAAAGAAAAATTAAAAGAATTCAGTAAATATGTGCAGTATAACTCAAAATTACCAGTCGAAATGATAATCAGCTACCAACAAGATGCCAGTGGAGAAGCAATTGAAGGTACTCAAAAGTATAGAATTCAAAAAATTATAGGCGATTTAATTCAAGAAACTAAACCCTCTACTCTTTTTGATAACAATTTTTAATCTTTTACTATAAAAAACTATGTCTAATAATATTTTTCACGAAATAGAGCAAACTATCAAACAAAATAAAGTGGTTTTGTTCATGAAGGGCACCAAAGATTTTCCGCAATGCGGTTTTTCGGCTACAGTTGTGCAAATTCTAAAAAATCTCAATATTGATTTTTTTGATGTTAATGTGTTAACTAACCCAGATATTCGCCAAGGAATTAAAGATTTTTCTGATTGGCCAACCATTCCACAACTTTATATAAATGGCGAATTTATTGGCGGTTGCGATATTATTAAAGAAATGTTTCAATCACAAGAATTACAACAATTATTAGTAAAATAAATAATGTCAATTGAAGTTCCGCTTAATATCAGCAACATAAGCAAACAATTTAATAAAATAGTGCTTGATGACATTAATTTTAATGTGCAACAAAATCAAATTTTTGGTTTTATTGGTTTAAATGGTCAGGGAAAAACTACACTTATTAAAATTATTCTCGATTTACTCGATCAAGATATTGGTGAAGTAACCATCTTTGGCAAATCTCGGGTTTTGCCAGAAGCTCGCTTTCCAGTGTGTTATTTGCCAGAAAAATTTCAGCCTGCTCTTTATCAAACTGGCTTTGAGTTTTTAAATTTCGTGTTAAGTTTTTATCAAAAAAAAATCGATGAAGTTGAGGCTTATAAAATCTGCCAAAATCTCGATTTATCTTATCAAGTTTTACACGATAAAATTGCCAAATATTCCAAGGGCATGACACAGAAATTAGGTTTATTAGCAGTATTTTTATCGGGAGCCAATTTAATTATTCTCGACGAACCTATGTCTGGTCTAGATCCTTTAGCAAGAATAGCTCTTAAAAAAGAACTGCTTGATTACCGCAATAAAAATAAAACTATTTTTTTTAGCTCTCATATTTTATCTGATATAGATGAAATATGTAATCAAATTGGTGTTTTACATAATAGCAAACTTCGCTATTTGGGTTCTCCTGCTAAATTTAAAGAATTACATCAAGCCACTACACTTGATGCCGCTTTTTTAAGCGAAATTAGTTTAAAATAATTTTTATGACTTACAATTCAAACTATTTACTAACTTTACCTTCTCAAGCAAAAAATAATAAAGTTTTATTACATAGTTGTTGTGCGCCTTGTGCTGGCGATTTAATGGAGAGAATGCTTGCTTCAAATATTGATGTTACTATCTTTTTTTACAATCCAAATATTCATCCTAAAAAAGAATATTTAATACGCAAAGAAGAAAACATTAAATTTGCCGAAAAACTAAACATTAAATTTATCGATGCCGATTATGATGTGCAAAATTGGTTTTCTCGGGCAAAAGGTTTAGAATATTCACCAGAAAGAGGTGAAAGATGCACCAAATGTTTTGATATGCGATTTGAAAGAACCGCTCTTTATGCCTATGAAAATGATTTTGAAATTTTTACTTCTTCTTTAGGTATTTCGCGTTGGAAAAATATGGAACAAATTAACGACTGCGGAGAGCGGGCAGCCAAAAACTATCCAAATCTTATCTACTGGACATACAATTGGCGAAAACACGGTGGAGCAAGCAGAATGTATGAAATAGCCAAACAAGAAGAATTTTATAAACAAGAATATTGCGGATGCATTTATTCGCTTCGTGACACTAATCAATGGCGAGTCGCTAATAATCGCTCTAAAATTAGTATTGGCGAAGAATTTTATGGCTTCGAACAGCAAGAAAATTAATATCATGTTCCTGCCTTAAATATATAAAAACTTTATATTTATTCATTTAGTAGAATTAAAGTTATTTAGTTATTTACATATTTAGAGATAGAAAATGATATTATTTTTTGGCTCTAAACAATTTTAGTTGATTTTTATATCAATTAAAGCTAGATTTTGTCTATGCAAAACGAGTATATTAAAAATTCCCATATTTCGTAAAAAAATTTAGAGAGATTTTAAAATATTTTTCTCTTGATGAAACTGCTAATAAAACTTCGATTTATACCAAAATTAGCAGAAATAC
>CAMAWV010000027.1 GCA_945862075.1 Rickettsia typhi | reverse complement strand
GATGCTAGAAAAAATATACTGATGAAATATGTGTTTAGAGGGCATTGAAAGTCTATTGAAAGATTAGAAAATATTAGCAATGCATTAATTATTCAATTTAAACAAAAGATTCTTCTTGCCCATGTAAGGCAAGAAGAAAAATTCCAAACAAGCTTTTTGATGAATTTGAATGGAAATTTTATGAGTGTTTGACTCTTTTAGTAAACTTGTATGTGGCAAGTTAATCTTGTATTTAAAAGAAAGTGAATTTAGATCTAATAATAGAAAAACAAATTTACATAAATTTGCTGGTTTTAGTTTTGTATTCTACATATCAAGATAAAAAAACTAAAATTTATACCAAAAATAGCAAATAAAACAAAAAACTATCGATACAATCTGTTTATTATAAAACAAATACTGATGCAATATTTTCTATAAATGGTTTTTTATATCTAACCAAGCATTTTGCTTACCGATTTAAGTAAACCAACAATCAATAAAGTAATAGCAATAAAAACTAGCCCATATCTCATAAACAAATCTTTTGTTGCCATTTTACTCATTTGGCTTTTGTTGTAGCGAGAAGCCATATAATTAGAATTTTTTTTAGCTTCAAGAAGCTCTTCTTGTTCGGCAATTTCTTCGTCGGTTAAATCTTGGTAATCTTCGTTTTCTTCTCTTTTTTTCTTGGCAGAAAATTTGTTTTGTGTTTTTGAATTATCTGATATATTCTTATTGTTTTGGTTTTGCATAAAATTATGCAAAGGATTTTTACTGTTGCTCATGTTAGTTTTATGTTAATTGCTATTTTACTAAAACCGTTTTTAGCTTTATTGCTATTAAGCTTAGGCACATCTTTGTTTGGCCCTATAATGCTATGGCAAAAGCTTACATATTTTGGCGATGCTTTAGCACATTCATTAATTTTAGGGCTAGTTTTGGCAAATTTTTTACCTAACTATCAAAATTTGGTTTTACTACTTTTTGTGTTATTTTTTATAATAACAATTAATTTTTTAATATACAAAAATTTTTTTCAACATAGTGCTATAATTATGATTGTTGCCTACCTATCTATTTCGGTGGCTTTTTTAATTAACGATATCAGTGTTGATAAATTTAACTTCAACACCTTGCTGATGGGCGATGTACTTGCCACCAACACTCAAGATTTAATAATATTATTAGCAATTGTTTTATGTTCTTTAGGCTATTTATATTGTTTTTTTAACGATATTTTGTTTATCATAATAAATGAAGATTTAGCCAAAACCCAGCAAGTTAATGTTGAAAAAATCAAATTTTGCACCACCGTTGTTTTAGGTTTGCTCATTGCTTTTGCTTTAAAAATTGTAGGAGTTTTTTTAGTTTCGGCTTTGCTTGTTTTGCCTGCCTGCATTGCTCGAATTTTTGCCAAATCACCTCAGCAAATGTTGTTTTTTAGTTTGTTATTTTCTGTTTTTTTAACTTGTGTTGGCATTGTCACTGCTAGTTATTATAATTTAAGCCTGTCGCCTACTTTGGTTTTAATGATGATTACTTGTTTTTTTTGTTGCAACTTTTTTGTGAAAAAATCATAATTATCATTTAATGATTTTTAATTTTTAAATTTATAAAAATAAAATGATAAACAACACCATATTTAACGAAGATTGTTTAATTGGAGCAAGTAAAATAAAAGATAATTCTCTTGATTTATTAATTGCCGATCCCCCTTATTGCTTGGGCAAAGATTATGGCAATAATTCTGATAAACTAAAGGCTTCTGATTACCTAGATTGGTCTTTTAAATGGCTAGATATTTTTATACCAAAAATTAAAAATACTGGGTCTTTTTATATATTTTTATCTTGGCAATTTTCACCAGAAATTTTTTCTTACCTAAAAAAAAAGATGACTATGATAAACGAAATTATCTGGGATAGAAGAGTTCCTAGCATGGGAGGCTCTACCAGAAAATTTTCATCAGTTCACGATAATATTGGGTTTTTTGTAAAATCTAGCAAAGATTATTATTTTAATCTAGATTCCATCAGAATTCCTTACGATCAAGAAACTAAAAAAGCTAGAACTCGCTCAATTTTTGTTGGTAAAAAATGGCTAGAAATGGGTTATAATCCAAAAGATGTTTGGAGTATTTCAAGAATACACGCTCAAGATCCAGAAAGAGAGCTTCACCCAACCCAAAAACCCTTAGAAATTATTAATAGAATGATTTTGGCCAGCAGTCCAGAAAATGGCTTGGTTTGCGATCCTTTTATGGGAACAGGAACAACAGCAATTTCTGCGATTTTGCACAATAGAAATTATTGTGGTTTTGAGTTAAATAGTAATTATTATAATAATATTAATACTAGAATTAACAATACAATAGCCGAAAAAAATAGTTTTTTATTTAATAATATTAATTCTGCTAATTAATTTTTTATGACCGAAATAGAATTGATAAAATATGAAATCGCAGAAATTAAAAAATTATTATTTAATTTACTCGATATCTTGCCTAATTTTAATATTACAGATGAGAAAATTTTACCTTATGGTTTAAAACCTCATACTCGTTCTATATCTTGGATAGTGGAGCAAGTAATAGTTCAGCAAGCCAAGTATAATGCTGAAAAATTAAATCTAGATTGTATTAATTATGATTTACCTGATACCTGTTTACATGATTGTGAAATAGATTATAAAAATAAAAAATATTTTGTTAATGTTAAAACTTATAACATTACAGGAAAAATAAATAAAAACGATATTTCTGCAGTTGAAAAAATGTATTTACAGTATCAAGCAAATGTTAATTATCGACTCATTTATGCTTGTTTTGGTATAAAATTTAACAATATTAATATCTCTTTTGATAAAAAGAATTTACATTGTTTTAGCCCTCAATTTTTACCAATTTATATCAATCCCAGAAACGATAAAATTCAAGCAACATACTATCATCAAGAAATACCCAGAACCAGAGAAGAATTTTTACTTGCATTAAAAAATAATTCAAGGAGTATTGTTTTATAAATATCCTAATTTATGTCAGAAAATAATGCTTTAAAATATATTATTACCCAACTATTGCTAAAACTTCTTGGTATTAGCTTGCTTTTGCTAGCGATGTGTTATGCTTTAATATTGTTTAGTTTTAGTAGCAATGATCCTTCTTTTTTTAATTCAATTATTGCTGCAAGCGATGATGTGCATAATTTTTTTGGTGAAATTGGGGCAAAAGTAGCCGATTTATCTTTGCAAATATTTGGTCTGGCAAGCTTTTTTTTTGTGCTGTTGCTATGGTTTTTTGGAATGAAAATTTTTAACAAGCAAATTATCAGTCATTTTGCCTTAAAACTCATCATTTTACCATTTGTTTTATTAAATTTTTGTTTATTTTTAGCTTTTTTCCCTAGTTTTAACTGGTGGGATTTTACTTCTTTTGGCGGGGCGGTTGGTTTTTGCTTACTAAAATTATGCCATCCAAATTATTTTACTTATTTTTTCATCGGCTCTTTTTTGTTGTTTTTACTTTCTTTTTCATTTGTTTTTGATGTTTCGTGGCAAGATTGGCGATATATTTTTCGCTATTCGGTGGCAATTTTTCGTTTTTTTATACAATCTATTTATCAATATTTTTATCAAAAAATCTGCTCTGCTTTTATCACAAAAACCAGTGAAATTATTATAAAAAAATCTAAAATATCCAAGTCAATTTTCAAGTCACAAGAGAGAGAAGAACAAAATTCGCCAAAAATCATAGAAAAACCTCAAGAACACAATATTTCTACCCAAAAACAACTGCTAAAAAGCCTTAAAAATAAGCAAAACAGCCCTAGTTATCAATTGCCAACCATCAATTTATTACAACCAATCCCAGAAAATAATCACAAAAAAATCAACAAAGAAACCATCGATCATCAAGCAAAAATGTTGCTAAAAGTACTCGAAGATTTTGGAGTTTACGGCAATTCTCTTGGTGCTAAAGTTGGGCCTGTGGTTACCTTGCACGAATTCGAGCCATCGGCTGGCACTAAAGCAGCAAGAGTTATTTCGTTGTCTGATGATATCGCTCGATCAATGAGTACTATTTCGGCAAGAATGGCCGTGATACCAGGCAAAACCTCTATTGGCATTGAATTGCCTAATTTAAAAAGAGAAACTATTTTTTTAAGAGAACTGCTAGAAGCCGAGCAGTATCAAGATTCCATTCATAATTTACCAATAATTTTAGGAAAAAATATTGCAGGCGAGCCAATCATTGCCGATCTAGCTAAAATGCCTC
Source organism: Rickettsia typhi (assembly GCA_945862075.1). Lineage (GTDB taxonomy): Bacteria > Pseudomonadota > Alphaproteobacteria > Rickettsiales > UBA1997 > CAILUF01. The sequence goes on along the minus strand of CAMAWV010000027.1, from coordinate 14,594 downwards.
ACCTGCTTATTGCAGGCACCACAGGTTCGGGAAAATCTGTAGGTTTAAATGTGATGATTTTATCTATTTTATTTAAGCTTCGCCCCGACGAATGTCGTTTTATTATGATCGATCCTAAAATGTTGGAGCTTTCAATTTACGATGGCATTCCGCACTTGCTTTCGCCTGTGGTAACCGAGCCAGGAAAAGCGGTGGTTGCCCTAAAATGGGTGGTCGCCGAAATGGAAGAAAGATACCGTTTAATGTCTAGTTTTTCTGTTCGAAACATTGCAGGGTATAACGAAAAAGCCGAAAAAGCCTTGGTAAGTGGCGAAAAATTACTTAAAAAAGTGCAAACAGGCTATGAGCCCACTACTGGCAAGCCAATTTTTGAAGAAATAGAATTTGAACCAAGAAAACTACCATTTATTATTGTCATTGTCGATGAAATGGCCGATTTAATGCTAGTTGCAGGTAAAGATATTGAAGGTTCGGTGCAAAGACTCGCCCAAATGGCAAGAGCCGCAGGCATTCATCTCATTATGGCAACTCAAAGACCTTCAGTTGATGTAATTACTGGGGTAATTAAAGCAAATTTTCCTACTCGAATTTCTTTTCAAGTGACTTCGCGCATTGATAGTCGAACCATTTTAGGAGTGCAGGGAGCCGAGCAACTTTTAGGGCAAGGCGACATGATTTACATGTCTGGCGGAAGCAAAATGACTCGCATCCATGCCCCTTTTTGCTCCGATGCCGAAATTGAAGGCATTGTTAATTTTATTAAACAACAAAATTTCGAACATTTGCAAAATCAAACCGAAAGCATCGATTTTGAAGATTTAAAACAGCCCGAAGATAAACAAAATTCATCTAACTCTTTTTTACCAAATGAAAGCGGAACAGGTAGCGACCACGATTTATATCAACAAGCAGTAGCAATTGTAAAACGCGATAAAAAACCTTCAATTAGTTATGTGCAAAGACAACTACGCATTGGCTATAATCGAGCAGCAATTTTAATTGAAAAAATGGAAGCCGAAGGTATAATTTCTGCCCCCAACATTTCTGGCAAACGTGAACTTTTAGAGGAATAAAACCATGACCAAAACTTCTTTTTCTATGTTAAATCTTATCTTACAGGCAGATTTTATAGTGCAGTTGGTAATTATTATTTTAGTGGCAGCTTCGATTTTTTCGTGGACAATAGTTTGCGATAAATTTTTTAAATTTCGCCTGCTAAAAAAAAGAAGCGATGAGTTTGAAGATTTATTTGAGCAACATTTAAACATCGATCAAATCTATGAATTTGCTATAAAAAACAACAACCATCCTCTGGCAAGAATTTTTCTTTCTTGCTTAAACGAGTGGAAACAAAACAACTTGACAAATATTATTGGTAAAGGCTCCGAAAAGCTCGATTCTTTTAAAGCCAGATTAAATAATGCAATGCAGATTGCTTGCAACAAATCGTTGCAAAAAATTGAACATGGGCTAAATTTTTTGGCAATTATCGGCTCGGCTACTCCATTTGTAGGGCTTTTTGGCACTGTTTGGGGCATTATGAACTCGTTTCAAAGTATTGCAGTTAGCAAAAACACTAGTTTAGCAGTGGTAGCTCCTGGCATTGCCGAAAGCTTACTTGCAACAGCTATTGGCTTGTTTGCAGCTATTCCTGCAGTCTTTTTTTATAACATTTTTAGTGCTAAAATTAATCATTTTCAAGAACGTGCTAATAATTTTTGCCTAATGCTTTTTAATCTTCTTTCTCAAGAACTTGATAAATAATGTCAATTCTCATCTTTAAATAATTTAAAAATGGTAATTGGTATAACTATTTACTAGATCCAATCCCCCTCATGGCCTAACATTTTTCTCGCTTCTATTGATGTTTTTAATAATTTTTCTGGCAGACCTTCTGGCGGATCTATTTCTGCATTCTTTAACTCTTGTGTTAGTTTATATTTTTTTAATATCGTTTTTTCTAGTATGTTCTCTTTAGGTTTATCTTTAAGATCATTTCTCTTAATCTTTTATTATTTTAACAACTTCTTCAGTATTACCAAAACAATAAAGCAATTTCATTGCTTGATTATCAATCCAACCAAATCGCTGTTCCTCAACCCCACCATCAGCTCTTGCATGAAAAGAACTGGTTTTATCTTCTGGATTAAAATCACCCCCTAGATATAACAATTCCAGCCAATACATTTAATACATTAGCATCTATTATTACTGGTATATATTTAGCTACACCAGCAATAATTTCTTTTTCATATTTTTCTTTGTCTTCACTACTTAAACCTTTATCTAACCACTTACTCCAGTTTTCAGGAATTTTTGCTTCTGTTGTTGTGCCAAAATTTGTTGTGTTTGCATAAGCTATTCTACCTATACCATCTCCTAAATTAGAGAACATTGCATGAGGGACCAAAACAAAAAAACATCGAGTGTTTATATTTTAATTCTTCTGGTAAAGAAACTTCTGCCAATAATTTTAATCTTAAGGTTGTTGCAGTTTTTGGATCATGCTTTCTGGAATGCCTATCACCAATTCCGAATTTTGCATTTAAATACTCCACATTTTGCCAAGTGCAATTAACTACATAAGCAAATGTTTCTATTTTTTCTTCACTTTCACTTGATTTAACGACAAATTTCCCATTTTTTTTAATTAATTTAACAAAATTAGTAAAATAATATCAAGTATAAATAACAATATAGTATCGGTTAATATTAGATATAAAAAGCCTTCATTCCAATTTAATGAATTTAAAAAATTGTTTAGAGCCGATGAGTTTTAGGTTAATTTGTGGTATCTAACTTAGAAGCCTTAATAATCATTTACCACCTATAACAAAATTACTTATTTCATTATAGGTGGTAAAACACAACTCATTTGTTTTGTAGATAATAATTTTTAACTATCTACCACCAACAACCAATTCTTTGTTTCTTTGCACAGTAGGTTGAGCACAACAGCAAAATACACTTGTTTTTGGCTTTTCTGTTGTTTCTGGCTCTAGCGACTGACCATATCCTTCTAACTTAAGAAAATCTAGTGCTTTCTCTATTATTTTCTTTTTCTGTACATCATTTTGTACTTCTGCTACTCTAAAATCTTGTGGCAATAATTGATTAAGTTCTTTTATTTCTTCAGGAGACTTCTTTTCCAACAAACAATTTATCACTTGTTCCTTTGTTAAGAAAGGTATAACATTGTCTTGGAATGTGCTTTGTAAATTCGCATCTATTGTTGTTTTGTTTTGATTCTGAAGTAATATTTGTAAAGTCTTTTGTTGGTTGTTTGTTTTGTTACTTGCTCTCTTATTTTCTATGTCTTTCTTAAACTTACCTACTTCAGTACCACGAAGACCCAGATAAGTATCTACTGATTTTGACCATTTTTCAATTTGTTTATCTGTTAATTGTTCTAGTTGTTCAGGTGTAATTTTTGACACAATAGTTTTAAGCAATGTTTCTCTATCCTCTTTAGCAAGCGATACCAAATCTTTATGGAAAAATAAAATTGTGAGTAAATTATTAAGTTTTGGTTCAAATTTTGGTTCTGGTAATTTGAAAGCTTCATCAATTAATGTTTCTATGGTTACTTCAAAAGACCGATCTTGATAATGAATTTTTTCATCAAGACTTTCTTGATCATGACTTTTTTTAATGTCAAAAGTATCTAAATTTCTCAATAAGCCATATAAAAGGTCTTGTATCTTGTGGTCTAATTTTACAGTATCCATGTTTAGTTTTATTAAAGGAGGAAAAATATGATATTTATCAGTAGTTTGACAACCAAAATAGTAATTAACACCAAGAAGTATTGTACTTTGCGTTTCTTTCGTTGCATCGCAATCCCAATTACTTCTTTCATAATCAAGGACTGTTCGTCGAACTGTCTCATATTTATTTTCTCTTCTAAATGTCAATTTAGTTTCTAGTATCTGATTTTCGTTCATAAATATATATATTTAAGTTGTTAAATTAATGTTTAAAGGAAAAAATTTTAAAATGCAAAATAAATTTTACTAATTAATAATTCAATAACCATATTATACCAAAGTTTCTTTACAAAAAATTATTGACAAAAATATTTTTGATAATTAAAATTGATAATCATTTTCATTTTAATTTTTACTAAAAAATTATGCTTAAAGTCAAACAAATTGCTTTTTTATTATTTTTGCTGTTTTTTATTTCTTGCCAAACTTTCGCTCAATCTCTAGAAAATCGTAAAAAACTTCCAACCATTAATGTAATTGCTGAAAGTGAAAAACCAGATTCTGGCTATTTTACTTCTAAAAGTAATTCGGCAACTAAAATTAACATGCCGTTACTTGATACTCCACAAGCTATTTCAGTGGTTTCTGCCACACAAATTGCCGATCAACAAATTACCAATTTAACCTCAGCTGCTCAATATGTGCCAGGGGTGGTGGTTTTACAAGGCGAAAGCAATAGAGATCAAATAAACATTAGAGGCAACAACACTACAGCCGATTTTTTTGTCGATCAAACTAGAGACGATCTGCAATATTTTCGCGATTTTTATAACATTGAAAACATTGAGTTTTTAAAAGGTCCTAATGCTTTGGCTTTTGGCAGAGGTGGTAGTGGCGGAGTGGTTAATCGAGTAACTAAATATGCCGATGGCAAGCAAAAACGAAATTTTATTACCACTGCTGGTTCGTTTAATCAACAAAGAATAAGCCTAGATTTAGCCGATAAAATCAACAAAACATCAGCTTTTCGCCTAAATTCGGTTTATGAAAAATCTAATACTTTTCGTAATTACGGTTATCTAAATCGTTATGGAATTAATCCTACATTCACTTTTAAACCTAATCAACAAACTGAAATTAGGCTTGGTTACGAATATTTTTACGATAATCGCTTTAACGACAGAGGCTTGCCTTCACAACATAATTTGGCTTTAAAAGTTAACCCAAAATTATTTGTTGGCAACTTTAACGAAAACACCTCCGATGCCGAAATTAACAGTATTTCTGCCTTAGTTTTATATGATGCTAACAAAGATTTACAAATCAAAAACCACACCAAATTTGGCTATGGTAATAAATTTTATCAAAATGTTTATGCTTCTAGCTCTGTCAATAATTTGGGTAATTTTAATATTTCTGCCTACAACTACAAGCAAAATCGCACCACCATCACTAATCAAACCGATGCTATCTATAAATTTAAAGCTTTTAGTTTTTTAAATACCGCTCTTTTTGGTCTTGAACTTACCAAACAACAAACCGAAAATATAAGAAAAACTGGTTTTTTTAACAACATAAGCACTACTGCTAGTTTAAATATTAACAATCCGCTTAGCAATACTCCTGTAAGCTATAAATTTGCCAACTCCGATATTAATAGCCAATCAAACAATCAAATTTTAGGCATTTATGCTCAAAATAAAATCGATCTCAATCAATATTGGCAAGTGTTAGCAGGAATTCGTTTTGATCGATTTTTAGCTAAAACCAATAATCAAGTTGGCAATCAGCAATTTAGCAGAACTGATAACTTAATTTCACCTAAACTTGGAGTAATTTTTAAGCCACAAGAAGAGCTTTCTGTTTATACTAGTTATTCCACTAGTTATTTACCAAGTGCTGGCGACCAATTTTCTAACCTAGATTCTGTAGCAAAAATGCTCAAACCAGAAAAACTACAAAACTACGAACTTGGAGCAAAATTTGATCTCAATAAAAATCTAAATTTTACTTCGGCAATTTATCAACTAGATCGTAAAAATACTCGAGCAAAACACCCTGATAATGCTGGTCTCATGATTGCCACAGGGCAAACCACTACTAAAGGATTAGAGCTTTCGCTAAATGGCAATATCAGTAAAAATTGGCAAACCATTGTCTCACAAAGTTGGCAACAAGCAAAAGTGGTTTCCAATACTTCTTCCGCTAACAAAGGAGCCTTGGTTGCCTTGGTTCCTTCGCAAATGCTGGCTGTATGGAACAAATATCAGTTTACCCAAAAATTTAGTGCAGGAGCTGGAATGATAAAACAAACTTCGCAATTTGCAGGAGCTAACAACACTGTAAAATTAAAAGGTTTTGCTAGACTTGATTTAGCAACTTATTATCAACTAAACGAAGATCATAAATTACAATTAAATATTGAAAATGCCTTAAATAAACAATACACACTCACCGCCCATAATAACAACAATTTACAACCAGGTTCGCCACTTGCTATAAAATTAAGTTGGTTAGGTAATTTTTAAGTTTCTGTCAAATTTTACCTTTCGCTAAATTTATGAAAATCGGCAAGCAGTTTTTGTTTGTTAACTTTAGTATATCGCTCGGTAGTTGATAAATTGCTATGGCCAAGAAGTTGCTGTATGGCTCGTAAATCGGCATTATTTTCAAGCAACACAGTAGCAAAAGAGTGCCTAAGACTATGAGCCGAAGAAGTTGCAGGTAAATTCAATTTTGCTCTGAGCTTTATCATTGTATTAGCAAATGATCTTCTATTGTAAATTTTACCTTGTAAATTCATAAATATTTTAGAATGTTGCTTTAATAAAAACGGGCAAGATGCAAAATATTTTTTAGCATAAACATTAATGATTGGCAACATTGGCACTAATCGTTTTTTAGAGCCTTTGCCAAAAATAATCAAATGTTCTTGATTTTCAAAATCTACTTTAGTAAGCGATAATATTTCTGAAATACGCAGCCCACAACCATAAGCAAGCAAAATAATTAATTTTTCTCGATTACTTTGCCATTCTTGTTTGAATAAATCATCTACATTGTTTAAAATGTTTTCTATTTGGCAATACTCGAGTGGTTTAGGAATAGTTTTGGCAATTTTAGGGCTTTTTAATTTAAAAATCTCTTGGTTCACCATTATTTTTTGTTGTTGTAAAAAATTAAAAAAACATCTTAAAACTGCCAAGGCTCTAGCATTAGAAGCATTAATGTAACCGTTGTTTTTTCTGTTGCTAAACCAATTTCGATAATCATAAATATTTAAATTACTAATAATTTCATAAGTAATAATTTCATCTTTACTTTTAAAAATATATTCAATAAACTTGTATAAATCATTTTGATATGCTTCAATAGTATTTTGGCTAAATTTTTTTTCTTTCTTTAAAAAATTAACAAAAAAATTTAGCAGTTTTATTACATCTAAATCGCAAATATTATCTTTTAATTTATGAAACATGCTATAAAAGTTTTCTTTTTTGTGGTTTTCTTTATTTTTCAAAATTCTTTCGCTGCCGAAATTTGGAATTCTGCTAATGGTATTAAAAAATTCGAAACTAGTCAATATAAAAATGATTTTTACCAACTAGTAAATTTTTATCAAGCACAAAATAATCCTATTTATTGTGCGGTTGCGGTTGCTACTACATTGTTAAATGTTTTTAATTACCCAGATATTCCTAGTAATACTAATCATCAAATAACCAAGCCCAATGGCCAAGTTGTAGCCTTTCCTCTTTTTAGTCAAGATAGTTTTTTTAATGATAAAACCAATAAAATAAAACATCAAGATATCATTGAATTTAAAAAGCCTGCCAACAATAACGAATACGATCCAGGTATGAGCTTGGGCGATTTTGCCAAAATTTTAGAACAAGCTTATTTGTTAAAAACCAAAGTTTATTATCAAAAAAACTCCGATGCCAATAAATTTCGCGAAATTATTAAAGAGGTAACAACCGATAGCACCTCTTTTTTGGTTATTAATTTTGATGGTTTAGTTTTGAAAAATAAAACCAGAGGTCATATGTCTTTAATATCTGCCTATCAGCAAGATAGTGATGAAGTTTTAGTTTTAGATGTTGCCTTGCATACAAATCAGTGGCAATGGGTTGCGGTTGCCGATATTGTTTCGGCCATGAACACTCTAGATGGCACAAAATATCGTGGCTATATGGTTGTGCAAAAACAATAAAATTAAGAATACAAGCAAATTTTATGTAAATTTGCCACTTCGTTATCATCTATGCTAATAATAACTGTGTCTTTTTTAAGTAAGTCGCTACTTAACTCTTGTTTTAAAACATCAAAATCGATAGCAAGACGTAGCTAATTTTGGCTGTTTATGGTTTCAATTATAGCATTTGGAAAACTTTGTGTAATTTTTTTTATGTAGCGTAAAATGATTAACGAACAAAACTTTGCTAAAGCTTTGATTGTGGCTTCGCCCTCTATTTTTTGCGACTCATCTAGAATTAAAATAGGACGAGCATCAAAACTATAAGATCTATTAGAAAAACAAGTTTGTGCCATACAAGGCAACTGATTATTACTTGCGCTGCTTTTGTTTGATAAAGCTATATTTTAAACTGAAATCTTATTGATGTTCATTTTTTTATTTGCGCTCACCAAAAATAGCCGAACCAAGGCGAATTTGAGTTGTCCCAAGAGGCAGGGCATGGCAAAAATCGGCCGACATGCCCATAGAAAGCTCCGATAAATTAAGTTGTCTGGCAATTTTTTGCATTAAGGCAAAATAAGGAGCTGGCTGGCTGGTAATAGGCGGAATGCACATAAGGCCATTAATTGGCAATGATATTTCTTGACAAAAATTATAAAAATTAGTAACTTCGGTTGGTAAAATACCGCTTTTTTGTGGCTCAGATCCGATATTTACCTGAATAAAAATAGCCAGTTTTTTTTGTTGTTTTTCGATTTCTTTTTTTAATAATAAGGCATTTTTTTGACTGTTTAAAGTGGTAATGGTGTTAAATAAACTCACAATTTCTTTGATTTTATTGCTTTGTAAATTACCAATAAATTGCAATTCTAGATGTGGAAATTGTGCTAAAATTGATGGCCATTTTTGCTTGGCTTCTTGCCAATAATTTTCGCCAAAACAAGTGTAGCCTGCATTGATTGCTTGTAAAATTTGCTCTTCGGCAATGGTTTTGCTTACTGCTACTATGTTAATTTGCCTACTTGATAAATGATAGTTTTTAAATGTTTCGGCGATTTTGTTATCAAAATATTTTTTTACGATAATGGTCAATTTTTTTAACCTCCGCCAATAAAATGAACTATTTCAATAATATCGTTTTGAGAAATGATGGTGTTATCAAAATTATGATGAAAAACCAAGTTTTGATTGAGTTCTACCGCAACTTTAGTGTGATCTAGGCCAAATTGTTGCAACAATTTGCTAATGCTGGTATTATTATTAATGGTTGTTTTTTCGCCGTTTAAAAGTATTTGCATTTTTTTACGACATTTCTAGCATTTTTTCTAAAGGTTTTCTGGCAGAAGCAATTAATTGTGGTGATAAATTGATTTCGGCTCCAAAAGTTGATTGCTTAATATCTTTCATGGCTAAATAAATTTTTTCTAGGCTGTTTAGTTGCATATAAGGGCAAGTGTTGCAGGCAGAACAACCAGTGGTATTGATAAAAGGGCAATCATAAAAAATAGCCGAAGGATTGGCTATTTTCATTTGATGAATAATATTTGGCTCGGTTAAAACAATAAATTCGGCTCCTGTATTTTGACAAACATAATTTAGCAATGAAGAAGTAGAACCGATATGATTGGCATAGTTTAGTAAGCTTTCAGGACATTCGGGATGGGCAATAATTTTAGCAAGAGGATGTTTTGTGGCAAGCTTAATAAGCTCTTTTTCACTAAATCTTTCATGCACCAAGCAACTGCCTTGCCATAAAATTAAGTTACGCTTGGTTTGTTTGGCAATAAATCTGCCCAAATGTTGGTCGGGAGCAAAGATAATTTCTTGATCGACTGGAATTTGCTCGATAATTTTTTTTGCATTAGTAGAAGTAACTATAATATCAGAAAGTGCTTTAATTTCGGCAGAGCAGTTAATGTAGGTAAGAGCAATTGCTTTAGGATGAAGAGAGCGAAAATAAGCAAAATCGGCTGGTTGGCAAGAATCTTCGAGGCTACAACCTGCTTTTATATCTGGAATCAAAACTTGTTTATGAGGAGAAAGAATTTTTGCCACTTCTGCCATAAATTTTACTCCACAAAAAACAATTTGATTAGCATTATTATTGAGAGCTTTTCTTGATAAATCAAGAGAATCGCCAACAAAATCGGCAATATCTTGTATTTCGCTATTTTGATAAAAATGTGCAAGAATTATGCTGTTATTTTGTTTTTTTAAATCTAGTATAGCCTGTTTTAAATCGTAAGGAAAGGTTGTCATAAAAATTATGGTCGCCAATTCAAAAAATTATTTAAAAATTGCAAACCAATTTCGCCACTTTTTTCTGGGTGAAATTGTGCCCCAATAATGTTATCTTTAGCAACAACTGCGGTAATTTTAGTGTTGCCATATTCGGCATAAGCCAGCAAATTATTTTCGTTTTGGCAAGTAAACTGAAAAGAGTTAGCAAAGTAAAAATCGCTACCGTTATTAATATTTTTTAAAATTGGATGTTTATTATTTTTAATAATTAGGTTGTTCCAGCCCATATGGGGAACTTTCAGGTTAGGCTCGATGATTTTTTCAACTCTACCATTGATAAAATTTAAACCTTGATGTTCGCCATTTTCAAAGCCAACCGAAGCTAAAACTTGCATACCAACACAAATTGCCAAAAAAGGTTTTTTAAAGTTCAAAACTTGATTGCGTAGCTCTAAAACAAAGCCTTCAATGTTGCGTAAACCCTGCATGCAATCACCAAATGCACCAACTCCGGGCAATAAAAAATAACTAGAAGATTTTAAATCGGAAACTTTATTAGAAATAACAATTTCGATACTATTGTTAGATGAAACAGTTTTTAAGGCATTAAATACCGATTCAACATTGCCAGCACCGTAATCTAGGATGGTTAATTTCATTTCTTGTTAAAGAATTTAATTTTTTGAAAATTTTGAGATTTATTAAAAGAAAAATCAAATTGTTTAATTGTTGTTTTACTGTTTATAGCCATTTGTAATGCTTCAAAATCATTTTTTGCAAAAAATAAACCAGCATAATTATAATGCAATTTATTTTGCAAGTAATTACATTTCCAGTTGTTAGCATTTAAACTTACCATTATTTGAAAAAGTATTAACAAACAGAACTGATTGATGTTTAAAAATCTACACAATAACAAAATAATGCAAATATTAGCAAGGTAAAACAAACTTTCTTGCCACATTTTTTGATATAAAAACCAAAAAATACCGCAAAAAAGAGCTGACCAAGAAAAAGAGCTTTCTTTAATAAGCAAAAACTCTTCTACTTGACCATAGTTATTTTGTTTTAATAAAGCATTATAAGCTATCATTTCAATTAAGATATGGCTAAAGCCTTTTTAACTTTTTCTACAATATTTGCAAAAGTTTCTGGCTGATGAACAGCTAAATCGGCTAATACTTTACGATCGAGATCGATTTGGGCAAGTTTTAAGCCATTAATAAATTGCGAATAAATAAGGTTTTGTTGACGTACTGCCGCATTAATACGTTGAATCCACAAGCCTCGCATATCTCTTTTTCTTACTTTGCGATCACGATAAGCATATTGCATTGCCTTTTCAACTTTTTCAATGGCTACACGAAAACAATTTTTCGCTCTTCCACGATAGCCTTTTGCCATTTTTAAGATTTTTTTATGTCTGGCTTTTTTGGTAACACCTCTTTTTACTCTACTCATAAACTAAAAAATAATAAATTAAAATTAACGATTGTAAGGCATTTTAAACTTTAAAATGCTAGCAGAATGACCTTCGGATAAAATAGCAGACTTTCTTAGTTTGCGAATTTGACTTTGGCTTTTTTTATTAAGATTGTGTCTTTTACCTGCTTGTTTATGAGATATTTTTCCAGTAGCCGTAATGCGAAATCGCTTTTTAGCACCACTGTTTGTTTTAACTTTTGGCATATTTTTATGTTGTTTTATATTGCAGAAAAACAGGTAATTTAACAATTAACAGTTAAATATTTTTTAACCTATAAATCAATAAAAATTTAACAAAGATTTTTTGCAGTTAAAATACAAAAAATTCTAAACGATAAATTTTTTTGAAAATAATTATAAAGCAATAATTTTATAATGCAAATAATTTTATAAAAAAATCTTGCTAACTAAGATTGTTTTAATTACAATATTGGCAACTTGGTTTTTGCAAAATTAATTTTTAAGGTTAATTAAGGGGCAAAAATTTTTAATTATAAATTATTATAAACAAACACTATGGCTCGTCAAATAGAAATCGAAAAATATCGTAACATTGGCATTATGGCTCACATCGATGCTGGCAAAACCACTACTACCGAAAGAATCTTATTTTACACTGGCAAATCTCATAAAATCGGCGAAGTACACGATGGTGCCGCCACCATGGACTGGATGGAACAAGAGCAAGAAAGAGGCATTACCATCACTTCCGCTGCCACTACTTGTTTTTGGAAAGAGCATCGCATTAACATTATCGATACTCCAGGTCACGTTGATTTTACCATTGAGGTTGAAAGATCTCTAAGAGTTCTCGATGGAGCTGTTGCAGTTTTTGATTCGGTTGCTGGTGTTGAGCCGCAATCTGAAACCGTATGGAGACAAGCCAATAAATACAAGGTGCCAAGAATTTGTTTTGTTAACAAAATGGATAGAGTCGGTGCAAATTTTTATCGCTGTGTCGACATGATGAAAACTAGGCTTGGAGCTAGGCCAATTCCTATTCAGTTACCAATTAATGAGGCCGAAAATTATGGCGGTTTAATTGATTTAGTAAAAATGAAGGCCGTAGTTTGGAAAGATGATACCATGGGTGCCGATTACACTTATGCAGAAATTCCAGATGATTTAAAAGAAAAAGCCCAGCAATACCGCGAACAATTAGTTGAAGCCGCAGTTGAGCAAGATGATGCCTTGATGGATAAATATCTTAACGGCGAAGAAATATCTGAGGCCGATCTTAAAATCTGCATCAGAAAAGCAACAATTGCCGGAGCTTTTGTGCCTGTAATCAATGGTACTGCCTTTAAAAATAAAGGTGTTCAAACCTTACTTGATGCCGTGGTCGATTATTTACCAAGTCCACGCGATATCAAAGAAATTCCAGCTATTAATTTAAAAGATGAGCAACCAATCGTTATAAATTGCGATAATCAAAAATTTGCTGGTTTAGCTTTTAAAATCATGACCGATCCTTTTGTAGGCTCTCTTACTTTTGTTAGAATTTATGCTGGTGTTTTAAATGGTGGCACTGGAGTTATTAATACCACTAAAAATAACAACAAAGAAAGAATTGGTCGAATTCTTTTAATGCATGCTAATAACCGCGAAGATATAAAAGAAGCATTCGCTGGCGATATTGTTGCTTTAGCTGGTTTAAAAAACACCACTACTGGCGATACTTTAGTTGATCCAGACAATAACATTATTTTAGAACGAATGATTTTTCCAGAACCAGTAATTGAAGTTTCTGTTGAGCCAAAATCAACCGCCGATCAAGAAAGAATGGGCATGGCTCTTTCACGTTTAGCTTCCGAAGATCCTTCTTTACGTATTGAATCCGATAAAGAATCTGGTCAAACTATTTTAAAAGGTATGGGCGAATTGCACCTCGAAATTATTGTTGATCGTATGAAGCGCGAATTTAAAGTTGATGCAAATATTGGTCAGCCAAAAGTTGCTTATCGTGAGGCAATTACCAAATCAACCGAAATTGATTATACTCATAAAAAACAATCTGGTGGTGCTGGTCAGTTTGCAAAAGTTAAAATTATTTTTGAGCCACTCGATGCCGATAATAAAGAAAATTTTATCTTTCAAAGCGAAATTGTTGGCGGTAGAGTGCCAAAAGAATATATTCCCGGAGTTGAAAAGGGCTTAACATCTGCTAAAGAAACAGGCATACTAGCTGGTTATCCAGTGGTAAGATTGAAAGCAAGGCTTATCGATGGTGCTTATCATGATGTTGATTCTAGTGTGTTAGCATTTGAAATTGCTGCTCGATCTGCTTTTCGCGAAGCAATGGAAAAAGCTGGGGCAATTATTTTGGAGCCAATCATGAAAGTAGAAGTGGTAACTCCAGAAGATTATATGGGCGATGTAATCGGCGATATAAACTCTCGACGCGGACACATTCAAAACCTCGAAGCTCGAGATGTTGCTCATGTTATCACTGCTAAAATTCCACTTTCTTCAATGTTTGGTTATGTTAATAATCTTCGTTCTTTATCGCAAGGTAGAGCAAGTTATAGCATGGAGTTTGAATGTTACGAACCTGTGCCAGCACACATTGCCGAAGAAATTAAAGCAAAAAAAGCCTAGTTTTTTGCATAAAAAAGCCATTAGGATTTTGTAAGATTGTTTTGGGTAGTAAGAAATGGTATTAGAACTAGAGCTCTTAACTATCGCTTCTACCGCACACAAAATATTATTTGCAATAACCTGATTTATCTTATTAAAGTTACCTCTTAATGTTTCTAACAACATACAAAATTCCCAATAAATTTATGTCAAAAAACAAAATTCTATCGCTATCATTTTAGGCCCTAGACAATTTTAGTTGATTTTAATATCTGCTAAAGCCATAATTTGTCTAAATGACACTTGGGCAAAACACTTGGGCAAAACACTTGGGCAAAACAAGTATATAAAACATTCCCATATTTACTTACGAAGAAATTTAGAGA
>CAMAWV010000026.1 GCA_945862075.1 Rickettsia typhi | reverse complement strand
AAAATTTCTCTAAATTTCTTCGTAAGTAAATATGGGAATGTTTTATATACTTGTTTTGCCCAAGTGTTTTGCCCAAGTGTTTTGCCCAAGTGTTTTGCCCAAGTGTTTTGCCCAAGTGTTTTGCCCAAGTGTTTTGCCCAAGTGTTTTGCCCAAGTGTCATTTAGACAAATTATGGCTTTAGCAGATATTAAAATCAACTAAAATTGTCTAGGGCCTAAAATATCCTCCACAGTGGCACCAAAAGCAACATTGATAGCATCTTTACTATTCATGGCAAAAAAGTACTACTAAAAAGTATCCTGTGCTTTTCTAGATTAGTTCTACTTACTGTTAATAAAATGGTCTGTTGTTTGTTTTATTTTTGGCAATAGCTTATAAAAATTCTTTTAAACCATCTTTACATTGTTAATGTTTGTTAGTCCAAGGTTCACAATCATGAAATAAATCTTCTTGATCTGAAAAATCAGAT
Organism: Rickettsia typhi; assembly: GCA_945862075.1. Lineage (GTDB taxonomy): Bacteria > Pseudomonadota > Alphaproteobacteria > Rickettsiales > UBA1997 > CAILUF01. Next base: position 18,941 of record CAMAWV010000026.1, on the reverse strand, counting down.
GATTTTTCTTTTAACTTCCGATAAAAATCATTAAAATCTTTACAATCATCAAAATATCTTGATTCATATATTTGTTTGAATTTATTAAGAATGGGCTGTTAAAAAATATTTGTTGACAAAGATAAAAATATGATTAATATTTTACATTATGTATCGTATTTTAATTGATATATAGTACAATTTTTAATTTAAATTTTATTATGATAAATCCATTAAAATCTTATACACACGAACAAATAGAAGCATTTATTATATATTTAACTAACCAGAAACGAAATAGCATTATTCGTATTATCGGAGAACACAATCAAGAAGATGTTATATTTTTACCCGAAGAAACTCGAGGAGATGATAAATATTTTAAAGATCAGTTGCGAGAAATATTGAAAATGCCAATATCTCATATTTTATCTAAAGATTCAAGTGGCGAAACACTTGATATTACTAGTTTTTTAGCTACATCTCATGAAGTAGTATCATCTATATTTATTCCACAGCAAAATCAGTGTTTATTGGAGCCGCATCTAGAAAAATAAATTTCTTCGTTCATAATCTAAAAATTTTTTGAGAAAAAAACTAGTGAGTTGTAACCCTTGTTGTAATTGGCTTTTTTCTATAAGATATTTTTTAGATTGTGTATGATTTGATAAAAAACTAGGTAAAGAAAGAAGTTTATGAGCAAAATTTTTACCTGCCTCATAACACACTGCTGCACCAGATTTTGGTGAAACAAAAACTAAATTAGTGGTGCTATGAGTAGCTATGCATCTAGCTAAATCAAGACCATAGCCCATTCTTTCTAAGATTTTTAATTCTATTTTAATATAACTAGCAAGAGCATTGTTGTTATCTGTGTTAATTAATTCATTAGCAAAAAAAATAACCTCCTCAAATAGTTGATGAAAAATAATATTTTCAGTAAGACTATGATGTAACAAATGCAGTAAAGATTGCATTAAGTTAAATTTTAATCTATCTAGTAAAAAATTTAAACAATAACTTTTTACTAATTCACTATAAAGTAGTTTAGCTAAATTTTTTTCTGGTTGTTTATAGTAAAAATCGGTAGTGATTAAATTGCCAATTTGATAAATATTTTTTTGGGTTTTGCTATTGATATTTTTAACAAAACCGCTTCTTAAACCATTATAATGTGAAAAAACCTTGATAATTGCCGAATCTTCACCGTAAGGATGAATGTTTAAAATGAGAGCAGAATCATTAAATTTCACAGTGTTTACTGATGATTTTGCTAAGAAAAGATGGGTTATTTAAATGTGGAGCATGACCGCAATTAGGCATTTTATAAAAATGAAAATCGGTTATTTTTTCTTGAAAATATTTTGCTTGAGCAATATTGATTATGGCATCATTTTCGCCATGAAAATAAATAGTGGTTGGTATATTATGAAAATTTAGATCAAAACATGAAAAGCTATATAGTTCTTTTAGCCACATTAACCAGTTTTGTTTATTTTCAAGAGAAATTTGTAAATTGTTAAGGATTTCATTGCTATTACTATCGTTTAAAGAGCTTAAAAATGAGAATTGCTGAAGTGTTTCTAGTGGTGATTTGGCAAAATTTTCATAGAAAGTTTTAGCTGTTTCAGGTGGCATTCCAGCAGAAATATTAATATTTTTTACCATTTGAAATGGTGGAGCTAATAAAACTAAAAATTTAGGTTGTAAAATTTTACTAGCAATTAATCGTAAAGCAATTTGCCCACCCAAACTCCAGCCAATAACAATTTGAGGGTGGTTACTTGGAAAATTAATGTTTTCTAGAAATTGTTGATACGAATTAAAAGAAGAGTAATTAAAAGAAAATAACTGACAGTTTTTTTGTTGAAATAAAAGTTCTAAACCTTGATAATGTTGAGCCCAGCCACTAAAACAAAAAATGTTTTTTGACATGTTTTTTTATAAAAAAAATTATTATCGGTTTTAAAAATCGTAATCACCGAATTTCTTTTTGAATTTAGAAACCTGAGCATCTTTATTATTAACAATTTGATTAGATTCATCATGCCAAGCAGGGTGATTTTTTGGGCTAGCATCAAGGCGAAGTTTTTTATCTTCTATACCAAAACACCAAGTGGTAACAATTTTAAAAGTACTATCATCGGTATCTACAACTTCTATTATATGTTGTTTTGGGTTAATACCTTCTAGTGGAGCTTTTTGAGTTTTAGTGGTATTTTTGGCTTGTTTGCTAGTTTGGGTAGACATAAAAAATAGTGTTTAAAATATTTTATTAAAAATAGTTCTTTACAAGAGAAGATTAAATGATATTATTTTGGCATTTTATTAAATATTTGTCAATAGTTATTTTAATGTTCTTTTTCTTTTTTACAAACAAAAAACCTAAAATTTCATATATTAATAATCAGCAACAGCTTGCTGAAGTTTTAGTGCTTTTAAAACAACAAACTCATTTGGCAATTGATACCGAATTTTATCGTCAAAATACTTATTATCCAGAATTATGTTTGTTGCAGATAGCTTTTAGTCATAAAAAACAAACCCATGTTATGCTTATTGATTGCTTGGTTGATTTATGTTTAACAGATTTTTGGCAAATTATTTTAGATGAAAAAATTACTAAAATTATGCATTCTGCTTTACAAGATTTACAAATATTTTATCGTTATATAAAAGAAAAGCCTAAAAATATTATTGATACTCAGATTATGGCGAATTTTTGTGGTTTTGATTTTAATATTGGTTATGCTAATTTATTAAAACAAACTCTTAACAAAAATATTAATAAAGATCAACAAAATAGTGATTGGCGCAAAAGGCCTTTAAGCCAAAAACAACTTGATTATGCTATGGGAGATGTGCTTAATTTATGTGATGTTTCTCAAAAACTGCAAAAAATTTTACAAAAAAATCAAATGCTACCTAGTTTTTATGAAGAAATGACTAAATTCATTGATGAAATAGAAAGCCCAGATTGTTTTCATTTAGTAAATAAAGTTTTACACAAAAATAATCAGCCCCAGCATCAGCAGCTTATTAATTTGGTATTGCTACGTGAAAAATGGGCAAAAATTCACAATGTGAGTCGGCAAAAAATTTTAAAAGATGATGATTTTTTAAAATTTATCGATAATGCCAGTTTGTGGCAAAATCAATTTAATCAGCAAATGATACTTGATTTTAATAATCAACATTATTTAAACGATGCTTGGCGATATTATTATGCTAATAATCAAATTTTAAAAAAACAAAAAGCTTTAAAAAAAATTACTCAAGAAATTACTCAAGAAATTACTTTTGCAAAAAATATTTGTCAACAATTCTTGCTTTCTAATAAACATATCAATAAAATTATCAGTGATTTTATTAATCATAAACCAATAAATATAGTTGCAATTATTGGAAATTGGCGATATAATTTATATGGCTCTAAACTTGAAAATACTATAAAACAATGGAAAAATACTTTATAGCAAATTGGAAAATGAACAACAGTTTTCAAGAACTCGAAAACTGGCTTGAAGATTTTTATGAAAATTGCAACAATATTAGTGAAAACAATAATTTACCTACTTTAATAATGTGTCCGCCTAATATTTTACTCGATCAACTTGATTCAGAGCTGGTTGAAGATGGGTTTGAGTTTCTTGATTATGTGGCAAAGCAAGAGAATAAATCTCCCGACAATTTTTCAGCTGAAGAGATTATAAAATATATTTATCAGAGTAGGCCGATAAAAATAGGGGCTCAAGATTGCCACTATCAATTAAGTGGTTCTTTTACAGGTAATATTAGTGTAAAAATGTTGAAAGATGTTAATTGTGAGTTTGTATTAGTGGGGCATTCTGAAAGAAGGGCATTAAGTAGCGAAACTAATCAAATTGTGTCGCTCAAAGCTTCTAGTGCTCTTGATTATAAAATAACTCCTATAGTTTGTATTGGTGAAAATGCTCAACAAAGAGAGAAAGGCGATTACCTTGACTTTATCTTGCAGCAAATGGTTGAATCCTTGCCAAATCAAATAGAAGAAGAACAAAAAATTATTATTGCTTACGAACCAATTTGGGCAATAGGCACTGGTAAAACAGCTTCGGTTGCACAAATAGAAGAAGTTATTAAAGCTATTAGAAATAAGCTTTTTCAATTACAGCCCAAGCTTTCTTTTGCTGTTTTGTATGGTGGTTCGGTTGATTCTAGTAATTCGCAAAACATTATGCAAATAAATGGTATTGATGGTTTATTGATAGGTAAAGCAAGCCTTGATGCTATTGAGTTTTTAAATATTGTGCAATCAGCCTTAAATTAATGTTTATCAGCAAAAAAATAGCTTGGCATGATCCACTAAATTTGGTTCAGAAAATTATTGTTAACTATCAACAAAATCTAGTTTTTTTATATTCTGCTTTGTGGCAACAAGTTGAGAATTCTAAATCTTTTTTGGCTTTATTTCCTATTGAAACAATGATGCTAAAAAATTTTTCTCAGCTTGATGTTTTTTTGCAAAATAATCAAAAAACTTGGTTTGGTTATTGCTCTTACGAAAATGTTACCGATCTTGAAAACATAAGTTTTGCATGCGATTATTATATTAAAACTCCTACTTTTTTTTGGCAAAATTTTGGTTTGGTTTTGGAATTTGATCATAATAAAAAAAAACTTTTAATCAAATATCAACATCAAAAATATCTTGATTTTATTTTGGAATGCTATAAAAGTGATTTACCGCCGAGTCTAAAAAATTTACCAAAGGCTCAAAATATTGCAACCAATCTTGATAAAAAGCAGTATTTACAGGCAATTCTTGATATTCAGCACAAAATTTCGGCAGGAAATTTATTTCAAACTAATCTTACTCAAAAATTTTATGGTTTATTAAATCAAAACATCAATCATACTTCTGCTTTTTATTTATTTGCCAAATTAATGCAAATAAGTCCTGCTAATTATGCTAGTTTTGCGGTTTTTAATGAAACATTTGTTGTTTCTGCTAGTCCAGAATTATTTTTGCAAGCAAAAAATCAGCAAGTACTTAGTAAACCAATTAAAGGAACAATAGCTAGTAAAAATAATCGGCAACAAGATTTAGAACAACAAAAGATATTACAAAATTCTAGCAAAGATATGTCAGAAAACTTAATGATAACCGATCTTATGCGAAATGATCTTGCCAAAGTTTGTATGGTCAATAGTGTTTTAGTGCCCAAATTATTTGAGTTGCAAAGTTATAAAAATTTACATCATTTAGTTTCTACTGTTTCTGGTAAATTAGCAAAAAAATATAATTACGGTAGTTTAATTAAAGCTTGTTTTCCACCTGGCTCCATGACAGGAGCTCCTAAACTTGAAGCTATAAAAGTTGCTCATCAATATGAGCAACAGCATCGGGGAATTTACAGTGGATGTCTTGGTTTTATTGCTAAAAATCGATTAAATTTAGCAGTAGTGATACGTACTTTAATTTTACAACAAAACCAATTTGAGTTTCAAGCAGGTGGTGGCATTACTTCTGCTTCGGATCCTCTGCAAGAATTTATGGAAGTTGAGGTAAAAAGCTCTGCTTTACAAGAATTATTATCTTAAAAATTATAATATGAAAACAATTATTATTATTCCTGCTCGAATGGCCTCTACTCGATTACCAAACAAGCCTTTGGCAGATATTGCTGGTAAAACCATGATAAGCAGGGTTTATCAACAGGCTATCAAAACTAATTTTGAAGTGGTTGTGGCTTGTGATTGTCAAGAAATTGCTCATGAAATTAGTAAAATTGGTGGTAAATATGTGCTTACCGATCCAAATTTACCTTCTGGCACCGATCGTATTTATCAAGCCTATCAAAAACTTGGTGCAGATCACGATTTTATTATAAATTTACAAGGAGATTTGCCAAATATTGATCCATATCTAATTTCACAGTGTGTCGATTTGCTATACAATCCAGGTTGCGATATTGGTACTTTGGCTTCAATAATTACCGATAAAGAACAAATAAACAATCCTAATGTGGTAAAAATAGCTCTTGGTTCGCAAAAACAAGCTTTATATTTTTCTAGAAGTTCAATTCCATATTTATCACCTACAAAGTTAGAATGGTATTTTTCTCAAAATATTGATGCAAAAAATGCTGTTTATTTTCATCATATTGGTATTTATGCTTATAAAAAATCTGCACTTGTGAAATTTGTTAATTTATCACCATCAACACTAGAAAAACAAGAAGGTCTCGAGCAGTTAAGAGCCTTAGAAAATGACTTAAAAATTTTTGTTGAAATAGTAAATTCACATCCAACTTCGGTAGATACTCCAGCAGATTTAATTTTAGCAAATCGAGTTTGTAGTATAAAAAATGATTAAAAAAATCAAAAATACTTTTTTAGTAGGCTGGAAAGAATGGTTTAATCTCGATTTTTTGGGTTTGCCAGCAATTAAAGGCAAAATTGATACTGGAGCAAAAACCTCGGTTTTACATGCTTTTAACATAGAGAATTTTTTTTTAGAAGGAGTGGAGTATGTAAAGTTTTATATTCATCCGTTGCAAAAAAATCATGGTTTGGTGCGAGAATGTATTGCCCCTGTAATTGATAAAAGAATTGTTTCAGATTCTAGTGGTAAAAAAGAAAAAAGATTTTTTATTTTGGCAAATATCAAAATTGGCAACATTAATATTTGCACTCATTTAAGCTTGGCAAATCGAGATACTATGTCTTTTCGTATGCTTTTAGGTAGAGATGCTCTAAAGCAATCTAAAATACAGGTTGATGTATCGAAATCTTTTGTGCAAGGCAAATTAAGAAAGCAACAAATTAGGAAAATGTATCAAAATATTTCTATAATTTGATAACATTATAAGTTATTAATGATGTAAAATATAATAAGTTTTGTTATATTTGCGATAAAGCTAAATTTGCTTTCTGATAAAATTCTTCTAGATTGCAACGATTAATAATTAATGGAGGTAAAATTCTAATAACATTTTCGCCAGCTGGAATTGTTAATAAATGATTTTCAATAAATTTTTCTACTACTGTGGTATTTAATAAGCGATCATGAATTTTTAAACCAAGCATCAAACCAACACCTCTTACCTCTGTAATAATTGCAGGATATTTTTGTTGTAAAGAAAAAAGTAAAGTTTGTAATTCTTTAGACATTTGTTGCACTTGTTGAAAAAAACCTTCGGCTAAAATTGTATCAAGTAAAGCATTTGCAACAGCCATTGCTAAAGGATTACCACCGTAAGTTGTTCCATGAACACCGTATGTCATGCCACAAGCAGCATTTTTAGTAGCCAAGCAAGCACCAAGAGGAAAGCCACCACCAATACCTTTGGCTGTAGAAATTATATCTGGTTTTACCCCAAAATAGTGAGAAGCAAACAAATAACCAGTTCTGCCCATACCACATTGAACTTCGTCAAAAATTAATAATAATTGATGTTTGTTGCATAATTCTCTTAATTGCTGTAAGAAAGATAAGGAAGCAACCCTGATTCCTTCTTCACCTTGGATTGGTTCAATTAAAATAGCAGCAGTTTCGCTAGAAATAGCATTTTTTACTTCTTCAATATTATTAAACTGCACATTATCAAAACCTGGTAAAGCAGGAGTAAAACCCTCGAGATATTTTGGCTTAGAAGCGGCTGAAATTGTGGCAATAGTTCGACCATGAAAAGCTCCAGAAAAAGTAATAATGCGGTATCGAGGAGAATGTTTGACATAAAAGTGTCTTCTTGCCATTTTTATAGCACATTCAATACTTTCGGCTCCAGAATTACAAAAAAAGACATAGTCTGCAAAACCACTAGCATTAACTAGTTTATCAGCATAATTATTGAGTTGATTAGTGTTGTAAATATTGGAAACATGCCAAAGTTTTTGAGCTTGTAAAGTAAGAGCGGAAACTAAATTAGGATGACAATGACCTAAAGCATTAACGGCAATTCCTGCGCCAAAATCGAGATAAGATTGATTTTGGTAAGTAAATAAATAACAACCATTACCATAGCTAAAATTAAGATCGAATCTTTTATGAACTGGCAAAAGCTTATTAGATGTCATTTTGAAATATTAAAAATAAAAAAGTTTATTTTATAGTAGAAAAAGATGTGTTTGCCATAATTTGTGGCTTGGCAATATTAATGTTAAGTTGTTGTAAAAAAGGTATTTTGTTAAGAAATTGTTTAAAAAAATTATGTTCTTCTTTAATTATTTCAATTTCTTTGATGGGAATTTTGGTAATATCAATTTTCTTGCTAAATAAAAATTTTGCCACTTCTTCTTTTCCGCCAATGCTATCTATTAAGCCAGCTTTTAAAGCTTGCCGACCTGTAAAAATTCTGCCATCACAAACATTATTAGTGGTAATTTTTTTACCTCTTCTTTGTTTGACTAAATCACAAAAAAATTGTTGAGAATCGGCAATTGAAGCATCGACAACACTATTGACTTGAGGACTAGATTTTTCAAATAAAGAAGGACTACCTTTAAGAGGGGAAGATTTATAACTGTTAAATGTAATACCTAATTTATTAGCTAAATTGGTAATTTCATAAGATTGCATCAAAACTCCTACAGAGCCAGTAATGGAGCCATTGTAAGCTATAATATAATCGGAAGCTAAACTTACCATATAAGCACCAGATGCACCGACAGATTCAATTAAAATTACCAAAGGTTTTTTATTAGCAATCGATTTTAAGTCGTTATAAAGTATTTCGCTACCAACAATTCCGCCACCTGGACTGTTTATGATTGCTAAAACGGCTTTTGTGTGGTTGTTTAAAGATATTTCTCTTAAAATTTTACTACGATAATCATCTTCAAAAATTTCGCCTTCAATTTTAATGGAAGCAATATGATCGCTATCGATGGCAACAGAATTGCCATCGAAAAAGATTAATTTAGATAATAAAAAAATACATAAAAAAGATAATAAGTAAACGAAATTTCTTAGTTTATGAACTTTATTTTTTAGATAAATCAGAGCGATCAAATTATTTTGCATTTAGCTATTATCTTTTAAAGATTCTAAAACATTACCTGCAATACTACCAAGTGTAGATCCACTTTTTTCTTCGGAATAAAAATGATTTTCTCTTTCTTGAGTTTCTAGTTCTTTGATTGAAAGCAACATTTTACCAGTAATTTTATTAAATAAAGCAACTTTTGCCTCTATACGATCACCAACTTCAAAGCTTTCGGTTTTTTGATTTTGTTTGTTATTTGAAATATCTAATCTTTTAATAATACCTTTTAAACCAGAATCTAATTCAACTTCTAAAAAATCTTTTTTGATAGCTAAAATAACTGCAGAAACAATAGATCCTTCGTTAATTTTTGAAATTTCTGATAAAAAATTAGAATTTTCAAGTTGACGAATACCAAGAGAAATTCTTTCTTTCTCGTGATTACTACCTAACACCATAACTTTGATTTTTTCACCAGACTTATATTTTTTTTGCACTTCTTCATTGATGCCATTAGATGAAACATCAGAAGCATGAACTAGGCCATCAACTCCACTTTCAAAGCCAATAAATAAGCCGAATTCAGTGAAGTTTTTAACTATACCATCAACTACATCACCAACTTTATTTTTCTCGGCAAATTGTTGCCAAGGATTTTGTTCGCATTGTTTCATGCCAAGAGATATGCGATGATTTTGTGGATTAATATCAAGAACCATAACTTCAACTTCTTGACCTGCAGCTATAAATTTATTTGGATTGTTAGAATTTTTTAACCAACTCATTTCAGAAACATGAACTAAACCTTCAATGCCTTGCTCGATTTCAACAAAAGCACCATAATTGGTTAAGTTAGTTACTTTACCCTTCAAAGTAGCTCCAACTGGGTATCGTTGCAAGATAGATTCCCAAGGGTTTTGTTGTAATTGTTTCATACCAAGAGACACTCTTTTATTTGTCTCATCGTATTTAATTACTTGCACCTTTACTTCTTGACCAACTTTTAATAATTCTGAAGGATGTTTAATACGGCACCAAGAAATATCGGTAAGATGTAATAAACCATCAAAGCTACCAAAATCTATAAAAGCACCATAATCGGTAATGTTTTTAATAATACCATCAATAGCATCGCCAACTTTAATAGTAGAAAGAACTTTATCTTTTTCGAGATTTCTTTGACTTTCAAGTACTGCTCTACGAGATACTACAATATTACCACGAATTTCATCGATTTTTAGAACTAATAATTTTTCTATTTTATTAATTAAAAAGCTATCGTCGGTAAGTAAAACGGTATCAACTTGGCTTCTAGGTAAGAAACAAATAATGCCGTTAACATCAACAGCATAACCACCTTTTACTCTACCAATAACTTTACCTTCAATGATAGTTTTATCTTCTAGGCAGTGTTTTAAAAAATTCCAGTTGTTTAATCTTCTAGCATTATCACGACTAATAATAAGCTCACCTTTTTTATTTTCAAGTCTTTCTAGCAATACATCAACAACATCACCTTTTTCTATTTCGCCATCTCTTTTAAATTCGGCAATATCAATAAAACCAATAGATTTTGCACCAATATCAACCGCTACAGTTTTTTCATTGATGGCAACGATAACACCTTTAATAACTGTACCTTCTTTTAATTGCTGAGAATCACTTTCGTATTCATGAAATAATTTGATAAAATCTTCTTTTAAAAAAATTGGCTCGGCTTGGTTTTGATTGTTAATATTAGACATAAAATACAAGTAATTTTAAAAATTTATATAAAACTTTTAAGTGGAATGGATTAATAAAATAGCCTTTATACGCAACTAAAAATGCAACATAAAAGAACTATGTATGTAATTGTAAAACATTTTTTTATATTTGCAATTATTTTCTTGTAAAAAAATATAAAGCATAATAATATAATATTAATTTTTAATCAGAATCTGTTGTATGTTTGTAATTTGTTTTAATTTTTACTTACAACAGCTCCCATAAAAGAAAATTTCGGCTTGATCTTTTTTACGAGAAGAAATAATTATAATATATTTATTAATTGTATGCAACAACGAATCGCAGTTATTGCTGGCTATCGCTCTGCCATGGGTAAAGCTGGTGGAGTTTTTCAAAATTTATCTGCTCAATATTTAGGTTCTTGTCTTGCCAAAGAAGTTTTAAACAAGTCAAATTTGCCAAGTTCTTTAATAGATGAAGTAATTATCGGCAATGTTTCGCAACCTGCCGATGCTGCTAATATTGCAAAAGTAATTGCTTCTCAAGCGGGTATTTCACAAAATGTTCCAGCTTTTACAGTGCACCGTAACTGTGCTTCTGGGCTTGAAGCATTTACTTCGGCAAGCTATCGACTTAAAAATCATGATGCTGAACTTATTTTAGCTGGTGGAGTTGAATCTATGAGTAATATTCCTCTTTTATATAATAAAAAATTTACCAAATTTTTTGCAAATCTTGCTAAAAATAAAACAATTTTTGCCAAATTAAAAACATTTAGTCAATTTAAGCCATCGTTTTTACAGCCAATAATTGGTTTAGTGCAGGGTTTAACCGATCCTTTATCTGGTCTTATTATGGGTTGCACAGCTGAAAATTTGGCTCGAGATTTTACTATAAGCAGAACTCAACAAGATGAATTTGCTTTACAATCTCATCAGAAAGCACAAAAAGCAATTGAAAACAATATTTTTCGCCAAGAAATCATTGATATTTTTAATCTCGATGCCAAAAATCCACAACTCATTAGCCAAGATGAAGGTGTGCGTTTTAACCAAACTTTAGCTGATTTAGCTAAACTTAAACCTTATTTTGAAAAAACAACTGGCACAGTAACCGTTGGTAACTCTTCGCAAATAACCGATGGAGCTTGTTTTGCTTTACTTGCTCTCGAAGATAAAGCTAAAGAGTTGGTTAAACAATATAATTGCCAAATATTAGGCTATATCACAGATTTTGCTTATACTGGTCTTGATCCTAGTAGAATGGGGCTTGGGCCAGTTTTTGCTACCAAGAAACTTTTTGATAAAACTGGCTTATCTCTACAAGACATCGACTTATTTGAAATTAACGAAGCATTTTCGGTGCAAGTTTTAGCTTGTGTTAAAGCTTTTTCTTCAAAAAGTTTTTGCCAAGAACATTTTAATCTCAATTCTGCTTTAGGGGAAATAAATCCTGAAATTTTAAACATCAATGGTGGTGCTATTGCTTTAGGTCATCCTGTTGGTATGTCTGGAGCAAGAATTGTGGTGCATTTGTTACATAATTTAAAAAGATTGAATAAAAATAGGGGTCTTGCTAGTTTATGTATTGGCGGAGGACAAGGTGGGGCATGTCTTGTTGAGGTAGAATAAATAATAATTTCTATTTTTAAGTAATCGAATAATTGTTTCATTGATACAATAAAATACTAATTTTATTGTAAAAAAGATGTATTTATAATTGTTTATTCCAAATCTTCGTTTGATTGTTGGCATTGCCACTCTTGTTGGCGAGTAAAATTCTTATAATGATTAAGTTTTGATTGTTGATAGGTAAATAAGTAATCTTCTTGCATAAATTTATGCATTAATTCTTCGAGATCTTTTAATGTTGTTTGATGTTTTTCTTCTTTGATTTGTGTGTTAAAATAGCTTAATTTCCAAATATATTTTTTTACCAAATTATTGGGATAATTTTGAATATAAAAAAGATACTGATAATTTAAAATCTCTAGGTCTTTTTCTGATTCTGATTTTGTATTATATTTTATTAACTGGTGATTTATATTATCGCTAATTATTAAATCAATTTTATCGGTAAATTGTAAATTGCCATGATTAAAAAAGATTTGTTGCTTAGTTTTAAAGTGGTAATTTTTATAATCTTTATTAATTTCTTGGTGAATATTTTCTAAAATTTGTTCTATCCAAAGTTGATTTAATAAAATATTTCCAGTATCTAAAAAATAAAACGATAACTTTTTAGCAAGATCTCTGTTGTGATTGATGTAATTTTCAAAATAATTATTTAAAACATCTTTTAAAAATACTTGTTTTGCGAAATATATCGTGTTTAGATCGTTAAAATTTGATAAAATATTAAGTTTTAAGATTTTTTCAATATAAAAATAATAAGAATTGTTGGTTAATTTATGTAAATCTCTTGCAGAAAATTGCCTTGGTTTATAAAAATTTGTTACTTTAACTTCTGGCTTTTTATTTGGTTCATAAGGTAAATTTGGTTTAGTGAGGTGATGTTGTATAAAAATTAATTCTAGCAAATGAGGAGATAATTTTTGTATCAGAACTCGTAATTTTAGTAAAAAAGGTGAAATTTTAGTGATTTTATTGTTGCTATCGGTATTGCTATAAGTAAAAAATACTTGTTTTTGTTGAAAATAACTACAAAAATCAAAAGCACTTTGTCCGAATCTCTTTTGAGTTAAATTAATATTTAAATCGGTTTTAATTTTGTTGCCAATTAATCCACCATCTTGGGTTTGTGGTAAAAAAGATTCATTAGCATTAGCAATAATTAATATATCAAAAGTTAATAAGCGAGCTTCTAAATGTGATAAAATCGTAATATTACTCTCCTTTGATTTATCGGGAAAATAACTCAAATTACCAATAATGCATTTTAGTTCGTCGAGATTTTGTATTTGATAATTTAAGATCAATAATTCTTCAATAAATTTTTTAATATTTTCATCATTATTAAAGATATCTGAAAAATTTTGATTGGTAATTTTTATAAAAGAATTCAAATAACTTTCTAAACTTGTTTCTTTTGGTAAATTATTAGCTAAATTTTGTAAAAAATCAATAATATTTTCTAACATTTCTGGAGTAAATTTTTCTTTGTTAGTTTTACAAAATTGCTGATGATGAAAAGATTTTTCATAAATATCGTCAGCCAAAAAATTGACTAACTCATTTAGATTTTTTGCAATTATAGGTTGTCTTAAAACAAATAATTCGAGCCAATATAATAAATTTTTATCAACTTTAAATAACTGATGATGCAACAAAGATGATAATGTGTAAGCATTAAAATTTTCGTTAACAATTTGATAAAGTAAAAAAATAAAGCTAAAAATAGGATGATTTTTGGCATTTTGAGCGATTTTATTGTTAAAAACAATATTTTTTTGCTTTAAATTTAAAGTAAGAAATGATAAAAAGTTTTCATCATAAACTACAACTCCTATTTTCTTGTCAGTATTATGAATAATTTTTTGGTAAATAAAATCACTTTCTGCAAAATAATTAGAACACTCAATAACTTTCAATTGATTATGTTTAGCTTTAGTAGCTAAAAAACTCGCTAGATTTTCATCTTTTTGCCAAGTAATGGTTTGTTTTGCTGGTAAAAATAATTTTTGAAGAACACTTTCTGTTAAATCATTGTTAGAATCGGCGATATCAATAATATCAGAGCGTTGAATATTGTGTTTTTGCAAGATTCTGCGCAGGAAATATTGCGGATGATTTGGCAAAGGTAATTCAATCAATTTTTCCTGCGATAAACCATATAATACTACATAACCATGTTTTTGTTTGGCGATAGAGCCAATTAATTGCAAAGTAGAATCAATACTACCGCTTGAACCTGCAATAATAAGAGGTTCAGTTAAACAATATTTATCAATTAATTCGCTAAAAGTTATTCTTAAATAATTAGCAAAAGATTCGGCAAACAAAATATTGTCTTTTAAATTATGGTTTTTGGTTTTGCAATAAAAATTTTTGATAAATTCTAGGGTAATTAAGCGGTGTTCTGCTAAATTACTATCATCTAGCTGATTGAATTGATGCAAGTCAATTTTTTCGTTTTCAAGGGCATAAAAAATTTCTAAAAATTCAAGAGCAACTTTGAAATATGTGGTATTTTTATTATTGTGTTTAAAAATTTTTTGTACTTTAATTGTTTCAACCAAACGAAGAAGGCTAGAAATTTTTGATAAAACTTTATGTTGTTTAAGCAGTATAATTTGTTCATCATTTTGTTTGATATTTAATAACTGATAAAAATCATCTATTTGTAGCTGATCTATTGCTTTTATGATTGGTAAAAACTTGGTTTTGGGCAAAATATGTTGTTTGAAATCGTCAATACAAGCTTGATGGCTAAAAATAACAGTGCATTTTTTATCGGCAAATTTTTTTATAAACCAATCACTAAAAGTAGCTAAAAAGTTTTTGCCAAGTGAAATGTTAAAAATATTATTTTGGTGCATTTTTATGAAAAATTTTTACAAGAAATTTTTTCTACCACTTAGAGCAATACTTAAAGTATTTTCATCAAGATAATCAAGCTCACTGCCAATTGGCATGCCATAGGCAAGGTGAGTTATTTTACTTGGTTTGTGAAGCTTTAAATTTTTGATAGCATCTACTAAAAAATTGGCAGTATTCTGGCCATTAATTGTAGCAGAAGTGGCGATGATGATTTCTTGAAATTGTTGTTGTTGAATTCGGCTAAATAAATTATCAAAATTTAAAGTTTGTGGAGTTCTACCAGAAAGGGCACATAAACTACCTCCTAAAACATGAAAACACCCTTGATAAGAATTGGTTTTTTCGATTGCCCATAAATCAGCAACTTCTTCTACTACACACAAGATTTGTTGGTTTCGAGCAGGATTTGCACAAATAAAACAAACTGGATTTTCATCTAGGTTGCCACAAATATGGCAAGTTTGTACTTTATGATAAAGATCTTGTAAATGTTTAATAAGTGGTAAAAGAGTTTTTTCTTTGTTTAGAGCTAAATGTAAAGTGATTTTTTTAGCAATTCTTGGCCCCATGCTAGGTAGTTTAGCAATGGTTTTAGTAAGTTGTAAAATAGAGTTTTGATACATAGTTAATGAAGAATGATGCAATCTGCTTTGGTTTTTTTGCTATAAAAAATAAATTGTTGACAAAATTCTTCTGCTTCTTGTTGATGAGCAAAATCGCCAATTTTTAGTCGAAATAAAATACCTTTGTTGTTTAAATCTATTTTTTCAATAAAATGTTGGTAATTTTTTAGAATTTTTGCTTGATTTTTAGAGATTTTTTGCCAATATTCTTCGGCTAAATCTAGAGAAGACATTGCTGCTACTTGCACTTTAATAATGCTGTTTTTTTCATCTTTAGATGTTTTATTTAAAGTTTTTTCTGTAGAATTGATATTTGATTTTATTTGTTGCGAAACATTTTTTGTTGCTTTTTCTAAATTTTCTTTGAGAATTTTTTCAGAGATTTCATTTATGATTTTTGGTGATTTTTGATTGTTCTCGTTTATTTGAGATGGTTGTTTTGCTGTATCAATGGCTTTAACAACTTGATAATTATTAATGTTTTCACCTTTTTTTTGTAAAATATCTTCATAAATTGAGTTATTGTTGTTAGATTCTTCTGGTATTGTGGGTTTTTGTATTTTGATTATAGCTGATGTAGCTTTAATTGTTGGTATTTCGTTTGGGTTGTTATTGCTAATAAAATCGTAAGCTTTTAATACAATCCAAAAAAATAGCCCAAACGAAATAACTACAGCTAATAAAAAAAATTTCTTTTTTAAATTATTGGTATTTAAAGAGTTTTTTTGTTTTTTATAGCCAAAATCTTCCATATAATTTTAATGCATTTCTGTTAAAGGGGTAATGCTGAAAATATCTAGACCTTCGGCAATAATTTTTTGTATGCCAATAACTAAAGAAACTCGAGCTAAGGTTAAATTTGGATTGTTTTTGATAATAAATTTACAGTTAGAATCGGTAACACCTAATTGCCACCAAGCATGAAATTCTGCTGATAATTCTTGTAAATAAAAAGCTATTTTATGGGGTTCAAAATGAAATACTGCCGATTCGATAATTCGAATAAAATTAGTAATTTTCTTTAGTAAACGAAGCTCGGATGCATTTTGCAGTAACGAGAAATCAATTTTTTGATGATGAGTTAAATTTAATTGAGGTATTTCTTTGGTAACATTTTTTAGTACCGAGCAACAACGAGTATGGGCATATTGCACATAGAAAATAGGATTATCTTTTGATTGTTCAATGGCTTTGTTTAAATCAAAATCAAAAGGAGCATCGTTTTTACGGGTAAGCATTAAAAAACGTAGGGCATCAGAACCAATTTCATCAACCACCTGCTTGGCAGTAATAAAATTGCCAGCTCTTTTTGACATTTTTAAAGCTTCGCCATTTTTCATAAATTTCACCATTTGACATAAAATAACTTTAATTTTTGCTTGTTGTTTGGTGATAATATTAGTGGCTGCAGTAAGTCTTTTAACATAACCTAAGTGATCGTAGCCTAGTGGCATAATAAATAATTTAGCACCTCTAATAAATTTGCTATGCAAATAGGCTAAATCAGAAGCAAAATAAGTAAAAGAACCATCGGCTTTTTTAACAACTCTATCTTGATCGTCGCCAAACATTGTAGAGCGAAATAAGGTTTGATTTTGTAAAGAAAAATCTTCTGACGATAAAGAGCCAACACCTTTTTGAGTTTTGGGGGCTTCTAAAATACCTTCGTAAATGTAACCTTGTTGAGTTAAATCTGCTATAACTTGCGAAATTTTATTGGTGTTGTGAAGCTCTTCTTGTTCGGAAAAATAATTATTATGTTCAATTTTTAAAGCAAGTAAATCGGCTTTAATTATGTTAAGCATTTCTTGCAAAACTAAAGAGCGAATTTTAATAAAATATTGTTGAAGTGATAAATTTATTAAACTATCACCAAATTGTTGATAAATTTTTTGACCAATATCAATTAAATATTCGCCAGGATAATGATGATTGGCAAGATCAACATTTTGTTTACAGGCCTGTAAATAGCGAATATGGACCGATTCTAACAATGTATCAATTTGTTTGCCAGCATCGTTTATATAATATTCTTTTAATACCTGATAGCCAACTTTTTGCAAGAGTTTTGCTAAAACATCGCCATAAATAGCACCTCTAGTGTGCCCAATATGCATAGGACCAGTAGGGTTTGGTGAGGCATATTCTAGATTTACCAACAAATTATTGCCTAAATTAGGGTAGTCAAATGGTTTGGTAAGTAAATTAAATAAATTATCGTAGTAAGCTTGAGGATGTAAAAAAATATTGATAAAACCAGTTTGAGCTATTTCAACCTTGTTAATATAAGGGTGCGAAAGATGCGATATGATTTGCTGAGCTAAATCTTGTGGCGAAAGCCTAAATTGTTTACTATACACTAAAGAGATATTACAAGCTATATCGCCATGAATTTCCTGTTTGGTAGGTTCTAATACAAATTCTAGGTTAGTAATTACAACATTTTTTGTTGAATTTTGTGCAATAATAAGATTATTGATAATATTTTGAAATTTTTCTTTAAGAGAAAGAAATATATTTGACATTGTAAAATACTTAAAAAAAGATAAAAAGGTTATTAAGAAAATGTTGAAAAAAGTCTGTAACTTGATTGATAATTACGAAACCAAAACTAGCAAAAAATTAAAATAAATTAGTGATGCAATAGTTCCATAATCATAATTTTATCTTAAAACAACAAATTATCAAGAAAAATGGCAAATTAAAGTGAAATATAATTTGTGATACAATACTATTTCTTAAAAAATCTTTTTTAAAAAGAAAAAATATATTGACATTTGTAAATATCTCTTTAAAGTTATCGGCAAATACTGTTTAAATTTTTTACATTTTAGGTGCTATATATAATAATTTCACTTTATGTAATTGACAATTAAAAATAGTATACTCTATAATTAAGAAAACAAATTTTATAAAAATCTTTCTAATTTACAAAATAAAACATCAATTTTTCCGCTAGTTTTCTTTAAAAATATTGCATTTTAAAATTTTATATCATTTTTTTTAGCTTTTAAATATTATCAGTGGCAAATATTTTTAGTTTTAATTTAGTTTTAAAACAAGTTTTTCATCTAAATGAAACTAGGTTTTAAACTAAAAATTAAAGTTAATAATATATAGATACTCATAATTTTAAAAATAAG
>CAMAWV010000025.1 GCA_945862075.1 Rickettsia typhi | reverse complement strand
TTATTGCACGGCATTAGCAAAGCCTTGGTGTTGTTTGATCCTAACAATCATCAAGTTTTACGCCATCAAGGTTTCTTAACACGCGATTCTCGTGTTGTTGAACGCAAAAAATACGGCTACAAAAAAGCCAGAAAAGGTCAAACCTACCGCAAGAGATAAAACTCAAGAAACTAAAATCTTAATAACCATCGCTTTTGACAAGGTTTATTTACATCTAATCTATTATCGGTTGTCTGTAAAAATATTTAGCAAGCATACAAGCAGATAGTTGCTTGCAATACTCTAAACTTTTTTCGATTTGCTTTTCGGCTTGGTCGATTTTTGTTAAAATATTAGTTAGTTTTTTACTGCTGTTACAACAAGTGGATATTTTTCGGATATTGCATTTTTTATGCCAGTAATTCCTTTTTCTACGATAAATAAATCGTCAATTCTAACTCATAAAATATTTTTGAAATAAACAAAATTTCGCTTTCGTTTATCGTTGGCAAGGGTTTGTCTTTTTTGAGTTTTTTTTTCAGCAATGAGTTTTTGTTTTTCTTGCGATATTTTTTTTAAAAGTTCGCTAGCTAGCTCAATATTTGGGTTTGCTTCCCAATTTTTGTTTTTTGCCAATCTCTCATAACTACTCCCTGATTTGTGCTAAAATATTTTTGATTTCGTTAAAAGAATTTTCAAGCATTTGCATTAATTCAGCACTGCTAAATTATTGGGCTTCTTCTTTTTTGTTATTTATTATTTTTATCATTTTCTCTGCCCTTTCAAGCAGTTGATCGTAGGTTATTATGGAAAAGTTATTATAATGAGAATTCATGATCCTTAATGTTTTATGTTGATCGTTGTTAAAGTTATTTGATCTGCCAAATATTAAAGTACATCTTGGTTTAACTATTTCACATGTTTCAAATTTCTTATTCTTCTCAGGATCTGCAACTTTTTTCTCTACTTCATTTATGTATCTGAGGCACTGAAATATTGCCTTTGTGAGATGGTTAGTTGGATGATAGTATTTCCATTTAGCTCCTTCTTTTTCTTTTATATCTTCGTTAAAAAGTCTTCCATCATCTAGTGATGGGCTTTTAATTTCTATTATATCTAAAAAATTTCCATATGAGCTAGCTAAAAAATCAGTTTTAGAATTTTCATCTAATGTTCTTCTTGTTAGAATTTTTACATAATCCGATCCAAAAAACCATTTATTTTCACAAAACCAATTTTGCCAATTATCATCTCCTTTATCTTCGTTAAGTTTTTCGTTATTTAATCTAGATTTGAACTCTTTTATAGCATTTTCTTTATTCTTTAATTCTACTATTAATTGAAGATCCGATGGATTAAATTTTTTCTTATTTAAACCAAAAGATATGAAATTTTCAAGTGTTAAATTTTCTTTTTCTGCTAATAAATCAAGTAATTCATCTTTATTGAATTGTTTTAAATATTCATACAAATCTTCTTTACTGTGTTGTTTTGGAGGAAATGTATTATTTTGATTTTTGTTAATAACTTGCAAACTGTTAGATGATAATCTTTTATTATCATCTAGAGGAACATCAATCTTGCCTTCTATTTGTTGCGATTTAAGAGAGCAAACTTTAGATAAAAAATTATATAAAACTTTAATAGAATCGCAAGATAAACTTATTTGCTTTGCGCCATTACCATATAGTTTATTATTGCTATTATTTATACGAGAAATATATAAAGATGACATACGATTTTCACCATTAATATCATATAATATTGCTGTAATTTTTTGTCGCCCACCGTCTGTTAAGTATAGAGTTTCTTCTGTTTCAATTTCAGCAGTTAAGAACTTTTTTCTTCTATAATCATATTTGCAAATCTTTTTTTTATATTAGATTTTTCGTCTGTTTTGGGTTCTGAATAATAAATATGTTTAAGCTTTTTACGATCGTCAAATGTTGGATTGTAACTCCTAAAAAGGGATTTGTTTTTTTTATTCATAAAATTATAAATTTATTTCTCCATTCGATTAAACTCTTTAAAGTGCTAATTTTTAAATTGGAAAATGCCAATTTTTAGGAAGTGGGGCGGTGATAATTAAATTTTTTTGTTGTTGATAGTTTTTAACAACAACTTGCCAAGAATGTAGGCACAGTGTATTAGAAATTTCTTTTTGCTTAACTTTAATACCACCATATTTTATGTCGTTAATAATGGGATGACCAATTTCTTTACAATGTACTCTGAGTTGATGTGTTTTACCTGTAATGGGTTGTAATTTAAGTAAACTATAATTTTGATGTGTTTTTTGGCAAAAAAATTTAGTGATAGCGATATTGTTTTTGTTGATAGTAGAGTTAAGGTTGGCAAAATTAGGGCAGGGGGCAACTTTTTCGTTTTTACCGAGTTTTTGTTTAGCGATCGGAATATTTATTTCTCCGGATGTTTTTTTAACCAATCCTAAAACAATAGCAAAATAAGTTTTACTAATGTTTTTTTGTTTGAATTGCTGATATAAAAAATTAGCAGTTTCTGAGTTTTTAGCAATCAGTAATAAGCCACTAGTATCTTTATCGAGCCGATGCACTAGATGATATTTTTTATCTTTTACAAAATCATCCACCGAAATTTTAATACCACTACCGCCTTGAGTGGCAAGGCCAGATGGTTTATTTATAGCGATAATATTTTCATCTTCATAAATAGTATTTTGCCAAAAATTATTTATTTGAGCTGGATTTAATTTATTTTTAGGTATAGTTAATAAAGAATTATGATTGATGTTAATAGTAATATTAATCATATCGTTTGGTTGTAGCTGATGATTAATTGCTACTTTTTGTTGATTAACTTTGATTTTTTTGGTGCGAATTAGTTTTTGCAGTAGTGCCACACTAGTGCCAAATTGTTTGTGTAAAAAACGATCGAGTCGACTACAATAAGAAAGTGAATAAATGATGTTTTGCATTGATAAAATTATATGGCAAAAGAAGAACCGCAACCGCATTTAGCTGTGGCATTTGGATTGTTGACCTTAAAATATGATGCTCCTAGCTCTGTTATAAAATCGATGCTAGAATTTTGTAAATAACTAGCAGAGAGTTGATCTGTTTTCGCTAAAACGGTTTGTTCATTTTGATAAATAATAACATCTTGCTCGTTATTTTGCTGATCTTGTAAACTAAAAATATATTGAAAACCACTACATCCGCCACCTTCGACACTAATAAAAAGTAATTTATTGCTATTTTCTAGTTTGCTGGTAATTTGTTGTATTTGAGAAATTGCTGAAGCAGTAAGATTGATGTTAAAATCATTAGACATTTTGAGTGTGATTGCGGTTGTGTAATTCGTTATAAAGTTGTTCTAAACTAATGTTTTGGCTGGCAAGCAACACAAATAAATGATAAATTAAATCACAAGATTCGTTAACAAGATTTTTAGTATTTTGCTGACTAGGTTGCAGGGCAGAAAGTAGCCCGGCGATAGTTGTTTCTACTCCTTCTTCGCCAATTTTTTGCACTAATAATTGATAGTCATGAGAAAGTTTATAAGTGTAAGAGTTATTGTTTGGTTGTGCTATTTTTTTTTGTATAAGCTCAAACAACTGTGAGAAATTTAGTTGTGTCATAAGTTTAGAATTTTCTATAATGAAACCAATACTACCATTAAATCTAAACTTTCTTTTTTTAAATGCAAGATAAATTTTTTTAAAAATTAACTAAAATTGTTTAGACCCTAAAATAATATTACAAGCATCATCAAAACTATCGCCAAGCATTGAAATTAGCGCAGGGCAATGCATATTCATTTCTCCTAAAAAAAATGCATTAGCATCTGATGTTTGAGCGATAAAATCAAGACCCATAAAATGTACATTGCTGTATTTTTGGCTATTTTCTTGCAGGTATTGTAAAGCTTGGTTAATAAAAGGTTGTAATTTTTTTAAATATTGATCGGCATTGGTTATGATTGATTGCCCCTTGGTGACGCAAGTTGTAAAGCCAGTTTGCGGTTGAGTAATTTTCTGCCGAAAAACAGTTCCTGCTACATAAAATTGTTGTTGAATATTTTTTAGTAAAATAGTGCGAAAATCGCCAATTTCAATTCCTAGTAAAAAAGGTTGCAGTAAAATTTCTTCACCATAAAAATTGATGATTTCTTGTTGAGAATCTTGATTATTATTTTGCAAACATTGTTTTTGAAGTAGATTTGTTAAAAAATTAGCTTGTAATGTTGGCGAAGCTTGTAAAATATGATTATTGACTAAATATTGTTGAGTATTTAAGATATTTATTGTTTCTTTTTGGTTAGTAAATTCAATACTAAAAACACCAGTTGATTGAGCAGAATCTTTGGGTTTAACAACTATTTTAATATTTGGCAAATATGGATATAATTTTTTAAAATTAGCAATTACTTGTGAAAAAGCATCAGATATTTGTTGTTGATCTTGCCATAGATGTTTTGTTTTTAAAGATACGGTTGGGGTAGAGAGATTGTTGATATATTCTTTATCAGATAAATTTATTGGACAATGAATATTGCCAAATTTTTGCTGTAATTTTATTAAAAATTGCAAAAAATTTTCTGAGCCACAAGGTGGAAAAGGTTTTTTTATTGGCTCTAAACGATTTAATAAAGTGGCTTCTTTAAAAATTTGCTCTACTTCTTGTTGATTTGTAATGTTTTTTAACAGATTCTCTGTTTTAAAATATTGCGAAACTGTGCTTAAAATATGTTTTTGTTGCTGTTTAGCTTTATGGCGAATCAGATTGTTTTCGTTTTTATATTGATTTAATAATTGCAAAGCAATATCTTGATTTAAAGCTAATAAATTGGGAGTTTTATCAAAAATATCATGATATTTTGATATATCTAGAAAATATACTTTTTTACCTTGCGAAGCGCTTATTAAAGCATAAAATAAGGTGCTGTTTAAACCTACAGACATATTTTCTACTGGCTCGTTATTGATAATTACTAGTTTTTCATTTCTCATATTACTTGCCGAAAGAGGGTTGGTTTTGGTAAAAAATATTGGCATTTTTAGTTGAGTTTTTTTGGTTAAACAATAGGCCTTAGTTTTTTTAGCATTAAGTAAGATATTTTTCTGTAAAATATTACGTGCAAAAATAACAATTTGAATAGTTTTAGCCAAGCTTTTAAAATTTTGCCATTTGTGCATTTGAGCCAAGCAATCGGCACCACAAATCAAAAAAAATTGTTGTTTTAAATGTTTTTTTTGTAATTTTTTAACTAGTAAAAAAGTAAAATAGTAGGGTTGATTTTGACAGATAATTTTTGGTTGATTTTTGGTGATTTTTTTACATAAAGCAAATCTTGTTGCATAAGGTAGATATTGATCTTGTTCTTTAAAAGGGTTTTGTAAAGTAGGTAACCACCAAAGCTGGTTTAGTTTTAGTTTTTGTATGGCAAGTTTGCTTAAATGCACATGGCCAAGATGTGGTGGATTAAAACTACCTCCAAGTAATCCAATTTTCATAGTGAATTATAGAATTTTTATACAATTAAAGCAAAATAAATTAGATGGTGCAACAGTTTGTTTTAGGTTAGAATTAGCTTAAAATGATTGCGATTAAAAAGAATGATATTAAAATAGGGGCTCTTTTAAAGAAAATTAAACATTGTTGCTGATTAGATAAATTACATTGTTTTATCGCAAATGCTTGATATAAAAATAAAATAGAAGTAATTATAAAATAAGGTAAAGTTAATTCTTCAATTGAACCTAAAATTAAAATACCAAAAAACATTAATAAATTTAACATTTGTAAAATAATTTTAGCTTTGATTCCAAAAGCTATAGCTGTTGATTTTGTGCCGATTTTTAGATCGTCTTCAAGATCTTGAAAAGCATAAATTGTATCGTAAATGATGGTCCAGACAAGGTGAATTAAAAATAAAATTATAATTCCACAAGAGATATCGTTTAAGATAGTAAAACTCGCCATAAAAACTCCTAAATTAAAGGTAAAACCTAAGATAATTTGTGGAAAATAAGTTATTCTTTTGCTTAATGGATAAATTAGTACTAAAAAAAAAGCAAGAATACCAGTAATTATGGTTTTTAAGTTAAATTGCATTAAAATTATGAAAGCAAAAACTAATAGTAAGAAAAGAAAAATTAAAGCCTCTATTTTGCTAATTAAACCAAGAGCGATAGGGCGATTTTTGGTTCTGGCAACTTTAACATCAAATTTTGCATCAAGTAAATCGTTTATCACACAGCCTGCACTACGCATTAGGATAGCTCCTATAGTAAAAAGTAACAAAATTTTAGTAAGAATGAAATAATTTGGATCTGGCAATATTTTTACTACCAAAGCAATAGCACAAAAACAAGGTAACAGCAATAAAAAAATGCCAACAGGATTATTAATTCGAGAAAGTTTTAAATAACTAATAATTTTTGACATAACAAAATAATTTGCTTTTTTATTTAATGAACTTAAAATTATTGCATTATTTTTTTAACTTGCAAATAAATTTATATAAAAAAACATAATATTATATATGCAGAACCACAAATTACTTATTGCCAATCGTGGCGAAATTGCTTGTCGCATCATCAAAACTTGCAAAAAATTAGGCATAAAAACAGTTGCAGTTTATTCTGATGCTGATGCTAATTCTTTATTTACACAAATGGCTGATGAAGCTGTAAATATTGGTCAATCTCCTTCTTCGCAAAGTTATTTAAATATTAATAATATTATCGATGCTATTAAGGTAACTGGGGCAACAATGGTTCATCCTGGTTATGGTTTTCTATCAGAAAATCGCAATTTTGCTTCTGCTCTCGAAAAAAATTCAGTTATTTTTGTAGGTCCTTCGGTTTATTCTATCGAAATGATGGGTGATAAAATTGAATCAAAAAAAATAGCCATTAAAGCTGGAGTAAACACTGTTCCAGGGCATATAGGTATTATTAAAAATGCTGAAGAGGCGGTTGAAATTGCCACAAAAATTGGTTTTCCAGTAATGGTTAAGGCATCTGCTGGTGGTGGTGGTAAAGGTATGAGAATTGTTTATAACCAAAGTGAAATGGCTGAAGCATTTTTATCGGCATCTAACGAGGCAAGAAATAGTTTTTCTGATGACAGAGTTTTTATTGAAAAATTCATTGAAAATCCTCGACATATCGAAATACAAATTTTGGCCGATAAACACGGTAATGTTATATGTTTAGGTGAAAGAGAATGTTCTATTCAACGCAATAATCAAAAAGTTATCGAAGAAGCTCCAAGTTCTTTTCTAGATGAAGAAACTAGGCAAAAAATGTATGCACAATCAAAAGCTTTAGCAAAAATGGTAAAATATTTTTCAGCAGGTACCGTTGAATATATTATGGATAAGTACAAAAATTTTTACTTCCTTGAAATGAACACCAGGCTACAAGTTGAGCATCCTGTAACCGAGTTTGTTACTGGGCTAGATTTGGTTGAACTCATGATCAGAATCTCTTTGGGCGAAAAATTACCTTTTACTCAAAACGATATTAAATTAAATGGTTGGGCAATAGAATCTCGAATTTATGCCGAAGATCCGTCTCGAGGTTTTTTACCTTCTTCTGGTCGAATCAGTTTATATATTGAGCCACAAGAAAGTGAAAATGTGAGGGTTGATTCTGGAGTTTATGAAGGTGGTGAGGTGAGTATGTTTTACGATGCCATGATTGCTAAACTATGTTCCTATGGTAAAAATAGACAAGAAGCTATTAGCCATATGAAAACTGCCCTAGGTAGTTTTGCCATTTCTGGAGTTTCTCATAATATCAGCTTTCTTGAAACCATCATGAAAAATGAAAAATTCATTAATGGTGATTTATCAACTGCTTTTATCAAACAAGAGTTTCCGAAAGGTTTTTGTGGTAGCAACCTAGATTCTGAGGCAACGGAGGTTTTAATTATTGTGGCTTTAAAAATATTTTTACAAAACTATCAACGAAATTCTCACATGACAGATCAGCTTCACAATAGACCAAAACAAATATCTGATCGTTGGGTGGTTATGTTTGAGCAAGAATCTTTTTTAATAAATATTTTACAAAATGAAAAAGAATATCTAAAAATTGAATGTGATAAAAAAGAAATCGATCTTTTTACTTCGTGGGGCAACGGTGAAAAACTTTTTCGTGGCGAAGTAAATGGTCAAAATATTGGAGTAAAAATTCGTAAAAACGATAGTGCAGGCAGTTATTTATTGCAATATTCTGGACTCGATATGTTTGTAAGTGTTCGCTCTCCGAGAGTTGCTGAGCTTAGTAAATTTATGCCAAAAATTAAACATAATGTTAAGCCACAAAATCTTGAGGCTCCAATTACTGGAAAAATCATTCGATTTAAAGTAACAGAGGGGCAAGAAGTAAAGGCTGGGCAAGAACTTGTTATTATTGAAGCTATGAAAATGGAAAATATTATAAAAGCCGAATACGATACTAAAATTGCTAAAATTAAATTTAAAGAAAACGAAACCATAGGTATTGGGCAAATTATTTTAGATTTTGCTTAATATTTTTAAAATACATTTATTATAAACATTATATGGCTAAAAGTGTTGCCGACGATCCTATTTTACGAAATACTCGAAATTTCACTCTAATCTTTTTGGTTCTTGTGTTAATTTTTGGCATTTTTTATTATATTGCTGGGGTAATGCTTATTTCTTTTACCTCTCCAAATCTTGATTATACAAAAAAATTTTTTGCCAAAGGGTTTATCGATCAAGTTACGATTATTGCTAAATCTTTCTATAATTATTGGGTATATTTTTTTCATAATTACAACAAAATAAGTATTTCTAGTAATAACGGTTTTTTATTAAAACTATTAATTTCTACTTTTTTGCCAATAGCTTTATTTTCTGGTGTGGTATGGTTTTTTCGGGCTCCAATTATTGATTGGCGACCATTTAAAAAACCAGAATCTATTCATGGCGATGCTCATTGGGCCTCAAAATATGAGGTAAAAAAAATGGGTTTAAGATCTAAATCAGGAGTTTTGCTTGGTACTTTTGGAGGTGATTTTTTAATTGCCAAAGATTATCAGCATATTTTATTATTTGCTCCTACTGGCTCTGGTAAAGGTGTGGGTTTTGTTATTCCGAATTTATTATTTTGGAAAGAATCCGTTATTGTGCACGATATCAAGCTTGAAAACTACGAACTCACTTCTGGTTGGCGCAGAAACAACTTAAAGCAAAAAGTATTCTTATGGAACCCAGCCGATCCCGATGGTATCAGCCATTGCTATAACCCTATGGATTGGATTAGTAATAAACCAGGGCAAATGGTTGACGATGTGCAAAAAATTTGCAACTTTTTACTACCTGAGCAAGAATTTTGGCAAAACGAAGCTAGAGCTTTATTAGCAGGAATAATGCTTTATTTGGTTGCCGATGAAAATAAGCCTACCACTTTAGGTGAAGTAGTTCGAACTTTACGCAACGACGATGTGGTATATAATTTAGCGGTAATTCTTGATACTATGGGAAAAAAAATTCATCCCGTTTCTTATATGAATATCGCATCTTATTTACAAAAACCAGATAAAGAAAGAGGTTCAGTTACTTCTACCGCCAACTCTTCACTCGAATTATGGGCAAATCCACTTATCGACACTACTACCGCAAGTAGCGATTTTAACCTACATGAGCTAAAAATAGTTCCGCATACTATTTATGTAGGGCTTACTCCCGATAACATCACTAGGCTTAAACCTTTAATGGGCATGTTTTATCAGCAGGCGGCGGCTTTTTTTACCGCTAAAATGCCCCAACCACACGAAAAATATGGTATACTAATGCTGATGGATGAATTTCCTACTCTTGGCAAAATGGAGCAGTTCTTAAACGGTATTGCTTATTTTAGGGGCTATAAAGTAAGACTATTCCTTATTATTCAAGATACCGAACAGCTTAAAGGAATTTACGAAGAAAGTGGTATGAACTCATTTTTATCAAACTCTACTTATCGTATCACTTTTGCTGCCAACAACGTTGAAACTGCCAATCTTATTTCGCAACTTATTGGCAATAAAACAGCTACTCAAGTTTCTTATAACAAACCAAAATATTTCGATCTAAACCCAGCTTCTCGTTCACTAAATTTATCTGATGTGCAACGAGCCCTTATTTTACCGCAAGAAGTTATACAACTACCAAGAGATGAGCAAATTTTACTTATTGAGTCGCAGCCCCCAGTTCGCTCTAAAAAAATTAAATATTTCGAAGATAAATTTTTTACTTCTCGACTTTTACCAAAAATTAAAATACCAACACAAATTCCATATATGCCAGATCACTCTGCTTTAAGATCTAAAAAACAATAAAAAATAATATGTCAACAACTGATGTTTGCAAGGCTTTATTAATTGGCGATCCTGTTAAGCAATCTTTATCGCCTGTTATTCATCAATATTTTTTACAGCAAAATAATTTGATAGGAAGTTATGAAGCTTGGCAAGTGGCAAAACCAAATTTAAACTCCACTATCAAGCTTTTAATTGAGCAAAAATATGCCGGCTTTAATGTTACTATTCCGCATAAAGAAGAGGTGTTTTTACTTTGCCACAAATTAAGTAAAACCGCCAAACTTATTGGGGCCGTAAACACTGTAAGTATTTTGCCTGATGGTAGTTTATATGGTCATAATTCTGATGCTTTTGGTTTTTATGAAAATATATTGCAACAACAACCAAAGTTAATTTTAAACAATCAAAATGCTCTCATTATTGGAGCAGGTGGTGCTGGCAGAGCCGTGCTTTATAGTTTAATTAAAGCTAAAATGGCTACTATTTTTATTGCCAACCGCAACCAAAATAAGTTAGATAAACTCTTAACCGATTTTACCCCTCTTGCTAAACAGCATCAGGTAAAAATTGTTGCATGGCAAGAATACAGCAAAATACTTCCTCAAATTACCTTATTAGTTAATGCTACTTCACTTGGTATGTTAAATAAAAATGAGTTAAACCTTGATTTTAATCAACTTTCTTGCCAAACTACGGTTTATGATATTGTTTATAAACCACTTTATACTAAACTATTGCTTGAAGCTCAAAAAAAAGGTTGTCCAATTATTACTGGTTTAGGAATGTTAGCGCATCAAGCAAGAGTTGGCTTTGAATTATGGTTTAAACAAAAACCAATTTATAACACTGAATTACAACAACTTTTATTATCAAAACTATGATTAACCTTTTTCGTTCTTTATGGCTTCTTTGCAAAAAAATTTTCGGCTATCTTTTATTGTTTTTTATTATCACTTTTTTAGTAAAAAATCGCAACATAGTAAGTGTTAATTTTTCACCTTTCGGAATTGTGCAAACCAAAATGTTTATTTTGATGCTAGGAGTTTATTTATGTGGTATTGTCACCACTTTATTGATTTTTTCTAAACAATTATTAATCACCTTTTTTGATAATTTTAGAAACAAATAAATCTCTATTTTGTTGTTAAAACACTTTTGATAAATTTAAAAAAGCTAATAATAAATTTAATTAATATAATTGTTGCATTACAAATTATACAAGGCTTTATTTACCATTTTTGGGTAATAAATTTTCGGTTATGCTAACACAAAATAAATTAGAAAAATCAAAAAATAAGGTTAAAAAGTTAGACAATTAATATTATGAAAAATTATAACATTACATCTTTGTTTAGTGGTTGCGGTGGTCTTGATTTAGGTTTTAACGGAGGGTTTAAGTTTTTGCAAAAAAACTATGCAAGGTTAAAATTTGAAACTGTATATGCCAATGATATTGATAAAAATGCCTGTATTACATTTCAAAAGAATTTTCATAAGAATATTGTTTACTCTGATATTAATGCGATTGATATCGCAAAATTACAATATACAGATATAGTTCTTGGTGGCTTTCCTTGTCAAGA
Source organism: Rickettsia typhi (assembly GCA_945862075.1). Lineage (GTDB taxonomy): Bacteria > Pseudomonadota > Alphaproteobacteria > Rickettsiales > UBA1997 > CAILUF01. Next base: position 7,737 of record CAMAWV010000025.1, on the reverse strand, counting down.
TTTTAGCCATGCAGGAAAGAGGCTTGGTTTTGATAGTGAAAGAGGTAATTTATATAAAAGTATGTGCAATGTAATAAACTACATCAAGCCAAAGTTATTTCTTGCAGAAAATGTAAAAGGTCTTTTGACCATTGACGACGGCAAGGCAATTCAAACTATTATCAAAGATTTTGAAAATTTAGGGTACAATATAGCTTACAAATTATTAAAAGTTAGTGATTTTGAAGTTTCGCAAAAACGAGAAAGAGTGATTATAATTGGTACAAAAAAAGATATATTACCACAATTTAATTTTGATACTATACAAACAAATAAGGCTTGCAGTGTGTATGATATAATTCAAGACCTTGAAAATTACGAGGAGGGTTTTATAAGTAACCATAAATGGTCAAAAGCAAAAATGAACAAAGGACAAGGAAACTCTACGATAGATAAAAATGACTTTGCACCTACTATGAGGGCCGAACATCACGGCAATATTGAATTTCATTATAATGGAAAGCGTCGCCTTTCAGCAAGAGAAGCGGCAAGAATACAAAGCTTTCCTGATGATTTTATATTTTACCCTTCAACTTCCAGTGCATATAAGCAAATTGGTAATGCAGTTCCGCCAGTTTTTGCTTGGTATGTAGCAAATGGAATACAAAAATTTTTAGATGATAATTTATGAGTAAAATAGACAAACTTTTTCAAGATCTTAGCATTGTAGAAAAAATACAAGAAAAATTGCCAACATTATTTCAACTTGCAGAAATTGACAACCAAAGAGATGGCAAGCTTGGAATGGAGATAGGCTCAGCAAGGGAAAGAATTATTATAGCATTGTTAATATATCAATTCGGCGAGGAAAATGTAATAACAAATATTCCTATTACAGAAAATGAAACAGATGTAATTGTATTTAAAGAGTCTATTTCAATAAAGACGGTAACAAATAAAAAAATCGTTGGCGTAAAGTTAATATGGACTGTTGACACGCAAAAAGCATTAGAATTTATTAATACATACAAAAACGAAAATTATACGCCATACGATAGATGGGTTGAATTATGGAAAGATGAAAAAATAAACTTGATTAATTAAATTATTATTACCTTTAAAAAATGAATCTCTATTCTCTTGTTAAGCCACTGTTATTTTGCTTAAACCCCGAAACTGCTCATAATTTAGCCATTAAAACTTGTAGTTTTACTCCAAAATTTAGCAATCTGCTTAGTGTTAAGAAAAATTATAGCAATTTACACCAAAATTTATTTGGGTTACAATTTAGCAATCCTGTTGGTTTAGCTGCTGGCTTCGATAAAAATGCTCAAGCTATCACTGCTTTAAATGGTTTTGGTTTTGGCTTTTTAGAAGTAGGCACTGTTACCCCAAAACCTCAAACTGGCAACGATAAACCTAGGCTGTTTCGCCTAGAGCCAGATAAGGCAATCATCAATCGTTTTGGTTTTAATAATTTAGGCTCCGAAAAAATCTTGACAAATGTTATGCTTGCAAACAAGCAACACCAACAAAAAATTTTAGGAGTAAATATTGGCAAAAATAAAGATAGCTCAAACGACGCTTCTGATTATATTTTTTTACTCGAAAAATTTTATTTGCATTGTCAATATATTACTATCAATATTTCATCGCCTAACACCGCTAATTTAAGAGAGCTTCAAAACCAAGATCATTTGGCGGTTTTTTTAGAAGATTTACAAATTGCTTATCAAAAATTACAGCATCTGCATCAAAAATTTGTGCCAGTGTTTTTAAAAATTGCTCCAGATCTTGATTTTAATCAGCAAAAACAACTTGCTTGTTTGGTTTTACAACATTCTTGGATTTCGGCTATTATTATTAGCAATACTACAATTGATAGAAATTTATCTTTAAAAAGCCCCAACTCTTCTCAAATTGGCGGGCTTAGTGGCCAACCTTTGTTGCAAAAATCAAACCAAGTGCTAAAAAATTTTTATCAACTAACCGAAGGCAAGGTAAAATTAATTGGAGTGGGCGGAATTTTTTCGGCAGAAGATGTTTATCAAAAAATGTGCTACGGTGCATCGTTGGTGCAAATTTACTCGGCTTTTATTTATGAAGGCTTTGGCTTGGTTGAAAGAATCAAACTTAATTTAAGCAACAAGCTACAGCAACAAGGAATTGCCAACATCAGTAAAATTATTGGCACCAAAGCAAATTGAGTTAAATTATGAGTGAGAGAAAAAAATTGTAATTGTTAGCAAGATAAAAAGTAAGCCATGATTTTGCTATTTATATGATTTAAATATAAAAAATGTGTTGCATTTATTGAATTATGGTTATAAAATTTTAAAAATCATTTGTATCAATATTAATTTAATTAAAATTATATGGCAGGCAAACCTAAAGCATCAAAATCAAAAAGAAGCTCTATTTTATTTAAAATGGTAAGCACCGCAGGCACTGGCTACTATTATTTAGCCAGAAGAAACCCTAAACAAAAGACAGAAAAAATGGTATTTAGTAAATACGATCCTGTGGTTAGAAAACATGTTGAGTTTAAAGAACAAAAACTATCTAGCTAATGTCTTCTTTAACCTCTCTAACTTCTCAAATTATTACTTTAGTTAATAAAACTGCTGTCGCTTGTTACGATTATATCGGTAAAGGTAATAATCATATGGCCGATCAAGTTGCAGTTGCGGCAATGAGAGAAGGCTTAAATAACATGCCAATTTCAGGCGAAGTTGTAATAGGCGAGGGCGAGAGAGATGAAGCTCCTATGCTTTATATTGGTGAAAAAGTTGGTTTAGGTGGTGAAAAAGTTGATATAGCCCTTGATCCTCTAGAAGGCACTACAATTTGTGCAAATATGGCCGAGTCTTCTTTAGTGGTTGTGGCTTTTGCTAGTAAGGGCACTAATAATCAAGGTGGTTTTTTAAATGCCCCTGATGTTTATATGCAAAAAATTGCTGTTGGTCCAAATTTACCACAAGGTATTATAAACCTTGATGATTCTGTTTTTAATAATCTTAAAAATATTGCTTTGGCTAAAAAATGCTCTATTTCCGATTTAGTTGTTATGATTCTCGATAGGCCAAGACATCAAGAAATAATAGCTAAAACTCGAGAAACTGGTGCTAAAATACGTCTCATTACCGATGGCGATGTTGCTGGTGTTATTGCTTGTTCTAATCCTAATCTTGGCATTGATTGTTATTTAGGCACAGGGGGTGCTCCAGAAGGTGTTTTATCTGCAGCAGCCTTGCAAGTTATAGGTGGTCAAATGATGGGTAGATTAATCTTTGATAATAATCATCATCAAATAGAAAGAGCTAAACAAATGGGTATTTTTGATATTAATTTACAATATACTGCTAGCCAAATGGCAAGAGGTCATATTATTTTTGCTTGTGCTGGCGTTACTTCTGGTTATATGCTTTCTGGTGTTAAAAAAAATAAAAAAGGTCATTTTACTGTTAATTCTTTATTACTCAATTCGCAAACTAAAGAAATTATTAAAACTAAAACCAAATATCTATCATAATGCTTGTAGCCGATTTTTCTGATCTTTTAAATAATATTAAAGAGCAATTAGTTGTTATTACGAGGTGTCTTTGACCCTTCTTCTCTTTCTTTAAAGCTACAAGAATTAACTTCACAAACAGTTCAAGAAAATTTTTGGCAAAATAAACAGCAAGCTCAACTTATTTTGCAAGAAAAATCTATTCTCGATAATAAGCTGAATAAATTTAATTATCTAAATAATACTTTTAACGATTACTCGCAATATTTGCAGTTAGCTTTAGCCGAAAACGACACTTCTCTTTTAGTTGATTTGCAAAAAACTTTGTTCGATCTCAATAAAACTGCCAAAAATTTTGCTATTGAATGTTTGTTTAATAAGCCAACCGACTACAATAATTGCTTTATCGATATTAATGCTGGAGCTGGTGGCACTGATTCTTGTGATTTTGCTTTAATGTTGCTTCGAATGTATGAAAGATTTGCTACTTTGGTTAATTTCTCAAGTGAAATAGTTTCTTTTTTAGCCGATGCCGAAGCGGGTATCAGATCGGCAACTATTAAAATTAGTGGCGAATATGCTTGTGGTTGGTTAAAAAATGAAACTGGTATTCATCGTTTGGTAAGAATTTCACCATTTAATGCTAACAGCAAAAGACAAACCAGTTTTGCTTCTATATGGGTTTATCCAGAAATAGACGATCATATTGAAATTAACATTTTAGAAAAAGATTTACGTATCGATACTTTTAGAGCTTCAGGGGCAGGTGGACAACATGTTAATAAAACCGATTCTGCTGTGCGCATCACTCACTTACCAACCAATATTGTAGTGCAGTGTCAATCAGATAGATCGCAACTTCGCAATAGGTCGGAAGCTATGAAAATGCTCAGATCTAGGCTTTATGAATTAGAGATTAATAAAAAAAAATCTTTTGATAATCTCAATGAGGCAAATAAATCAGATAATAGTTGGGGAAATCAGATTAGATCTTATGTTTTGCATCCGTATCAGTTGGTAAAAGATTTACGCACTGGTTATGAAACCAGCAATACTTCGGCAGTTTTAGATGGAGAAATATTAGAATTTTTAAAAGCCAGTTTTTTTATGCAAAAATAATAAGTTATGTCAAGAAAGTTATTGATGCATTTAAAGATAGAAAATTGTTATTGCTTTACGGAAAAATTGGCAATAAATTTAAACCAGTTCTTTCATCTATTCCAAAAATATTATTAAAATTCTGTACAGCTTGCCCAGAAGCTCCTTTTACCAAATTATCAAGCACCGAAATAATAATGGCTTTGTTTTTATTGTTGCCAGCAGAAATATTTATTAAACAAAAATTGGTATTAACAACATCTTTTAAGCTTGGTAAATGCTCAACTAAATGCACAAAATATTCATCTTCATATTTTGCCGATAAGCAATTTTTTAAATCTTGATGAGTAAAATTTGGCAAAATATCAACATAAATAGTAGAAATAATACCTCTATTTACTGGCAATAAATGCGGGGTAAATTCTGGTGTTACCTCTTGATTACAAGCCAAGCTAAGCTCTTGCGATATTTCGCCTAAATGACGATGATTGCTAATGCTGTAAGCTTTTACCGACTCATTTACTTCACAAAATAAATTATTGGTTTTTAAAGATCTGCCAGCTCCAGAAACACCAGATTTAGAATCAATAATAATGCTGTGTGGATTGATTAAATTATTAGTCAATAATGGATATAGTGGCAATAAAACCGAGGTTGGATAGCAACCAGGACAGGCAATAATTTGTTTTTTGGTAAATTGATGGCGATAAATTTCAGTAAGAGCATACACTGCTTTTTCTTGCAAGTGTTGAGCTATATGTTGATGTTGATACCATTTTTGATAATCATCGGTGTTTTTAAGGCGAAAATCTGCTGAAAGATCGATAATTTTTAGATGCTGATTTTGTGAATTAGCAAGTAGTTTTATGCAAGTTTCTTGAGTGGTAGTGTGAGGCAAACACATAAAAACTGCTTGTATTTTACTAAAATCTACCGTTTCAATATTTTGTATAATTGGCAAATTTTGCAAAGCTAAATGCTGATAAATAGAACTCATTTCACAATTAGCCGAAGTATTGGCAACAAGAGCCGAAATTTCAACTTGTGAATGTTGTAAAAGTAAACGAATAAGCTCAACACCAGTGTAGCCCGAAGCTCCTACAATAGCAATTTTAATTTTTTCTGACATATTTTTATCTAGTTTTTAGTGTTTGAAAGTGTTAATATTTTTTCTAGAAGCGGTTTAAAACCTGCATAATTGTCTTCTGTTAATTCTTTGTTTGCTGCCATAGAATTTTTTAATTTTTTTTTCTCTTCTTTAGGTAAGTCTTTTTTAGGTAAGTCTTTTTCAAATAAACTAGCTATTTGTTCTTTTAATAATTTTTCATCAAATAGATCTTCAATTTCTTTATTGTCTTCCTCTGAAACAAAACATATTTTTGCATTCAACAATTTATTTTCCTGTTCTTTACCTTTTTTTGCATTCAACAATTCATCTTGTAAAATGTTTGCCTGTTTTTTACCTTCTTTATCAGTATCATAAAGGGCAATTTTAATGTCTTGATTAGTTGGTATTGTTATCATAAGTTTTTTAATAAATGTTCTAACAGTTGAGGCACCAGTTGATCCAAAAATATAAATACCTTTAAATTCATGTGTCATACCTAGTTTTTTAATAGCATTTTCTATGTGTGTTTTATCAGTTTTTCCTTCTGTATAAACAACGCGTGTTTTATTGCTTTGTATTATTAATTGCACTTCTTTCTCAAGATCTAAAATATCAATTAGCCCATTTGATAAATCGTTCACAATTTCTGGATATTCTTTTGTTTTGTTAATTTTACCATCTTCCATCCATAATATCTGTGCACCTTTTTGTTTAGCATAAACAATAGTTGAAGGGTTGTGAGTTGTCATGAAAACCTGAACTCCATAATCTACAAAATATTTTTGTATTATTTCAATAAATTTTTCTGCAATAGAAGGGTTTAAATGGGCATCAAATTCATCAATTAACAGTACTTCGGTTTTTTGACCAGTTGTGCTTCCCCAAGTCCATAATGCTAGAGTAAATGCCACCTTTTCTCCAGAAGATAAATCGGAAATTTTTAAAAGTTTATCATCAGGGTATTTAATAAACTCAACATAAGCATTTAAATTTGCTCTGCTAATTCTTATTTGTAAATTACAATCTTGAAAAATACGATCTATTCTCTCCCAAGGTTCGTCATTTTTAGGTTCTTCTGGTAAGAGTTTTTTCATAATGTCTTGATACGATTTTGTTGTTTTCAATTCATCAAGTAATTTTCTTTCACAATATATGCATTCTGCAGTGGTTATATCATTCCATGTTTTTCTTTTCTCTATAATATTATGCATAATTGAATAGTCTAAATTTTCTATAATCATACCTGATATGTTTGATTTGTGTAAAAATGACTCATCATTATTTTTATCAACAAAAACAATATTTCCATCTGCATTTGTTTTATTTATATTAAAAGATTTATAACGAGGAGTGTTTCGGTTAATCTCATTTACAGATAAATCTCCTTGTAATTGATAACCAACCTTTATGTATCGGAGAATAGTATTTTGATTATAGTTTTTACTGATATATTCGAGTAATTTTGTTTTTCCGCTACCATTAATGCCAGCTATTACCGAAAAATTAGTAATATCATTTAATACAAAATTTTTATTTGAAAAAAAGCCTGTATCTTCTTTTATTTCAATAGTTTCAATATTTATTTTTGATTGTGAGTTTGTCATTTTAATGTGATTAATAAAAAATAAAAATGTTGTATTCTTAATTTGTTTTGGTATTTTAAAATGCCACTAAAAATATGTCAAGAAAGTTCAAAAATTTTTTAAGTTTAGTAGTATTTTTTTAAAAAATATTATAAAATCGCTGTAGCGGTTTTTGATATCGTTAGATAAATATAGCATTATAGATTCAGCTTGTTTAGAGTAAGGTTTTTTAACCTTAATTTATAGAAGATTATGAAAAATTGTAAACATTGCAATGGTGCTAAACTAGTTGGTATCGTTAACAACAAATAGGAAAATTTGATGATATGGGCTACCAAATTGCTTTTGAAAATTATTTAAAAAGAATCAAGTTATTTAAAGTGGAGCTAAAAGAAATTAATATTAAATTTAGTAAAAATCACGAAATTAACAAAATCAAAAAACAAGAGCAAGAGGCT
>CAMAWV010000024.1 GCA_945862075.1 Rickettsia typhi | reverse complement strand
AAGTAAAGGGGCAGGCTCACCGAAAAGTTGTGCTTATTCCAGATTCTGCCCACGGCACTAACCCTGCAACGGCGGCTATTTGTGGTTTTGATATTAAAGTTATTCCTTCTGATCAAGAGGGCTTGGTAAATTTGGCAGTGTTTAAAGAGTTGGTGGCAACTCATGCTCACGAGCTTGCTGGTATTATGATTACCAACCCAAATACTTGTGGTAAATTTGAAAAAAATATTGTAGAAATTGCCGATTTGGTTCACAAAGCTGGTGGTTATTTTTACTGCGACGGTGCCAATTATAATGCTATTGTTGGCAAAGTGCGCCCTGCAGATATTGGGGTGGATGTGATGCACTTTAACTTGCATAAAACTTTTTCTACTCCGCACGGTGGCGGTGGCCCTGGTTCGGGCCCAATTGCGGTAAGAAAAGAGTTGGCAGAGTTTTTGCCTGCACCTCATGTTGAAAAAACCAACGATAAATTTTATTTTGCTAAACCAAAATATTCTTGTGGTAAAGTTAAGGGTTTTCATGGGCAGTTTGGTATGCATGTTCGAGCCCTTACTTATATGCTTTCGCACGGGGCAGATGCTTTACAAAAAGTGGCAGAAGATGCAGTGCTTTCGGCAAATTATATTTTAACCAAATTAAAAGATCATTTTCATGTGCCATTTTTTGGCTATTGTATGCACGAATGCTTACTTACCGATAAACTACAAAAAACTCAAGGAATCAGTACTCTTGATATTGCTAAAGCTTTGGTGGAGTTTGGCATTCATCCAATGACGGTGTTCTTTCCGTTAGTAGTGCAAGGGGCAATGCTAATTGAGCCAACCGAAACCGAAAATAAGCAAACAATTGATAATTTTATTAGCACCATGATTTATATTGCAAACGAAATTAAAAATGGCAACGGTGATAAATTTCATCAATATCCGCTTCATACTCCAAGAAGAAGATTAAATGAAGTTCAGGCCGCTAAAACTCCTATTCTTACTTGGGTAGAACTTCTTAATCAAAACTAAAAATATGCAAAATATCTCAATAATCACTAATAGCAACAAACTAAGAATAGCGGTTGATGAAATTCCTAATTTACAAACCGTGGCTATTGGTGTGTTTGTTAAAACCGGTAGCAGAAACGAAAATTTGGCAATTAATGGTATTTCACACTTTTTAGAGCATATGGCTTTTAAAGGCACTAAAACCCGAACTGCTAAACAAATTGCCGAAGAATTTGAGAGTATTGGTGGTTATATTAATGCCTATACTTCTCGAGAAAAAACTGTTTATTATGTGAAAGTTTTAAAGCAACATGCCGAGTTTGCTATTCAGTTTTTAGCCGATATTTTACAAAACTCTATTTTTGATAGCCAAGAAGTTGAAAAAGAAAGAGGAGTTATTTTGCAAGAAATTGCCATGACATCCGACACTCCAGACGATATTATTTTTGATTATTTTCAAGAAAAAGCATTTCCTAAACAACCGCTTGGCAGATCTATTTTAGGTAAAATAAGCAATATTAAAACTTTTAATTCGCAACATTTTCAAAGTTACATTGATAATCAATATAACTACCAAAATATGGCAGTTGTTGCTTCTGGTAGTGTTAAAACTAGCGAGGTGGTCAATTGGGTTGATAAATATTTTAATCAATTAAATAGTAATATTATTGATAAACCAAAACAACCAAAATATGTGGGTGGAGTAGCAAAAAAAGTTAAAAAACTCGAGCAGGCGCATTTAGTTTTAGGTTTTGAAGGCTTATCTTATCATAATTCACAATTTTATACACAACAAATTTTAGCCATGATTTTAGGCTCTGGTATGTCTTCTAGATTATTTTATGAAATTCGAGAAAACCTAGGTTTAGCATATTCGGTATATGCTTTTAATAGTTGTTATTCTGATGCTGGAATATTTGGTATTTATGGTGGCACATCAATTGAAAAACTTAATTTATTTTTGCAAGCAACTAAGCAAGAACTAGAAAAAATCTGCCAAAATATAACTGATGCCGAAATGCAAAAAGTACAAACTCAATTTTTAGCAGGTTTAGCAATGGCAAAAGAAAGCACTAATGCTAGAATGCAGAGAATTGGCAACGATATTTTATGCTACAATAAAATTTATACCGACCAAGAATTAATTAATGAGTTTAACAATAATACCAAACTTGATGTTAGTAATTTAGCAGGTAAAATTTTCGCTAATTCTCCAACTTTAGCTGTTTTAGGTGAAGTGAAAGATTTTAATTTCGATTCTGATAACTTAAAACTATGAAAAGCAATTATGAAGTAATTGTTATAGGCGCAGGGCATGCTGGCATTGAATCTGCTTGTGCTGCAGTGCGTATGGGGGCAGAAACTTTGCTTATCACCAAACAACCAAGTAATATTGGTGAAATGTCTTGTAATCCTGCTATTGGTGGAGTTGCTAAAGGCACAATTGTGCGAGAAGTTGATGCTCTTGATGGCATTATGGGTAGAGCAATAGATAAAGCTGGTATTAATTTTAAAATTTTAAATAGTTCAAAGGGTCCTGCGGTTCATTCACCAAGAGCACAAGCCGATCGCAAGCTTTATAAACAGGCAGTTAATGAAATTTTACAGCAAGAATATCAAGATCTTAACATAATTTTTGCTACAGCTAAAAGTTTAATTATCGAAAATCAACAAATAAAAGGCATAATTATTGATGATGGCACTCAAATTAATTGCCAAGCTTTGGTTATTACTACTGGCACTTTTTTAAGAGGAATAATGCATATTGGCTCATCTCAAACTCAAGGTGGGCGAAAAAACGAATCGGCATCTGTTGATTTGGCGATTTCATTGCAAAAATGTGGTTTTGCATTATCTAGGCTTAAAACAGGTACACCTGCACGAATTTTGGCTTCTTCTATTAACTTTAATAATCTTGAAATTCAAGAAAGCGATAATGTTCCTACTCCATTTTCATATCTGAATCAAAAAATAACTACCAAGCAAATTCCTTGTTATATTACTTATACTAATCAAAAAACTCATCAAATTATTGCCGATAATTTGCATCAATCTGCAATGTATGGTGGCAATATTACAGGAAATGGTCCTAGATACTGTCCTTCTATCGAAGATAAAATTCATCGTTTTGCCAATAAAGAAAGACATCAAATTTTTTTAGAACCAGAAGGTTTAGATAGTAATTTAATTTATCCTAATGGTATATCAACTTCTTTACCACAAGAGGTGCAAGAAAAGTTTATTAAAACCATACCGGGTTTAGAAAATAGCATAATCACTCAACCAGGTTATGCTATTGAATACGATTTTATCGATCCTCGAGAGCTTTTGCCAACATTAGCAACCAAAAAAATTGCAAATTTATTTTTAGCTGGTCAAATTAATGGCACCACAGGCTATGAAGAGGCGGCAGGGCAGGGCTTGGTTGCCGGTATTAACGCTGGTTTATTAAGTTTAAAAAAAGAGCAAGAATTTATTTTAGATCGTACTAGTAGTTATATTGGTGTAATGATAGATGATCTCACTAGTTTAGGGGTTTCTGAGCCTTATCGTATGCTTACTTCACGATCAGAATATAGGCTTAGTTTAAGAGCGGATAATGCCGATGCTAGGCTTACCGAATTAGGCATAAAAATAGCTTGTGTGAGTAATTATCGTAAACAAATTTTTACTACTAAAAAGCAAAAATTACAAGAAGCTTTAACAAAACTTGAGAGTTTAACGATTTCTCCAATTAAATTGCAAAAATATAATATATCTATCAAGCAAGACGGCATTTTGCGAACCGCCCTTCAATTATTAGCTTTTCCTCATATTAATTTTGAACATCTTACTATTATTTGGCCACAAGAGTTATCTCAAATTGAAACATATATTAAACAACAAATTAGTATTGAAGCTTTATATTATAACTATGTCAAACGCCAACAGCAAGATATTTTATTGTTTCAACAACAAGAAAATACTAAAATTCCTCTTGACATAAATTATAATCTCATTCAAAGTTTATCAAATGAAGTAAGGGAAAAATTAACCAAATATCGCCCTGCGACTATTCATCAAGCCAGTAAAATTCAGGGTGTAACTCCTGCTTCTTTAATGGCTATTTTAATTTATTTAAAACACAAAAATCATTAATTTATGCTAGTTTTATTGCGATTAATTGTTTTGGTTTTTAGTTTTGTTTTTTTTCAAATAAACTTTGCTTTAACAGAAGATATTTTTGATAATAACAATATTGCTAAAGATATTGAAAAAAGCTTGTTATTCGATAAACAAGCAAGAGAACAATTCGATATTTATACAAAAGAATCTCCTCCTAGTCAAGACTCTATAAAATCAATTATTATTGGCGAAAAAGAAAAGCCAGAAGATGCTAAAAAAAGTAAAAAAGATAAAGAAAAAGATAAACAATCTGAGCTTGATATTGTAGTTATTGATAAAACAAAAATTAATTATAAATTAAAAGAAAAAGAAAAATTAGCCTATAATGCAGTTTTGGCAGGACAATATGAAATCGCTATCGAGCTTTATAAATCGGTTTTGGCAAAAGATCCAAAAAATAATTATTCTAAATATGCTTTGGCAACCGTTTATCAAAAACTTGGTCAATATCGTCAATCAAAAACTCTTTACCAAGATTTATTAAAACAAGAACCTGAAAATAAACAAGAAATTATTAATAATATTATCACCATCATGATAGAGGAAACACCTAGAGAAGCTTTTTATTTATTATCTAGACTCTCTCAACAGAATCCAGATTCAACTTTTATTTATGCAAATGCAGCTTTGGCAAGTGAAAAAATTGGCAATCATAATAAAGCAATCGAATATTATCAAAAAGCAATAAGTCTTGAACCAGAAAACTCTATTTTTTATTATAATTTAGCAGTTTTATATGATAAAACTAAACAATATTCAAAAGCCATCGATTACTATAATCTAACTATTAAAAATTATAATAACGATCCTTTTGTTTCTATTTCCCAATTGCAAGATCGAGTTACTAATTTAAAAAACTTAATCTAATGCAATCAATACTTAATTTTGCTCGAGATAAGCATTATTCCGATATACATATTTCTTCTGATTATAAAATAATTTTTCGTTTTAATGGTGAAATCATCGATTATCTTGAGAATCAAAATAAAATTACAAAACAAGAGGTTTATGATCTGATTTTTTCCATAACTACCTTAGAGCAAAAAGAAATTTATTTAACTCATAAAGAACATGATTTTTCTTTTATCGATAGCAATAACTTAAGATATCGTGTTAATGCTTATCATACAATACTTGGTCCTGCTGTTGCTATTCGAGTTATACCAGATAAAATAAAATCTTTGGCATTAATTAACACCCCTTATGCTATACAGAATTTATTAAATTATAAAAAAGGTTTGGTTTTAGTGGTTGGTCCTACTGGTAGTGGCAAATCAACAACCTTAGCTGCGATGATCGATCATATTAATCAAAATCAAAATAAACATATTATTACTATCGAAGATCCTGTCGAATATGTTTTTACTAGCCAAAAATCTTTGGTCAATCAGCGAGAATTCAGAACCGATAGCCACTCTTTTAACAGTGCACTAAAAAGTGCTTTAAGACAAGATCCTGATGTTATTATGATTGGCGAAATGCGAGATCTCGAAACTGTACAGCTAGCTCTTACTGCGGCTGAAACTGGGCATTTGATTTTAGCAACTTTACACACTAACTCTGCTTCGCAAACAATCGATCGTATCATCGATTCTTTTCCTGCCGATCAACGATCAACTATTCGATCTATTATTTCTAATTCTTTAAGAGCGGTTATTTCGCAACGACTTGTTAAGAAAATCAACGGTGATCGTTGTGCTGCTTTTGAAATTATGATTGTTAATTCATCTATACGCAATTTAATACGTGAAGATAAAATTGCTCAAATCAATTCTATTGTTGAGCTTAATAAAAAAAGTGGAATGATTTTATTAAAAGATTATTTAAAAGAAATGGCAAATAACAACACTATATCTCTTGAAATTGCTGAAGAAGAAATAAAATCACAAGAAAATTAAAATACTATTGAAAAATTAGTTTTTTATATTACAGTTTAGTTTTATTGCAAGCGTTACATAAAATAATAATCTTTACAACCTATGAAATCTCTATTCAGAACTAAATCTTTACAATCAATTATTGAAAGCGCTAAAAGTAGTACATTAAAAAAATCGCTAGGTATTTTTGATCTTATTTTTATTGGTATTGGCTCAATTATTGGCACAGGTATTTTTGTGTTAACGGGGCAGGCAGCCGCTAATTATGCTGGTCCAGCAATTTCTATTTCATTCTTTTTAGCAGCCTTGGTTTGTGTTTTTGCTGGTTTGGCTTATGCAGAGCTTGCTTCAATGATTCCCATATCAGGTAGTGCCTATACTTATACTTATGGCATTATGGGTGAATTCATTGCTTGGTTAGTTGCTTGTGGTTTAATTCTAGAATATACAGTTGCTTCTTCAACCGTTTCTGCGGGCTGGTCTGGATATTTAGTGGGTATTTTGCAACAATCTAACATTATTATTCCAGAATCCCTAACTAAAGCTCCTGCACAAGTTTGTTCCGATCAAACTTATTGTGGCATTATTAATTTACCTGCGGTTTGCATTTCTTCTTTTGTTGGTTTATTGTTATTTATTGGCACTAAAGAAAGTGTGGTGTTAAATCGTATTTTAGTTTCGATAAAATTAATTGTAATTTTTATTTTCTTATATGTTGCTACGCCAATTATCAATACTCAAAACTACTCAAATTTTATGCCTTTTGGCTGGAACGGTATATTTACAGGAGCGGCGGCTATATTTTTTGCTTATCTTGGTTTTGATGCTGTGGCAACAACTGCCGAGGAGTGTAAAAATCCTAAAAGAGATTTACCAATTGGCATTATTGGTTCTTTATTAATTTGTGCAGTAATTTATATTTTAGTTTCTTTGGCTCTTACTGGCATCTCTCATTATTCTACCCTCAACAATCCTCAACCTTTGGCTTTTGCTTTACGTGAAAACGGTAATAATATTGGCTCAGCCCTAGTTGGAACTGGTGCTATTGCTGGTATGATAACTGTTTTGTTAGTAATGATGTATGGTCAGTCGCGAATTTTCTTTGCTATTTCTCGAGATGGCTTGTTGCCAAGTTTTTTTACCAAAATACATTCTAAATATAAAACTCCTTATATTAGTGTGATAATAACTACATTTGCCGTTGCTTTGATTTCTGGTTTTACTCCAATTCGCACTATGGGCGACATGAGTAGCATTGGAACTTTATTTGCCTTTTTAATTGTTTCAATTGGTGTTGTGGTACTTAGAATAACCAACCCTCAAGCAAAACGCTCTTTTAAATGTCCTGCGGTTTTTATGGTTTCTGCTCTTTCGGTTTTTGGTTGTGGTTTTTTGATTTATAAACTATTAATTGAGCATTATTTACCATTTTTAATTTGGTTTGCTTTAGGTATTGTGTTTTATGCACTTTACTCTTATAAAAATAGTTTGTTAAATTTAAAAAATGTTGAAAAATAATAAATTTAATCGAATTGTTTTTGGTCTTGGTTCAAATTTAGGCGATAAACAACAAAATATTTGTTCTGCTATTTATTTACTAACTCTTCACTTGCAATTACAAAAAACGAAAACTTCTTTTTTTTTGGTTAATCCTCCACTTTTACCAGAAAATCATCCTAAAGAATGGGAGATTGATTTTATAAATGTAGCATTTTCTGCTGAAATTAATTCATTATTATTTCCAATTTTAAGTGTTTTGCATATTTGTCAAAGTATTGAGCAACAAATTGGTAGAAATAAGCAAAATTTAACTCAAAAACAGCAAAAAAAATGGGCACCACGAGAAATTGATATCGATATTTTATTGCTTGATAACTTAAAGATAAATTATCAAAATATTTTACAAATTCCTCATTATCAATTACAAAATCGCCCTTTTTTTTTGACAACAGTAAAAGATATAGAACCACAAATGCTAGTATAATACTCGTACCTCTCTACTTCTTTTGCCTCGAATTTTTTTGGATCTAAAATAAGGTTTATCTAATATCAACTCACCAAATAACTTTTTTGTGATTTAGGCAAGAAGAATCTCTTATTTAAACTTTGTTGTAAATTTTATTGATGGTATTTCTGGTAATTTTTGTATAAATCGAAATGAAATTGCAGAATATCTTGAGAAACAGAAGGTGGTTTTAGAAGGAGAAGAACCTAATAAACCTATATTTTTAATAGTTTCTTTAACTATCTTTATGCCATTTGTCAAGAACAACAGTTGCAACGGCATTGCCAATTAAATTTGTAATTGCCCTACCTGTAGACATAAATCTGTCGATACCAAAAATAATTGCTAAACTTTCTAGTGGCAAAACTGGAAAAGCAGAAAGAGTGGCTGTGAGGGTAATAAAAGCGCTACCAAGAACCGCAGCCGCTCCTTTAGAAGTTACTAGTAATAAAAACATGATCTCAAAAATTTGCATCCAAGATAAATGTATTCCAAAAACCTGTGATAAAAAAATGATTGCCATTGTAAAATAAATACAGGTGCCATCTAGATTAAAAGCATAACCAGCTGGCAAAGCAAAACTAACAACAGATTGCCTGCAACCGAATTTTTCCATTTTGTTTATCATGGCAGGCAGAACTGTTTCGGAAGAAGAAGTGCCAAGTACTACTAAAATTTCGTCTTTGATGTGTATAATTAGTTTAAAAATATTCTTTTTGCAATATAAACATAAAATTAATCCTAGTACAACAACAATAAAAAAAATGCAAGTACCGTAAAATAAACCAGTAAAAATAAGCAACTTGATGATAGATTTAGAGCCATATTTACCAACTGTATAGGCCATGGCACCAAAAGCACCTATTGGTGATAATTTAATAATCATTTCAATTAGTTTAAAAGCTATTTCTTCAAGATCTTTGATTAAAATAATAGTGGTTGGAATTTTCTTTTTGATTTTACTAAAAACAAAACCAAACAGCACCGAAATAAATAACATTGGCAAAATTTCACCGCTAGTAAAAGCTTCAAACACGGTTTTTGGCACAATATTTGATATAAAATCAACAAAAGTATGAGGTTGATTATTTTTAATTTGTGCTAAAAAGTTGGTATCAAGGTTATCTTTTGGCAAATCTAAGTTAGTTCCGATGTCAAAAATCATTGCAAAAGCAAGCCCAAGAATTAGAGCGAAAGTAGTTAAAACTTCAAAATAAATAAAAGCTTTTAAGCTTAAAGTGCCAACTTTAACATTTTTTTCGCTGACAAAACTACTCACTAATGTGCAAAAAATAATAGGTGGTATGCACATTTTAATAAGTTTAATAAAAATATCTCCTAAAGGTTTAAGAGTTATTGCCGCTTGCGGCAATATTAAGCCAAAAATAATAGCTAAAATAATAGCTAAAATAACTTGTAAGTAGAGTGGAAACTTGTTCATAATTGATTAATGATAGAAAAATAGAAACAATTAATTTAACAACAATAAATTAATTTACTAGTAAAAAAATGTTTTTCATGAAAATAAGACCATAATAATTTGCATCTATTTTTGAAACAAGAGATACAACATTACCATAGAGAAAAAAATAGTTTTAATTTTAAATTAATCTTATTTTAAAAAATTTACCAATTTTAAAAAGGCTAGATTTCTATGTGAAATGCTGTGTTTTTGAAGAGTGGAGAGCTCACCAAAAGTTAAATTATCATTGTTTCTTAAAAAAATAGGATCGTAACCAAAGCCATTTTTACCTCTTGGTAAAACAATTTTACCATCAACTCTGCCTTCAAAATTAAAAGCTTCATAAGTAAGCGGATTATATAAACACAAATTACAAATAAAATAAGCAGGAGCTAAATTATTAATAGAATCAAAGCCAATATCGAGTAGTTGTTGATGTATTTTATTAAATGCCCAAGGAAAATTTTTTTTACCAGAATTATCAATGGTAAATCTTGCCGAGTGAACTCCGGGTTGATTTTGCAAGACAGGGATACATAAACCAGAATCGTCTGCTAAAGAAATATTATTGGTTGCATCGCCATAATATTTAGCTTTTATAAAAGCATTTTCAGCAAAAGTTTGGGCCGTTTCTTCTGGTTCGGTTAAGTTATTAAAATCAAATGTGGCAAGGGGAGTGATTTTGATAGAATTTAGTAAATCTGATATTTCGCTAAATTTACCATAATTATTAGTAGCGATTAAAATTTTAGAAAACTGTTGCATGATTTTTTAGTTTTGATCTTGCAAAGCATAAACATCAAACTCGCAACCATTTTGTTTATAAGCATCAATTGCTTCAACCAAAGCTTTTGCTCCAGCAATGGTTGTGCTATAAGTGATACCACGAATTAGAGCGGTTCTTCTAATAGAAAAACTATCTTTAGCCGATTGCACTCCTTCGGTAGTGTTAATTATAAGATCAATTTCTTTTTTATCTATCATATCAACTACATGAGGTTTATCTTCGGTGATTTTATTTACAATAGTTACAGCAATATTTTGTTCGGCTAAAAATTTTGCAGTTCCTTTGGTGGCAACTAGGTTAAAACCAATTTTAATTAGTTGCTTTGCAATGCTTGTTAAATATGGTTTATCAGTATTTTTTACCGATAAAAATGCCAAACCACTCGTTGGTAATTTTACTCCTGCAGCTACTTGAGCTTTGGCAAAAGCTAAAGCAAAAGTTTTGTCAATACCCATAACTTCACCAGTAGATTTCATTTCTGGACCAAGTAAAGTATCGGTGTCGTTAAATCTGGCAAAAGGTAAAACCACTTCTTTTACTGCAAAATATTTAAACTTCGGCTCTTGTAAATTAAAATCGGCAAGTTTTTGACCAATCATGATGAGAGAAGCAATTTTAGCGATAGCAATTCCTGTTGCTTTTGCTACAAAAGGAACGGTTCGAGAGGCTCTAGGATTTACTTCAAGCACATATAAATTATCGTTTTTAATAGCAAACTGCACATTCATCAGACCTTTTACTTGTAATGCTAGAGCTAATTTAGTGGTTGCCTGTTTGATTTGGCTAATATTATGCTCTGAAAGAGAGTAAGGAGGAATTGAGCAAGCAGAATCGCCAGAGTGAATACCGGCTTCTTCGATATGCTGCATAATACCTGCTACAAAAACAGTTTCGCCATCAGATAGGGCATCAACATCTATTTCGATGGCATTATTTAAAAATTGATCAAGCAGTAAAGGACCTGTAGCAAAAACATCTTGGTAATCTTTTAAATACTGCTCTAAAGAATCTAAGTTATCGATAACTGCCATACCCTTGCCACCTAAAACATAAGAAGGTCTCACTACAATAGGGAAGCCAATTTGTTTTACTTGCTCTACGACTTCTGTTTGTGTGTAAGCAATGTAATTTTGTGGTTGCAATAAATTTAAATCTTGTAACAATAATTTAAAATGTTTACGATCTTCGGCGAGATCTATCATTTTGGGAGATGTGCCAATAATTGGCACATTATTATCTTGTAAAAATCTTGCCAAGCTTAACGGAGTTTGCCCACCAAATTGCACATTTACTCCAAGCAACTCGCCGTTACTGGCTTCTTTTTTAATTATTTCTAACACATCTTCAGCGGTAATGGGCTCAAAATATAATCTGCTTGAAGTATCATAATCGGTAGAAACAGTTTCTGGATTGCAATTTATCATAATCGCCTCAATACCCTGTTCTTTATAAGCAAAAGAAGCATGTACACAAGTATAATCAAACTCAATACCCTGACCAATACGATTAGGACCTGAGCCAAGAATAATCACTTTTTTATTATTGGTAGGTTTTGCTTCGCAATAAGAAGTATTATGGTTTGCAACAAAAATATTTTGAAAAGAATTCGACATATAAGATAGATTATAAATAATTTTACCACTGAAATTTTGGCTTTTTTTTATCTAAAAATCAAGTAAAAATTACATTGCTAATCAAATTAAAATTAGTTCAGGCTTGCATTTTAATTTAAAAAAGTGGTATTATAATTAAAATATAAAAATTAATTTCAACTACAATTTTATTCATAATGCAATTTTTAAGTTATCGAAATAATCAAAATACTAGCGAATTATTCATTGAAAATGTCGCTATATCAAGCATTGCTAAGCAAGTTGGTACTCCATTTTATTGTTATTCAAAACAATCTTTAATTGAAAATTATCAACAATTTGTAAAAGCTTTTGCTTTTTATCATATTATTAACTATAAAATTTGTTATGCAATTAAAGCAAATGCAAACTTGCACTTGGTTAAAATATTGGCAGGTCTTGGTGCTGGAATCGATGCTGTTTCTGCTGGTGAAATTTTTCGCGCTTTAAAAGCTGGTATTAGCCCAGAAAAAATTGTTTTTGCAGGTGTAGGCAAAACTGTCGAAGATATTACTTTTGCTTTACAAAATAATGTTTGCGATTTTTCGGTAGAATCTATCGACGAAATGTTTTTATTAAACGAAATATCTACCAAGCTTAATAAAAAAGCCAAGTTTTCTTTAAGAGTAAACCCTAAAGTTGATGCTAACACTCATCATAAAATCAGTACTGGGCGCAAAAATGATAAATTCGGAGTCGATATCGATTTAGCAGAAGAGGTTTATATTATGGCATCCAAACTACCTGCTCTTGAAATTTACGGCATTTCTACTCATATCGGCTCGCAAATTACCTCTCTTGAACCGTTTGAAATTGCTTTTAGTAAAATTAAAGATTTATGCTTATTATTAAAAGAAAAAGGTTATAAAATTAAAAATCTTGATTTTGGAGGTGGCATTGGCATTGATTATCAAAATAATCCTACCATCGATATTGCTAACTATATTCATCTTTTACAAAAAATTACTGCTGACCTAGGGGTTTCTATCACTATTGCTCCTGGTAGGGCAGTGGTTGGAAATGCTGGCTTGCTTGTAGTTAAAACTTTATTTTGCAAAGAAACTTCTAGCAAAAATTTTATTATCATCGATGGAGCAATAAACGATTTAATGAGGCCTGGGCTTTATGGTTCTTACCACGAAGTTTTGTCTGTGATTAAAAGAGTTGGCTCTAAAGCTACTTTTGATTTTGCAGGGCCAGTTTGTGAAACCACCGATATTTTAGCTTCTGATAGACAAATTATCATGCCAAACAACAACGATTTATTTGTTTTTTGTAGTGCTGGTGCTTATGGTTCTTCTATGTCAAATCAATACAACTGTCGGCCACTTGTGCCAGAGGTTTTAGTTGATAACGATAAATTTTCTATTATTAGAAAAAGACCAACTTTTGCCGAAATGATTGATCTTGAAAATGTATGAACTATCTTTTGATTGCTAAGGTAATTGCCCCTTTTGGTATTAAAGGAGCGATAAAATTGCTAGTTTTTTCTGATAATTTACAAGCCTTTAGCAAATATCACCTTTTTGATAAAAATCAACAACCAGTAAAACTAATCTACAATTTATCTTCTGCCAAAAATACTGCAAGTGGCATTGTGCTTATTGCTTTTATCGAAGGCATCAACACTCGTAATTTAGCAGAGCAAACAGTTGGAAGCGAGTTTTTTATAGACAAAAATAATTTGCCAAAAACTAGAAAAAATCAATTTTATATAGAAAATCTTATTGGTTTGCAGGTTTTTGATAATGAAAATCAACAAATTGGTATTATTAAACAGGTTCATCAACACAAAACTAGCACAACAATTGTTATTGAATTCTCTAATTTAGAATTACAACAAAAATATATCGATTTTTACGATTTTACTTTTAACTCGCATTTTTTTTCCGACCCAGATTTTAGCAACAATTCTATTATTTTTTATCCACCAGAAATAATTTAAACCCAAAAATAAATGTCTATATTTTTATCACCACTAAAAATTTTTACTATTCTTATAGTTTTTTGTTTTTTAAACAATAATGCAAATGCTTGGAGCGGTTTTGATTACGATAATCAAACCAGCATCGAAATTAGCAGTGGAAATTTAGTTAGAGAAGGTAATATTATTGATTTTTATCAACAAAAAACCAACGAATTACTCTCTGCTAAAGTACTAAACATAAATTATTTTGGCAATGCCACCGAACTTACTTTACAAGATCTTCACACCAACCAAAAAAGAGTTGTGATGATGCAAAACTAATCAATAAACAATGCAACAAATTATTGGCTTCGAAGCTATTTCGCAACAATTAATGCAACAATTTTGGCAAGAAAAACTACCTCATGCTATTATTTTAGCAGGTAACAAAGGTATTGGCAAAGCAACTTTTGCTACTCAATTTGCTTTTAGCATTGATGCTGAAACTAAAATTATTACCAAACAACCAAGCAAAAGTGTTATTACCATCGATCAGATACGCGAAACAAACGAGTTTTTGCAACAAAATTCTATTGCCAAACAACAGAAAGTTTTAATTATTGATAGTATTTGCAGTTTAAATACAGAGGCAAGTAATGCTTTATTAAAGCCTCTCGAAGAGCCTATCAATAACACTTTTTTAATTTTAATTGCTCACCAATTAAGTAAAGTTTTACCTACTATTTTATCACGTTGTCGTTTAATTAAAGTGCCAGCATTAAGTTTTGAAAATTTTTGCCAAGTAATTTTACAAAATAATCAATCAACAGTTTTTTTACCAGTCGAACTGCAATTTTTGAGTGCTTTATGTCAAAACTCTCCTGTAATTGTTTTGCAATATGGTAAAAATTTACTTGCTTTTTATCAACTGTGGCTCGAAAGTATTACTCAAAATCACTTTCAAACTAAACTCAATAAATTTATTCAACAAAAAGATTTTGATTTTATTATTTTTGAAATGGTAATTTATCATTTTTTAACTAGTTGGTTAAAATTTAAAATCAACAGCATAAACAATTATTTTTTTAACGAAGAACAAATTTTTACCAATTTAAATTTAAACATTTCGCAAATCATTAATTTACAAGAGTTTATCAATTTTCGTCTAACCGCAATAAAAACTTTTCACCTCGATAAAAAACTAGCAATCATCAATATTTTTAATAAAATTTTACAATAATTTATGTATAAAGCAATCGGTTTAATGACTGGCACCTCTTTTGACGGTATAGATTTAGCCTATTTACAAAGTGATGGAATTAATCAAATAAACCTCTTAAAACATCGTTATTTAGCATATTCTACTGCTTTTCGTCAGCAAATTCGCCATATAATGCAAGAAAAAGTTTATTTAGCCGAAATAAAAGATCTCGAATATTCTCTTACCAAGATTCATGCCGATTTAGTATTAAATTTTTTAACTGATCAAAAAATTTCTAGCTCTAGCATTGATCTTTTAGGTTTTCATGGACAAACAATTTATCATAATGCTCAAAAAAAACTCACTTGGCAACTTGGTAATCCACAACTGCTTTCTACTCTTACTAATATTAAAGTGGTTGGTGATTTTCGTAGCAAAGATTTAGCTCATCAAGGGCAAGGAGCGCCTCTTGTTCCAATTTATCATTATCATTTGTTTTGCAAATTAAACTCACCATTTATGGTTTTAAATATTGGCGGAATTGCTAATTTAACATATTGTGACTATCAAAAAAATCAGTTACTTGCTTATGATTTTTGTTTTGGTAATGCTCCTTTCGACGATTTTATGCATCAAAATTTTCAACAAAATTTCGATATTAATGGCACTATTACTCAATCAGGAAAGGTCGATATTTCTTTATGCCAAAAAATCAGCCAAAATGCTATTTTTAGTAGTCAACAATCTTTTCATCGACATGATTTTGACAGCATCTTACAAGAAGTTCAGAAAAATCTATCTAAACCAGATGTTTTAATAAATTATGCCAATATTTTAGCTATAGTGCTAAAAAATAAACTAAAAACTTTGCCACAACAACCAAAAAGTCTAGTATTATGCGGTGGCGGGCGAAAAAATTTAGGCATTGTTTTGGCTATAAAAAAACAATTTTCTTACTTAAATATTTACAACAGCGAAGATCTTGGCTTTAACGGCGACAGCATAGAAGCCGAAGCTTTCGCTTATTTAGCAATTCGTAGTCACTTAAATTTACCAATAAGCTTTCCTAATACTACTCAAGTAAAGCAAGAAATAAGCGGTGGATGCACTTTTTTACCTTAAAACTTATGAGACAAAATCAGTTTATGCAATTAGCTATACAACAAGCAGAGATAGCTTTGCAAATCAATGAAATGCCAGTTGGAGCGGTAATTATTGATGAAAATTATCAAGTATTGGCAAAAGCTCATAATCTAACTAAACAAAATGTTTGCTATCATGCCGAATTTTTAGCCATTCAACAAGCCTTAACAACTCGAAAATTTTTAGATAAATGCAGTTTGTATGTATCGCTTGAGCCTTGTTTTATGTGCTTTGGGGCAATTTTATTAACCAGAATCAGCAAAGTTTTTTATGCCCTCGACAACCAAAAATATGGTTCTATCAGCAATAATTTAGCAAATTTACAGCAAACCTGCTATCAAATGCCCGAAATTTACAACAATATCGGAAGCGAAAGAGCATCAGAAAAACTACTACAACAGTTTTTTACCAATAAAAGATAAATTATATAATTCTACAGAAACTAACTTTTTCCTTCTATAATCGCAATCTCTTCTTGGTTTAAGCCATACAAATCATAAACTAGAGCATCAATTTCTTTATCGGTTTGGTGCAAAATTAATTGCAATTTTTTAGTTTCGGCTTGCTTTTCTTTTAATCGAGAAAGCCATTTTTCTTCTTGCTTGGCAGTGAGATCTGTTTTTTGTGAAGTGATGGCTTGTAAAAATTCTGCCCAAGAAAGTTCGCTCCACCTAGCAAGTTGTTTATTAATGTTTATTGTGGCAAATTCTCCTGTAAGTAATTCAAAAAATTGAGTGTTAATTGAATTTATTTGATTGTTTGTTTCAATCATCAGCTCAACTTTATTAATAATTTGGACTTGTGTACTTTGGCTTGCGATAGCAACTGGTATTTTGCACAGCGGTTCAATATCTAGCTGATAGTTTGAGCCTTGCATTTTGCCTTTATTTTTTAAATAAAAAGCTACGAGTTTTGAGTTTAAAACCCCAGTGAGATATTTTAGGTTTATATCGTTTGGCTTGATGATGGCAAAAGTTCCTGATACATAAGAATTAAAATCAACATAGCTAAAACGTGGTTTATCAATACATTTTCTTGCTGTAATAATTTTTTCTCCTAAAAATAAACTTTCTCTTCTTGTTCGATGTATTCCGTAAGGTGCATTAACAGAAGTAATTACTTTAACAAATTGATCTAGATGTTTTTTAATATTTGGATATTTATTGATTTTTTCTAGTTTTTTAAAGCTAGAATTTGTGTAGATTGTCCATTTAGTGTTTTTATTGTTGGCAAAATATCTGCCAATTTCTTTGGTGGTGTATTCTGGTTTAATAATTTCAAGCTCTTTTTTGTTTAAATTGAGAGCATCTTTTTCTGCTGTGGTGATGCTAAAAATTCCGTCGCCAATTTTAAAATTTTTATCTAAAATTTTTTTTCTATTTTTGTTAACAATATCATGAGAATGTTGAATTCCCAAACCAACATCATCTTTTTTTAGTTTATAGCTCCCTACTTTTTCGAGTTTATCAAAAAGTGGCTTTAAATTATCGCCTACAAAATGAATGGTTTTATCAAGCAAATTTTCGGTTTCAAGCTCTATTTTTTCAAAAACACTTTTGGCAAGATTTTCGGCGATTGTCACTTGCTTTTTGGCAAATAATTTTTCGGTTGCATTGTTTATTTTGCAATATTCTACCAAATGTTTTTTGGTTGGTGTTTTTTGCAAAAGAAAAATCATGGTTTGAATATCGGCGGTTTTAAAAACTTTGTTGTCGTTAAAATCGAGATATTTAACAAGCATTGCCTCTTGCAATATTTTATTTCGAGTTTTAGAGGCTCCATGGTTAGTAAGCCAGCTATTTGGTGCAATATAAGATAAATAACCGCCCTCGCTTAATAAATCTAGCCCAAGACAAGCAAAAAATTGCCAAAAATCCATTTTGCCCTGATAATATTTTGAGGCAAAAGGAGGGGTATTGTGTGAAGGCGAATTTTTAGTTGATTTATATTTTTTATGAGCTGGGTTTAGTGGCTCAAAAATTTCGCGGTTTTTATCTTCTTTAATGTAGGGCGGGTTGCCGATAATTACATCAAATTTAAAGTTAAATTCTTTTTGCCAATCAAATGCCAAAGATTTGCTAAACTGGTTAATTTGTTGCTCTTTATAAATATCGCCAATCATATCGTTGGCGGTGCCTGTTAATGAGTAAATTATTTTACCTTCGTATTCGTCGTATCGGCCAGCGATGTTTTCGTTTGGTATTAAACTATTGCCAATTTTAATGTTATTGTTAAGGTTTAGTAGTTTTTCTTTGTGATGAGCAGTTTTTAGCCACAGCGAAAGTTTGGTAATTTCAACCGAATTTGGGTTAATATCAACTCCATAAATATTGTTTTGTAAAATAAATTGATGATGATTACTGATGCCTAATTTTCTGGCTTCGTTGGTTAGAAAATCAAAAACTTCTACTAAAAAAGCTCCCGAACCGCAAGCAGGATCAAGAACTTTTATAGAAAGCAAAGCTTTTTTATATTCTGCCAAAAATTCTGGTGAATCTTCGGCAAAAATTGTGGCAATTTGTGTTTTTTTAGCATTTAGCCAGCTACCAATTGCTTGGTTTACAATGTATTTAGTGATATAAGAAGGAGTGTAGTAAACTCCGAATTTTTCTTGTTCGTTTTTTTCTGAAGTAGTTAGGTTGGTTTGCCATAAATACTCATCTTCTTTGGCTTCGTTTTGTAGATCAGAAATTGATTTTTCAAAAATATGCCCCAAAATTTCCACATCGAGTTCGCTTTTAAAATGATAATCAATCACGAAAAGTAGTAATTTATTAATTTCTTCATCTGCAAAAATTAAATCGTCTAAGAGTTTATCTTCTTTAAATAGCCCACCGTTAAAAGCTGGTATTTGCGGATTGCTTTTATTATTACCAATATCAAGAGAGCGAAAAATATTTTTTAGATGATTGTATTTCGAGCCATAAACCTGCTCTTTCACAAATTTACTTAAAGTGTTGTGCGGTATCAAGCCTCTTTCTTGGCAAAATACAATAAAAATTATTCTTCTTAAAAGTTTATCGGCAATATATAAACAAAAGCTTTTGCGAGATTGCAATTGATTGGCTTCGATTAAATGTTTTTTTAAGTTAGTTCTGTTTTGTTTGTATAAATTATAAAATTCTTCTTGGATTTGGTCTTTTTCTTCTTCTTGATTAACAATAATGCTATGCACTGGCGATTTTAGATGTTGCGAAATAAAAAGCCTGCCAAAAGCTAACAAAAAATGAAACTCTTTGAGTTTATTAGCATCTTTGGCAAGATCGGCTACAAAAAACGAGTGGTATTTGTTAGAATCGTTAGTTTTGTAAAGACGAATCTCAACAAAATTACTAACAATCACCCATTCGCATTTGCCCCCAACTTTTGGAGCATACAAAAAACCTTGTTCAATTGGAGTGATGGCAAGGCTTTTGCGGTTTTGATTTTTATCGAGATCAACATTACTACCTTTTAGCTCAATTACCACCCTAATATCGCCTGCCGAGATATTTTGTTGGTTAATATCTTGATTTTGATAGCTTTGTAAATCAAAACCTAAAATGCCATCTGGCCTTCTGCCGTCGTTGGTGCCAGATTCCCACCATAAAGTATTGTGAGGATTGCCTGTTTGTGCTGTGTAGCCGAGTATTTGGCCAAAAAAATCTTGCAAAAAATTATGCTGATGCTGTATTTCGTTTTCTAGCCCACAAGAATTTGTATGGGTATTTTGCCATCTGGCTAAAATATTGGTTTGGATGTTTATAATATCGGCATCGGATAATTGCTGGTAATTAGCAACATCTAGCGATTTTTGGGTAAAAAGGTTAGTCATGGGTAGTGTTTTTTGGCAATTTTTTAAAACAATGCTGTTTATTTTAAAATTAG
>CAMAWV010000023.1 GCA_945862075.1 Rickettsia typhi | reverse complement strand
GATAATTAACAACACATCTAAACTATTTTGAATTTGTGTTAAAAAACCCAATAAATCTTTATTTTTTAACATATTAAAAACGACAATTTTTTTACCATTTTGCATAGATAAAAAATCGGTAATTATTTTTGCTCCACCTATATTATGAGCTCCATCTAAATAAAGTTGACAATTTTTTAACTTATTTTTAATGTTGCCAAACTCAATTTTTTGTAATCTTGCTGGCCATTTTACATTTTGCACTCCTGCAGAAATTTCTGATAGAGTAATAGAAAATTTATTTTGATTCAAAATAGTTAAGTATGCCAATTTTAAATTTTCGAGTTGATGCAAGCCAATTAAGTTAAGATCTTCTTTGTATAAATTATTTGGTAAATCATAAAATGTAGCATCAATAATTTTTGCTTGTTTTGCACTAGCAATTTGCCATAAAACTTCTTTTGCTTGCTGTTGCTGATTAGCAATTATCACTGGGCAATTATTTTTAATAATTCCTGCCTTAGCTTTGGCTATTTCTGCTAAAGAATTTCCTAAAAACTCTTGATGATCAAAAGAAATAGTAGTAATAATAGCTACCAAAACTTGCGACAAAACATTAGTAGCATCAAATTCTCCGCCCAAGCCAGTTTCAAGCAACAAAACATCAGCTTTATGTTTGCTAAAAGCTAAAAAAGCCATAGCAGTAGTGAATTCAAAAAAAGTAGGAGTTATTTTTGGTGAAATTTGACAAGCCAAATCGCATTGGTTAGCAAGCTGTTTAAGCTCTATATCAGAAATTACCTGATTAGCGATTTCAATTCGCTCATTAAACTTTACTAAATGCGGAGAAGTATAGCGATGAACTTTATAATTTGCTTGATTAAAAATCGCTTTTAAAAATGCTAAAACCGAACCTTTGCCGTTGGTGCCGGCAATATGAATAACAGGAGGCAAGTTAAGATGAGGATTATTAAGCCTAGCAAGTAACAGAGAAATTCTACCGAGACCTAATTCAATTTTATTGATATCGGCAGAAGAAGAATAATTATCAAAAAACATTTAATTTTGTAAAGGTTTATCACTTGGCAAATGTAAAGAAAAACTCGGCAAAACAAACTGCACAAACTCATTAGTTTTTAAATTATGCATTTTATAATAACCAGAAATAATACCGCTAGCAGTTTTTAAATGAACTCCGCTACTATATTGAAAAACCTGTTGCGCTTTAATAATTGGTTGCTCACCTACCACCCCATCACCATCAACCTCCATTGCTCGACCTTTTTCATCGATGATACGAAAATGCCTACTAATTAACTGCAAACTATCTTGTAATAGATTTTTTATACTAACATGATAAGCCCAAATATAAATAAAATCTAGATCGTTATTTTTAATATCTAAAAACTCTGGCCACACATTTATTTCGGCATAATCATCGGCATATGTATAAGGTTTTTCGTTATTTTTATAGAAGTCTAAAACAAAACCCTGAGAAATATCGTTAATCATTTTAAAAGATGTTTAAATTATAATACCATTTCTATAACAGAATGATTTTTCAAATCTTGCAAATATGATTTAGAAAAATTATTTAATTTTTGCTGAAAAATCAAATGTTCGAGTTTATTTTTAGTATTTTCGTCGAGATTATTTTGGTGTTTTTTATTAATAACTTTAAAAATATACCAATTATTCTCTATTTGCACTGGTAAAGAATAGCCATTAATAGATAAATTTGCAATAGCTTGATAGACTTTTTTATTTAAATCTTGTTTGGTAAACCAACCGATTAAACCATTATTTTTTGCAGATTCCGATATCGAAAACTGATTGACTAAAATGTTAAAATTCGTACCCATTAATAATTGTTGATACATATTATAAATAAATTTTTCGGTATTCTTATTATTATTGTTAATAACGATTTCCGCTATTAAAAAATGTGGCTCTAGAACATTAGAATTATCTTGCTCGGCTATTTCGTTGATTTCTAGGTTGCTAATTTGAATTTTTGGTTTAATTTTTTGCTCAATAATTTTAAGCCATAATATTTCAGCCTTAACTTGCTTAACATAATAAGAAAAATCTAGATTATTTTTTTGTAAAAAATTTTGCCATTGGATCAATGTTTTTTGTTGCTTACCAGCAATTTGAACTAGATAATCATTAAGTTCATCGGGAGATACTTCTAGTTTTAGTTTTTGAGCATTTTCTAAAATCAGAGATTCTTCTATAAGTTTTTCTAATAATTTTTCTTGCCAAATAGTAATATTTTTTATATTTTTTTGATTAATAATTTTACTATTATTGAAAAAAAATTGCCATCTTTGATTTATTTCGGAACGCGTAATATGATTTTGATTAATAATTATGATATTTGGCAAATTAAAATCGGCATAAGCTATATTGAAATTTAACATGATAAGAAACCATACAGCTAAAATTCTAAATAAAATTACCACTTTCTTAAGAGTCATTAAAAATAGTTTTACTTAAACTCACTCCTCTAATTAAATCGATAGCCCTACCCAACTGATAATCTTTTTGATAGATTTCGAGATTATTATCTGTTATTTTTTTATCTTGCTTTTTAGCAGTTTTATTAATATTTTGATTAATCTCGACTTCTAAATGCCCTTTTAAATCGGCTTCAGAATCTTTTGGTAGAATTTGTTTTGATTTTTCAATGGTGGTAGCACTTTCAAGTTCAATATCTGGTTCAATACCAGAAGCTTGTATCGATCTACCAGAAGGAGTATAGTATAGAGCGGTAGTTAGTTTAATAGCAGAAGAATGATCGGATAAAGTAATAAGACTTTGTACAGAACCTTTGCCAAAAGATTTATTTCCCATAATTACTGCGCGTTTGTTATCTTGCAAGGCACCAGCCACAATTTCAGAGGCAGAGGCAGAACCTTCGTTAATTAAAACTGCTATTGGTAAGTTTGTAAATAAAGTTTCTGGTTTATCATCGATGAATTCGGTTATTTTAGATTTATCTCTGCCCTTGATAGAAACTATTTTAGCATTTTTTGGTAAAAATAAATCAGCAACTTCAGCAGATTGATCGAGCAAACCTCCTGGATTATTTCTTAGATCTAGAACTAAACCTTTTAAAGAAATATTTTTATCGAGCTTTTTTTGAATATTAGCAAATTCTCTAACCACTCCCTCTGCAGTTCTTTCGGAAAAAGAATTAATTTTAATGTAGGCAACATCTTTGAATAAATTACTCTTTACAGGATTAATTTTAATAATTTTTCTCACAATAGTTTTTTCGAGTGGTACCGTTTCGCCTTTGCGATAAATGGTTAATTTAACAGCAGTATTAGGTTTTCCTCTGATTTTTTTAACTACTTCATCAATACGCAAGCCCTGAGTAGAAATATCGTCAATTCTAATGATATAATCGCCAGAATTGATACCAGCTTTAAAAGCTGGGGTATCTTCGATAGCAGAAACCACTTTAGTAACCGACATTTCACTAGAAATTTCAATGCCTATACCACCAAATTCGCCTTTAGTGTGAATAGTCATTTCTTTGAGATCTTCTTCGCTTAAAAATGATGAATGCGGATCAAGAGAAGACAAAACCCCAGAAGCAGCGGCCTCAATTAACTGGGTATCGGTTTTTTCTTCAACATATTCGGCTTTGACTTTATTTACAATCTCGTTAAGAAAATCTGAGGAATACTTTTTATTAACACCTCGCTTGGAATTTGTTTTTAGTAAAGAATTTTCCGCAATAGAAATGGCTGAAAAAAAACCAATAAAAACAGATAAAGTTACAATAACAAATATTTTTAGATTTTTCATAAGAAACATTTAATTAATCGATGCCATATTCGTCTTTTAAAGCTTTAGTAATGTGAGCTGGAGGTTCTTCACCGTAGGCAGAATAGAGTATTTTGCCATAGCGTTCTAAATGAATAATATCGTCGTTTAAGGCTTTTAAGAATAACTGCACTTTTAAAGCCTCAACCAAAACATAATACCAAGCTTTTCTGTTAGCATCAATACCTTTTACTAGATAAATATATTTTGCCAAAGCTCTTTTTTTAGGATCGATAGGGGATTTTTCAGAGTTAGAATCTTCCTCTTCTGTATTATCATCTAGTTTAGCAGAAGTCATGGTAGATTTTTTTTCATAACGACTAGCGAAACTAGATTGTCCTTTATCATGTTTTTTTGCAAAATCAGAATCATCATCGGAATCTGAATCGGAATTCTTTTTTTTAATTTTATCTAAAAAAGAATTATTTTTACTATTGTTGTTGTTTTCTGTTGCCATAATATTTAAGAAATTTGATTTTGAGAAAAATCTTTTATCCACCAATCATTTATTGGTTTTTTAGGACCGCAAGGACCATGTTTAGAAGAAACACAAGGACTTTTTACATCAATAACTCTATTAGCACAAGAGTATAAAAACATTAAAGAAATAGCGATAAAAAAGTATTTTTTCATAACCAAAGAAATAAAAATTAGTAAAATTTTATCAAAAATATTATGCTATTAAAATAAACTTGCAATAACTTTTATAAAATATTTTACTATAATGTTAATAAAAATCTTCTCAAGAAAAATTATAATAATTAAGATTCGTAACCTAATTTTATAATTTTAAATTCAACATATAGCATTTTATTTATAACCCTTATTATATCTATCTTCATAAATAAGGGTTACTTTAATTTATCTTCCTGATGATGATGGTTGTTGAGTCGTCATTTGGAATCGTAATAATGGTATATTTGTAATGGTTCTAGCGGTGTTGGTGAAGAGCTTCTTGCTCTTTCGTAAGCTATACTCTCTATTTGGCTTCATTTTTTTGTGAAGTAATTCGATATCTATTACCATTTGTTGATATATTATCTCTCTTTGTCTAGTTGTTGATAACTGTATTTTTGGTATTGCTGATTTGACTTTTTTTGAATCTAATATTTTTTTCTATTAGAGGCATTGCTTTGTTATTTGCACCCAGATTTACCTCGGAGTTTATATAGTCAGTTGCTTTTTTTGTTATAACTAGTTTCTATAGCTGTTATTACTTCCAATAAATCTCGATTTGCTTGCAATCCTTCATTAATCATTTGTGAAAATACGAGTTTCGATATGTTGCTTCTATTTCACTTCTTTCGGGCATTCCTTGTCGAGACACTCTTGCGCAAAACATCTAGCCAAAAAATTTCGTTGTTCTCTCATAATTATGTAAAGTAAATTAAATTTTAAAATAGATCTTGCACAACAATACTACCAATATTGGTATTATTAGTTTTTTTAGTATTATTTTGCAATATCAAAATATGATATTAAATCATATAAATATAATTATCAACATGATTTTCATAAAAAGTTTAAATTTTAAGCTATAACATTACTTAATAAAAATTACCAAAAAAAACAATTTGCTTTTTAGTTTGATTTAGTTAAAATATTTGTAGCAAAAGTTAACTACAAAACACCATTTAATTAAAAAATTATGTCAAACGAAACCTCTTCTTTAAATCAATATAGTGCCGATTCTATTAAAGTTTTAAAAGGCCTTGAGGCTGTAAAAAAAAGACCAGGAATGTATATTGGCGATACCGATGACGGTAGCGGTTTGCATCATATGGTTTACGAAGTTGTTGATAATGCTATCGATGAGGCTTTAGCTGGGCATTGTAACGAAGTTTTAGTGGTTTTAAATGCTAATGGTTCAGTTACGGTTGTTGATAATGGCAGAGGAATTCCTGTTGATATTCATAAAGAAGAGGGGGTTTCGGCCGCCGAGGTCATCATGACTCAACTCCATGCTGGTGGCAAGTTCGATCAAAACTCTTATAAAATTTCTGGTGGTTTGCATGGTGTTGGGGTTTCGGTTGTTAATGCTTTATCTGATTGGCTTGAGCTTTCTATTTGGCGAGAAGGTAAAGAGTATTTTATAAGATTTCATAATGGTGAAGCAGTTTCTCCACTAAAAATTATTGCCGAAAATATTAATAAAAAAGGCACTCAGGTAACCTTTTTTCCGTCACATCAAATTTTTAGCAATGTTTTAGAATTCAACTATGCCACTCTCGAACAAAGGCTTCGTGAATTATCTTTTTTAAATTCAGGGGTAAAAATTATTTTACAAGATTTTCGTACTCCAGAAAATAAAGAAGCTTTACTGTTTTATCAAGGTGGTGTTGAGGCTTATGTACATTTTCTTGATAAAAGCAAAAATGCCTTACATCCAACCATAAACATTAATTCTGCCGACAAAACCACAGGTATTAGCCTTGAGCTTTCAATGCAATGGAACGACAGTTATCACGAAAATGTTTTGTGCTTTACCAACAATATCAGGCAAAGAGATGGTGGCACCCACCTCGCTGGCATGAAAGCCGCTCTCACACGCACCATCAATAATTATGCCTCCAATAGTAAACTGTTTAAAAAAGATAAAATCATTTTATCTGGCGAAGATATTCGCGAAGGCTTAACCGCAGTACTTTCGGTAAAAGTGCCAGATCCTAAATTTTCTTCCCAAACTAAAGATAAACTTGTATCTTCTGAAGTAAGGTCTTTTGTAGAATCTTGCATCAACGATAAACTTGCTCAAATTTTTGAAGAAAAACCCAATGAAGCCAAAATAATTGTAAGCAAAGGCATAGAAGCTGCTCAAGCTCGAGAAGCTGCCAGAAAAGCTCGAGAACTCACTCGTCGCAAATCAACCCTCGAAATCTCTAGTTTACCTGGCAAATTAGCCGATTGCCAAGAAAAAGATCCTGCTCTAAGCGAAATATTTATTGTCGAAGGCAATTCAGCGGGCGGTTCTGCTAAATCTGGGCGAAACCGTAAATTTCAAGCAATATTACCAATTCGAGGCAAAATCTTAAATGTCGAAAGAGCTAGATTTGATAAAATGCTCTCTTCTGCTGAAGTTGGCACCATTATCACCGCTTTAGGAGGAGGTATTGGCAACGACGATTTCGATGCTAGCAAAATTCGTTATCATAAAATCATCATCATGGCCGATGCCGATGTTGACGGCTCTCATATTCGCACACTGCTACTGACGTTTTTCTTTCGCCATATGCCAAAACTTATTGAATTAGGCTATTTATATATTGCTCAGCCACCATTATATAAACTAAAAAAAGGCAGTAGCGAAGTTTATTTAAAAAATGAATTAGCATTACAACAACATATTATACAAAATGCCTGCAATAATGCTGTATTTAAGTCAAGCATTGGCGATAGAGCTGGTCTTGATTTGCAAGACTTTATCACCAAACTTTCTAAATTTTGCAAACTACTACACGATATTGCTAGAATTATTCCTCCGTCAATATCAGAAAAACTTGCCTTGGCAGGAGTTTTCCAGCAAAATTTAACCAATCTTGCTACAAATATTGAAAATTTAAACAATGTTAAACAAGTTTTTAAAAATATTGGTGGCGAAAATTATCAAATTTCTTGTACCGAACAACATTTGATGATCAGTAAGCAAGAAAGAGGTGTGATAACCGAATTTTTATTAAAAGATCATCATTTTGAAATGCCAGAAATAATTGGTTTGGCACAACTCTCTCAATATATTTGTCCATCGTTTTTAAATAACACTAATAAATTTATGAGAAACGACGAAGAATTTTCTATTACAAGCCCATTACAAATGTGGCAAATAATCGAAGAAATTGGTAAAAAAGGAGTGGTAATTCAAAGATTTAAAGGTTTAGGCGAAATGAATGCCGAACAACTTTGGGAAACTACCCTTGACCCTTCAAATCGCACTCTGCTACAAGTCAAAATAGAGCAGTTTGATGAAGCTGATGAAACATTTTCTATTTTAATGGGAAATGTTGTTGAGCCCAGAAGGGAGTTTATTCAAGAAAATGCCTTAAAAGTTGTTAATCTCGATGTATAAACTATGAAAGATTATTCTTTATTTGTTCTTAGCTCTTATTTAATTACTGCTTTTATTCTCTTAATTACTTTAGTAAAATCAGTAATTACCTATTTTGCCTTAGAAAAAAAATATTATCAAAAGCTTTATGGTAAAACACCAGAAAACAAACAAGATAAACCATAAACAACAAAGATTGCTTTTTGTTTCAGGGGTTTTTTTTGTTTCTTTGCTTTCTTTATGGTTTATTATCAATAATTTTCAACAAAATCTGTTGTTTTTTTATGCTCCAACCGAATTTTGGCAAGCCTATAATAATCAACAGTTAAAACCGCAGAAAATTATTAGAGTTGGGGGATTGGTTAAATTAAATTCAGTAGTGAAGCTTGATAGTTTAAACACTAAATTTATTATTACCGATAACTTAAAAGAACTTATAATTTCTTATAACGGTCTCCTGCCCGATTTATTTAAAGAAAAACAAGGAGTAATTGCCAAAGGTATTTTTAACAAAAATATTTTTATTGCTTCCGAATTATTAGTAAAACACGACGAAAAATATATGCCACCCGAAGTTTCTAAAACTTTAAAATAAAATATTTAAAAAAAACTTGACAAGCAAGAAAAATGACTTATAGTAAAATAGATTATAATTACTTACAGTTTTAATTAGATAGTGTAATTTACTAAATAAACCTGCATAACAATTTGTTATGTATCAAATATGTGTTTTTTAGTAATTATTTTGTTGTTAATCAAATTTTAAGCAGTATGCAAAAATCTTTTTTGCTAGAAAAAATAAATCAACATCCGATTCTTAGAAAACATAATTTATTAGCAAAATTATGCAATATCTTATTGTCGATATTGCTTGTTTTAAATAACTTTCTTGCACCATTTTTTAAGTTTTTTATTACAAAAAAAACTATTTTATTCATTTCTAATAAAAAAATCAAAAGCATTAACTTTCATCCAGTTTTACAAGCTATCTTAATTTGTTTTATATTGTTTTTTAGCATCTCATTTTATAATTCTTGGCAATATAAAACACAATATAACAATTCAACCAATGATAAATTAAGCGAAATTGAGAAACTGCAAAAACTCAATAATTATTTTGCTAATGAGCTAGAAATAAGTAATAAAAAGCTTGAAAAAATCAATCAATATTTAAACACTATAAATTCCCCGATCATACCGGTAAATGAGCAGTTAAACACAATTCAAATACCTAAAGAAATAGATACAAAAAATTTAAATAGCAACAACAATCAAACTCTTCAAACTATTAAACAACTTCATCAAAATTTTGCTTATATTAATTATTTTAATACACACCGAATCAAAAAAATAGAGCAAGCAATTGCTGTAACTGGTCTAAACTTTAAAACCCATATTGAGGCAAACCAAAAAGTTAAAAAATACTCTAAAAATAATTCTAATATGGCTGTTGGAGGCCCAGAGCAATTCGATGCCGAACTTGAAAAAGAACTATTAGCAAAAAATCTTTCCACCGATTACCTAGAACTACATCTAGAAAAAAATCAATTTAATAACCAAATAGAAAAACTACAATTTCTCGAAAAAATCAGCCAAAAATTACCCTTTTATAAGCCAATGAATCATTTTTATATTTCTAGTGGCTTTGGTGTTAGAACCGATCCCTTCACAGGCAAACACCATGCTCATGAGGGGCTAGATTTTGTAGGCATTCATAATGCTCCAATTATTAGCCCATCTACTGGCAAAGTTATTTTGGCAAAGTGGTTTAGTGACTACGGCAATGCTATTGTTATCGATCATGGTTACGGCATTACTACTCGTTATGGTCATTTATCAAAAATAAAAGTAAAAGAAGGAGATTTTGTCAAGAAAGGTCAAATAATAGCTTTACAAGGTAGCACAGGCCGAAGCACAGGACATCATCTACATTATGAGGTTCGTTATAAAAATACCCCGCTTAATCCAAAAAAATTTTTAGACGCAGGCAATATAATTAATTCTTCCAATACCAATTATGTCAATAGTTAATCTTAAAAAAGAAGCAGTAAACATTCAAAACAATAGTAAAAAATTTGAGTTAATTAGCTCTATCTATAACTCATCTCCTAGTGTTATTGCTAAACATTCTACTATAAATGGCAGTTTGAACAGCTCTGGAACCATAGAAATAGAAGGCTCAGTTTATGGTGATATAAACACCAAAACTCTTATCATCAGACAATCTGGTTTTTTTCAAGGCAAAATTATCGCCGAAGATATTTATATTCAAGGTAAATTTGAAGGCAATATTACTGTTGGTAAAATTAGCATTTCCCAAACCGCCAATATTAATGGTGAAATCTCTTATCAAACCATATCGGTACAAGATGGGGCTTGCATAGATGCGGTTTTTAAAAAAAATAATAATACTTAAAAATGCTTTGTGTCAACAGAAATACTCAATTACTTTTCTTTGATTTACGAAAAATATTATTATTATTTTTAATGTTTTTATGCTCTTGTACCAACTTTAATTATTTCAATAACACTCTAAAAAACACTAAAACAAAAATTTTACAAAATAAGTCTCTATCACAAAAAAAAGATACCCAAAAACAAACAGCAAAACATCTCGAAACCTATAATCTTAACAACATTGGCAATAATTTACCAGAAAAAATAAAAATAGCTATTTTTCTACCATTTTCTAGTAAAAATAAAGATTTAGCACAAAATATTGCTAATGCTGCAGTATTATCTTTATTTGCCAACGATCGCTTTCACAAGCTTGAATTAGTTTTTATCGACAGCAAAGAAACAGCAGCCGAGCAACAGCAAGCTTTTCAAGAAATTATTAATCGCAATATCAAAATAGTCATAGGTCCAATTTACAGCAATAATATTGCCAATATTGAAAATATGGCACAAGAGTATGCTATTACCGTTATTTCTCTCTCAAATAATATAGCAATGTTAGGTAAAATTTTTAACAATGGTGGAGGCATTTTTATTGCAGGCATCTTGCCAGAAACTCAAACAGAACAAATAGTTAATTTTGCTATTAACCAAAATAAATCAAACTTTGCCATTTTAGCTCCAAATGATCAATATGGCAAATTAATTGCCGATTATCTCAAAAAATTTACCAAAGCAAGAAGTGCCAATTTTATTACCGCCGAGTTTTATAATAACGAAAAAGATCTCGAAAAATCAGCAGATCGCTTAGTTAATTCTTTTTCTCTCTCTATCATTCCTAAAAAAGATCAAGTCATCAACGAAGAAGATAAAAACTATCCACAAATAATTTTAATTCCTGAATCAGGTAAAATTTTATCAAAAGCAATTGCCAGCATTAATAGCAAAAATACCAAAGAACTCGATTTAAAAATAGTTGGCACTAATCAATGGGACGATCCGAGCACTTTAAGTGATAGTAATTTATTTGGTAGTTGGTTTGTTGCTCCCGAACCAAAAAAATTTCAATCCTTCGAAAAAGAATACCAGCAAACTTTTAAAAATTTGCCAAATCGCATTTCTACCATAGCCTATGATAGCATTTTAGCCATCAGCGATCTTACTCAAAATAACAATAACATTACAGCACAAACTTTAATAGCAAAAACCAAAGGTTTTGAAGGCATTGACGGTTTATTTCGCTTTTTACCAAATGGAGCAGTGCAACGAAATTTAGCTATTTTACAAGTTGGCATCAACAATTTTGAAATAGTTGAACCAGCCAGCAAAAAATTCTTAAATTACTAAAAAACAATTATCTTTTTTTATATTTAAGAAACTGTTACATCTTAAATTATATTTTCATAAATCATGACCAAAATCAGTTACCTTAATAGCAATTTTTTAGAGCATCAAAATTGTTTGGTGCATATCGAAGATAGAGGCTTTCAATTTGCCGATGGAGCATATGAAGTAACTTTATATAAAAACAAGCAACTCATTGATGGCAAAAATCATCTGTTGCGTTTAATGAGAAATTTACAAGAACTAAACATTCATCACAACTTTACCATTGAAGAATTATTCTTAATACAGCAACAACTATTTATCAAAAATAATGTAACACAAGGCATTTGCTATTTACAAATCACTCGAGGATCTGCCGTTTCTAGAATTGCCTCTTGCCCTCAAAATTTAACCCCCACAATTGTTGCCACGGTAAATGAAATTCAACCCATGTCAGAAAGTCGTTTTAACGAAGGCTTTACATTAATAACCAACCCAGATATTCGCTGGTTGCGTTGCGATATCAAAACCGTCAATTTACTTGCCTCAACACTTACCAACCAAAAAGCCAAAGATTTAGGCTTTGATGATGCGATTTTTGTTAGAGAAAATATTATCACCGAGGCAACTTTTGCTAATGTTTTTATCTTAAACAAGCAAAATCAACTCATCACTCATCCTGCTAACCATCATATTTTATGTGGCATCACTAGAAATCGAATCATTAAAATAGCCCAAGAACAAGGCTTTGAAGTTTTAGAGCAAACTTTTGATTATAATGCACTAATCTCGGCAAAAGAAGTTTTTTTAACTAGTTCAAGCTTACTTATTCGGCCTGTTTATAAAATCGACCATATTGTTTTTAATGTGCAAAAAAATTTTAGTGTTGCTAAATTATTAACCCAGAAATACAATATCTTTATCGATTCTCATTTTTCATAAACTATGCATTGCCCATTTTGCCGACACACCGAAACTCAAGTTAAAGATAGTCGAATTTCTGACGACGGTGAAAACATCAAGCGCAGAAGATACTGCCCAGCTTGTGGGCTTCGCTTTACTACCTACGAAAAGGTGCATTTACCAGAAATTATTGTGATAAAAAAAAATAGCGATAAACGATCTTTTGATCCTCAAAAGCTAAAAAAATCCATCAATATGGCAGTACGAAAAAGACCAGTTGAAAACTCACAAGTCGAGCAAATTGTTTATCAAATCGCTCATCAAATTGCCATTAACAATGAGCTTGAAATTACTTCGGCAAAAATTGGCGAAATGGTTTTAGAAGCCCTTGAAAAGCTCGATCAAGTTGCTTTCGTTCGCTTTGCTTCAGTTTATAAAAACTTCGAAACACCTCAAGATTTTCAACAATTTATCAAAAAAATTGTATGAAAACCAAACAAATATTTGATGCTTTGGCCTTTTATTGCGACAACGATCTAGATGAAGTTTTTTTAGAAGAACCACAAAACCATCTAACTAATAATCAAATTGTTGTTCCAACCAAGCTTATTAGCACTCCCCCAGCTAATATTGATGTTGCTTTAACTAATTTAGCCAAGAAAAATTTATTTACCACCAACTCAATTTCTCTTGAAAATATTGTGCAATCAGCCCAAAATTTAGCTAATTCTTGTCATAATTTATTCGAATTACAACAAGCTCTTTTCAAGTTCGATGGTTGTAATTTAAAAAAAATGGCAACAAATACTGTTTTTGGCGATGGTAATGCTAATAGTAAAATTTTAGTGATTGGCGAAGCGCCAGGTAACGAAGAAGATTTAAAAGGCATACCATTTTGTGGCGATTCTGGACTAATGTTAAAAGATATGTTTTGGGCAATTGACTTACAACGAGAGAAAAATTTTTATATTACCAACACTGTTTTTTGGCGTCCTCCTGGCAACAGACAACCCACCCCAGAAGAAATCGCCATTTGCAAACCATTTTTGCAAAAAATAATTCAACTCATTGAGCCACAAATTATCATTTTAATTGGAGCCACCGCAACCAATAATTTGCTTAATTCTAATTTACCAATTGGCAAAATTCATGGCAAAATTAATGATTTTCAGCCAAGTTATTTACCTTTTAAAACTAAAGTAGTAAGCTTATTTCATCCTGCTTTTTTAATGAGACAGCCTAGTAAAAAAAAGTTAGTTTGGCAAGATTTACTTAACATAAAACAACATCTAAAAAACAATGACTAAACCATTACTGCCTATCGGTTTTTATGATTTACTAGGAGAACAAGCAATCATTAATCACCGCAATATCAATCAAATATTAGAAGTATTTTTTAGTGCTGGCTATCAACTAATCAAAACTCCCTTGCTTGAGTTTGCCGAAAATTTTTCTGACAAAAACTTATCAAATAGTTTTTACACTGCCGACAGTATTTCTGGCAAAAATTTAGTGATTCGCAACGACATAACTTTGCAAATTTCTCGATTATTTAGTGGCAGGCTACAAAATGCCAGTTTTCCTTTAAAAATTTGTTATGTTGGCGATGTTTTTTATGCCAAAAATAATGAGCTCTACCCAGATCGTCAACAAACTCAACTCGGCATCGAAATTATTGGAGAAAACCACACCTCAACACAACTTGATGTGCTAAATGCTTTACTTACCGCTTTATATAGCCTGCAACTAAAAAATCTACTTATTAGTATCACTTTACCAGATTTTATATCGGTATTTTTTACAGAAACCATTCATCAACTAAACCTCGATAATCAACAACAAGATGCTTTAAAACAAGCAATCTATCAAAAAAATATTTCTAGCATCACACAAATTCTCAAGCAAAATAATTTAGATAATCAATTTATAAATTCGCTGATAGTATTAATTTTAGAACATCAAAATTTTCCTAAAATCATTACAACACTTGCTAGTTTTAACTGCTCAAAAATCAATCAACAACTACATTTATTGCAAGAAATAAATTTATTTTTACAGCAAAATTTTAATTCTCTAGTGTTAACTTACGATATTTTTGGCGACAATCATTTTAATTATCACCAAAATATTGCTTTTGATATTTTCTGTCCTAACTTTAACTATGCCATTGCTAAAGGCGGATGTTATCAAGTGCAGAACTCTTTAGAAATGGCGGTTGGCGCCACTATTTATGCTAATCATTTACGAAAAATATTATAATTTATGCCACACATCGTTATCGAATTTTCTGCTGATTTTTCGGCAGAATTAGCTCAAAATTTAGCTAAAAAAGTGCAACAACATTTTATTGACCTTGCCACAGAAGGCAACTTTGATGTTCATCAATGTAAAATTCGCTTTTTAAGTTTTGCCGATTATTTTGTAGGCTTAAATAATCAAAACAAATCTAGTTTTGTGCATCTTACCATCAAAATTCTAACAGGACGTACACTTAAAATACAAAAAAAACTCACCGAGCTTTGTTTGCATTCGCTACAAGAAGTTTATTTAACACAATGCCACAAAAACAGAGTTGATTTTTCGGTTGATTTAGTTGAAATGTCTAAAGAAACTTATCAAAAAACCACTATTAACTTATGACTTTCTTAATTGCTGGTGGCACAGGCTTTATTGGCTCTTTGCTTACTGAAAACCTACTCAATCAAAATAAACAGGTTTTTGTTTTAACCAGACAAAATATCTGCACACATTCACAAAATCCAAACCTACACTTCATCAATAATCTTGCACAAATAAACCAAAAAATTGATGTAATTATTAATTTAACAGGTAGCCCAATTGCCACCTACTGGACCACCTCTAACAAACAAAAAATTTGGGAAAGTCGCATCAATACCACTAAACAATTAGTGCAGTTTATCGTTCAGCAAAAAATACCCCCTAAACTTTTCATTTCTGGCTCGGCAATTGGTTATTATGGCACTCATTATCAAACCGTTTTTAGCGAAAACTCGCAAGCAACTAAACAAAATTTGTTTTCGCAACAACTTTGTACCGCTTGGGAGCAAGAAGCAAACCTTGCCAAGCCTTATACACGTGTAGTTTTGCTTCGCACAGGAGTTGTTTTAGCTAAAAATGCTGGAATGCTAAAAAAACTTTTACCAAGCTTTAAATTTCGATTAGGCGGTATCATTGGCAACGGTCAACAACCGATTAGCTGGATTCACTGGCAAGATCTCATCTCGGTGATTCATTTTATTATCAATAATTATTATTTATCAGGCCCTGTCAATGCAGTTGCTTCACATAATACTTTTAGCGAATTTGCCAACTCTTTAGCAAAATCTTTAAATCAACCATGTTTTTTTAAAACTCCTGCAATGCTTGCAAAACTTCTCTTCGGGCAAATGGGTGAAGAATTAATATTATCTGGCCAAAAAGTTTGTTCTTTTAAACTTAACGAATGCGGTTTTAATTTTAGTTATTACAATCTTGATTTGGCTTTCCAAAATATTTTTTCACAATGATTTTTAGCTGGCCCAACACTGCACAATTTTTATTGGCACTTTTATTATTTGCGCCCTTATTATCTTTAACTTTATTTAGTTTAGTTGGTAATGTAAGTAGTTTTACTAGTTGGTTAAGTGGTTTTTGCTACAAAATCTCTCCTTGGTTATTTTTAGTTATTTTTATCAATCTACTTATTAATATTTATCCAAAATTTAGCCCTATTTTTATTAATCTAAATATCGGTCTAGGCTTAGCTTTTGGCATCGATCAAATTGCTATAGGGTTTTTAATAGCAATAAATTTTATTTGGCTCCTGTTTGCTTTTTACTCGACTCAACTTTTTAAACTACATAAACAGTATTTAAGCCATACTTGGCAAAAATTTTTCTTATTTTTAATAAGTTTATTGTGTTTTTTATTTTGTAGCCAAAGTTTAATCACATCTTTATTATTTTATCAGATGTTATTGTTTATAAGCCATTACATGCTCAAAAAACACTGCCCTTCATATCAAGAAAGAAGCATTGGAGCTTTTGATTTATTAATGTATTTTCAGATTTTTTTATTATTTTTAGCAATAGTTTTTTTATATCAGCAAAATCAGAATTTATTATTTTTAGACAATGAAATTATAGCAAGTAATTTAAATGAAAATTATTTAGTAATTTTACTTTTATTGCTACTGGGATTATTTTTAATCATTATTTCGCCTTCTTTTTTATTATTGCAAAAACTCAATCTTGATGTTTTTTGGCTATTTTTATGGTTATTTTTTGGCTACAGTTTGCCTAGTTTATTTATTTTCAGCAAGATTTTAAATTATTTTTTTGGTTGGCAAGGTCTATTATTTTTACTAAAAAATTTATCCCTAAATTGGTTTATCGCAATTTTTAGCTTATATTTTTTAACTATTAATGTGGTTTTAAATACAGTCAAAAACTTGCAAAGTTGGTTTTTGTTATTTTTTTGGCAACAATTAAATTTGTTAATTTTTAGCATTTTATTCCATAATTTAGCCA
This sequence comes from Rickettsia typhi, assembly GCA_945862075.1. Lineage (GTDB taxonomy): Bacteria > Pseudomonadota > Alphaproteobacteria > Rickettsiales > UBA1997 > CAILUF01. The sequence goes on along the minus strand of CAMAWV010000023.1, from coordinate 3,427 downwards.
ATCTCAGTTATATTTATTTAAGCATTACTGGTTTTATTTTGTTATTTTTGATCTTATTTTTCAGCATAAACAATATTAAAATATATCATCAATATCATAATTTAAATAATTATCAAGGGCTCTTCTATAAAATGCCCATAACTTCTTCGCTATTTTTATTTAGCATAACTACCGCAATTGGCATCGTTCCGAGTATTATCATGATTGATAAAATATTTTTAATCAAAACCTTAATTAATCAAAAGCTATTTTTCGCCTTGATAATTATAGCAATTAATGCTGTAAGCCTTGGTTATTCTGTTATTAAATTTAGTAAAATATTTTTTATTAATTTGCAAGAATTAAAACACTTTACAGCCCACAAAAAAACCCTAGATTTTGATTTATATTTAGTATTAATTCCACTAATGATTGCCATTGTTTTGGTTCTTGGAATTATTTTTTATCCTATCGTTTATAATGCTATTTCTCATCTTTAAATAATCTAATAATTTCATAAGTTCCATTATCTCAAATCTATATTAACTATCAAAGGCACTCTTAAATTAAAAGTAGTTTGCATTGTTTTTACCAAAAGAAGTTTGATTGTCTCTAATTCTTCTTTAGCAACCTCAAGCACTAGCTCATCGTGTATTTGTAACACAATTTTGCTTGCCATTTTATGGTGAGAAATTTTTTCTTGCATCAAAATGGTGGCCTTTTTAATTATGTCTGCCGCACTGCCCTGAATTGGGGCATTTATTGCTTGTCGTTTTGCTTGGTTTTGCATGATTTTATCGGCACTGTTAATATTGGAAATATAACATTTTCTACCAGAAATAGTTTTTACAAAACCATTTTTACTAGCATCAGCAACGGTGTTGGCAATATATTGCTCAATTCCCTGATAAGTTTTAAAATAACTAGCAATGTAGTTGCTAGCCTCTTGCTTGCTAATGTTTAGCTGTTTTGCCAAGCCAAAAGAACTAATACCATAAATAATGCCAAAGTTAATAGCTTTTGCTCTATTTCGCTGTTCATCGCTTACTTGTTGTGGCGAGGTGTTAAAAATTTGACTGGCGGTAAGGCAATGAATATCGAGGTTTTGTTGAAAAGCTTCAATTAAACTTGCAATATTAGCAAGGTGCGCCAACACTCGTAACTCAATTTGCGAGTAATCGGCGGTAAGCAATAGATGATCTTTTTTTGCCACAAAACAGTTATAAATTTTCTTGCCCTCTGTAGTTTTACTAGGAATATTTTGTAAATTAGGATTGCTTGAAGATAGCCTGCCAGTAAGTGTGTTAGTGCTAGAAAAAGTGGTGTGAATTCTGCCAGTTTGTGGGTTAATTAAAGTTGGCAAAACATCGGTGTAAGTGTTTTTTAATTTGCTGATTTTACGAAATTCTAGCACATTTTTAGCGATTGGATGATCTATTTCTTCTAAAATTTCGGCTGCGGTAGAATTGTTGTGCTTGATATTTTCACCAAGTTTTAACTGCTCGTAAAGCACTTTAGCAAGCTGTTGTGGTGAGGAAATATTAAACTCGGTTTGGGCAAGATCATAAATTTTAAGCGATAAATCGGCGATTTGCTTTTTAAAATCTGCCGAGAGCTGGTGCAAAGCCAAACTATCTATTTTAATACCGTTATTTTCTATGGTGGCAAGCACTGGCAATAAAGGCAGTTCGTAGTTAAAATAAGTGTTGTTAAGTTGGTTTGCCATAATTTGCGGTTGCAACACACTATAAAGCTGACAAATTACCACCATAGCGGTTTTAATAAACTCTTCTTGATTGTTTTTAGCGGTTAAAATGTTAAAATCAATGCCGTTAATATTGTTAGTTAAATAGGTTTCGGCTAGATTTGACAATAGTTTATCGTGGTTCTGATTGATTTTATGCAAAGCAGGGTTAAGCAAATGATAAATCAACGAAAGATCGTCAAAAACTAACTGGCTGGTAAAATTTTTTTGATAAAATTGTAAAAAATCTTTACTATATAAAAAAACCTTTCTAATACTTGAATTTGCTAATGTTTCGGCAAGTTTCTGATTGCTAATTAGCTCTGATAAATTATAATGAAAAATCGTTAAAATATTAGGCTGATACAAGCCAAAAGCATTAAACGGCACCAAAAATATCTGCTCTTGCTCAATATAACAGGCAAGCAAGCTGTGTTGAGTGGCAATTTCAGTTAAATTTTGCTGTGCAGAAGCAAAAGTTATTAAAATATCTTGATTATTTTTTTGAGTGTAAGCAAACTGCTGTTGCACCTGCTTAATTAAAGAGCGAAAGTTATGCTGGGTTAAAAAATCAAGCAACTTGCTGGCATCAATTTTTTTTAAAGCAAAATCGTTTAGGCAATAATCAAGCTCTACTTGGCTATCTAGGCTGGCAAGTTGCCTTGAAAGTAGGGCTTTTTCTTTGCCTTCTTGCACTAATTTTTGTTTGCGATCCGAAGAAATTTGGCAGATATTTTCTAGCATATTTTGCAAACTACCAAATTGAGTCAACAACTCTATAGCGGTTTTAGGGCCAATGCCCTTGATGCCTGGAATATTATCGGCAGTATCACCTGTGATGGCTAAAATATCAAGCACCATTTCTGGTTTTAGCCCAAATTTTTCTTCGACCTCGGCAATGCCAATGAGCTTGTTTTTCATGGCATCATACATTTTTACTTTTTCGCTTACCAACTGCATTAAATCTTTATCAGAAGAAACAATCAGCACTTCAAAATCTTCTTGGCTAGCTTGTTTGCTTAAAGTAGCAATAATATCGTCGGCCTCATAGCCTTTTTTTTCAATGCTTACCAAGCTTAAAGCCTCAACCGCTTGGCGAATTAATGGAAATTGCGGAATCAAATCGGCAGGGCAAGGCGGGCGATTGGCTTTATATTGCTCAAAAAGTTGATGGCGAAAATTTTTACCTCCAGCATCAAAAACCACCGCAACATGGCTTACTTCAAGGGCAGAAAGCAGTTTGATGAGCATGTTAACGAAGCCATAAACGGCACCAACTGGCACATTTTGTAAGTTTAACAAACCTGGCAACGAGTGATAAGCCCGAAACACAAAAGAGTAGCCGTCAACCAAAGCAATTTTTTTCATAGTATTTATATGTTGTTATTCGATGTAAATCACCCTCCTGTTTTTTGGAAGGCAAATCCTCGGTTTAAATCACCCTCCTGTTTTTTGGAAGGCAAATCCTCGGTTTAAATCACCCTCCCCTCGAGGGAGGGTAAATTTGCGAAGCAAATTTGGGAGGGGGAAATAGTATTTTCAGCAAAATGCTGTGTTTATCACCCTCCCCACAAGGGAGGGTAAAGGGGGCATAGAACCTAGCGACAAACTAAAATTTGAAAGTTTTACCTAGATCTTTCCCCCTCCCAAATTTGCTATCAAAGATAGCAAATTTACCCTCCCTCAAGGGGAGGGTAATAAGCA
>CAMAWV010000022.1 GCA_945862075.1 Rickettsia typhi | reverse complement strand
CTCGATAAACAGTTTTATTGCCTAAACTTGCCTCAATAGTTTGTAAATTTTTATTTTTTGATTTATCAATAAAATCGGCAACATTTTGTTTATTATTAAAAGAGGCAAGCTGTAAATAAAATTGTTTCTCACCTGTTTTATCAAGGATTTTTTCGGCTTTTTTAAATGATTTTAGATTATTTTTTTTCGATTTATCAAGGATTTTTTCTTTCTCTTTAATATTTTTAGTTTCATTAACATATTTACCTTGAATAATCATTTCTTCTTCTATCGGTTGTTTATTAACTAGATTTAGATCTGGCACTAGAGAATTAGCAACATTTTCGGCAAAATCATATTTTTGTTCGGCAATAACTTTTGATGATTGTTGCTGATTATGGCTATATTGTTGTCTGGCAACAGAGCTATCTGAAGCCTCATTTTGGTTGGATGTTTTTTCTAGTGAATTTTGAGGAATTATAGATGAATTATTTTTAGCAACATCAATATTTGTTTTGTTAGCAAAGTTTTGATCTGTTGCTGGTTGCGAATTTTGAGTGCTGTGAGTATTTGACTTAGAATTGCTTAATATTTGTGCATTTTCTTCTGGCACACGAAACTTAATAGGTTTAGATTTTCCTGAAAGATTAACAAAACGAAGTTCGGTTGGTTTGTTTTTATTACAAGAAATAACAACAAAAATTACTAGAATAGCTAATAAATTTTTGCAATATTTTAGTAATTTAAGTTTTGGTAACATAAATTTTTTGGTGACATTTAACATTGATAAAAACAATTATAAGAGTTCTATTTTTGTTTTGCAAATAAAAAATAACAAATACTAGCTAAAATAATACTAAACATAAAACCAAAAATAGCACTCCATATCATTAAAACACTAGTTAGTAAAATACCAAAAAATGCTCCCAAGGTGCCAATAAGCTGAAATGTTGCTCCTACTTGCATTTCTTGGCGTTGATAATCATTGCTCATCATGGCAAAAACCGAAACAAACAAAAAAGCAATACCACAACCATAAAAAAAATAAAGAAAAAGCAATATAAGATAAGAATAATATTTAAAAAATACTAGCAAAAAAATAACTATAAAACAACAAAAGCAAATAGCAAAACCAATATTTATCAAATCTTTTTCTTGATATTTTTTTAATAAAAAGCCCGCTACTATATCAAAAATTGTGCTTGACATATAGGCGGTAATTAACAATCCTGCATTTTCTGCTGAAAACCCAATGCTTTTACCAAAAATAACTGTGCAAGTCATTAAAGTGTAGGTTTGAAAATCAAGAAAGAATCTAGCTAAAAAGCACTGTTTATTTTTTTGCCAAAAACTTTTTAAAGTAATTTTATTAGTACCATCAAAATTACTTAAATTTGAGTAAATGTGATTTTTAATTGGCAAAAGCACCAGCATAGCTAGCAAAATAAGACTACTAGAAAGTGTAAATGCAACATAATTAGTTGCTCCTAAAAATTTTACTAAAATAGGTCCTAAAGCTAAACCAAGAGAAATAGCGGTGCTAAAAAAAGCTACTCCCAAGCCTCTATTTTGCTGATTCAAAAAAGTATTAAGCCAAGCAAAACGACTCACTACAATAATTACCCAACAACATCCCAAAATAAAAGTGAAACTAAACCAAATTAATAAATTATTTACAGTGAAATAAATAAACAAAACTACAAGTGCATAAACAATAATTGCTAAAGCAAAAGTTCGCCAAGGTTTAAATCTCATCACCACATAATAAAAACTCAGAGAAGAAGTGATAATACCAACTGTTTCAAAAACGAAAGTATAAGAAATGGTAGCGGGCTTGATATTATTTGCTTGCAATAAAGCAGGAAACAACACTAAATTCATACCAAAGGCGGTGGCAAAAAGCACAAAACTAACATATAAAAACTTGGTGCGATCTAAAAAAAGTAAAGAAAAAATAGCATTCATGATAAATCTTGATTTGCCTGTTCTTCAACTAACTTTACAATATGTTCTACTAAATTTTCGTTTTCGTTAATTTTATGATGCGGTTTGCCGTTAATATAAACATTGTGTTTGCCACCTGTGGTACCTGTGATGCCAATTTGAGTGTGAGCGGCCTCGCCTAAACCATTGACTACACAGCCTAAAATTGAAACCGTAATTGGTTTTTTGATATGCTGAGTGAGTTTTTCAACTTCGGTTACAATTTTTACCACATCAAAACCCTGCCGAGCACAAGATGGACAAGAGACAATATTTACTCCATATTGACGAAGCTCGAGAGTTTTTAAAATTTGGTAGGCAACTTTTACCTCTTCTTCTGGATTGGCAGAAAGCGAAACGCGAATTGTATCACCAATGCCTTGCATTAGCAAATAACCAAGCCCCACTGCCGATTTTATGGTGCCAGCATTTAAACTGCCTGCCTCGGTAATGCCAATATGTAGCGGATAATCGCAAGCATTTGCCAAAAGTTGATAGCTAGCAGTAGCCAAAAAAACATCAGAAGCTTTAACACTTATTTTAAAATCAAAAAAATCGTTGTCTTCTAAAATTTTAATGTGATGCAATGCCGATTCTAAAAGAGCCTGTGGAGTAGGAGTAGAATATTTTTCAAGTAACCAATTTTCAAGCGAGCCAGCATTAACACCAATTCGAATGGCACAACCATAATCTTTGGCCGCCTTTACCACTTCTTTTATTTTATCGGCCGAACCAATGTTGCCAGGGTTGATTCGAAGGCATTTTGCCCCTGCTTTGGCAGATTCGATGGCTCTTTTATAATGAAAATGAATATCGGCAATAATTGGCACAGGCGAAGAAGCCACAATTTGCTTTAAGTAAGCACTAGATTCTTGATCGGGCACCGAAACTCTAATTAGCTCTGCTCCTGCCTCGGCACAACGATTAATTTGAGCGATGGTAGCTTGCGGATCGGTGGTTTTGGTGTTGGTCATGGTTTGCACAGTAATTTTTGCATCGCCACCTACCGCCACATTGCCAACCATAATTTGCCGGCTCTTTCTTTTGTTAATTTTTTTATATTCTCGTTGCATAGTTTTAAAAATAAAATTTTTTTTTGGTAAAGCCTCGTTTTAAATCACCCTCCCCTCGAGGGAGGGGGGGGTCGGAAGCAAAGCTTTCGGGGAGGGCTACGGAATCTAACAAAACACTAAAATTTTAAAGGTGTTTTTAGATATTTCCCCCCTCCCAAATTTGCTATCAAAGATAGCAAATTTACCCTCCCTCTAGGGGAGGGTAATTTAGATCGAGGTTTTATCTTTTGCCCTCCCACTTTTCAAAATGTTGATAAGATCGGCGATCGGCTACCGAAACTACCATGTAAGGCTCCTGCTGCCCCTTCTAAAATAAGGGCAATTCCCAGTTTTTCATTAACAAATCTAAATCACTTCGATTATCGTTAAAAAGTTTGTTAAAAGTTTGTTCGTCAATAATTGAAATAATGTTGATAATGCTAGTAAAATCGGCAAAGCCTTTACCTGCATATTGTTGATTATATTTAATTTTTTCTATATTTAAATAAGCAAGTGCGGAAATTAATCTTAAAATAATTTCTTTTGAGTTTTGTTTGATATTGTCAAGAGTGGCAGGAGAGTGGTTTATGTTAGTGTATTGAGTAATATATTGGCAAATAGTTTTATAGTAGTTATGTGAACCAAGTAGTTGATCGAAAATATTAAAAAATTTTTTTTGCCAATCAACAAAATGAACTAAAATATTTTGTCGATTTAGTGAAAAAATTTCTTCCCATAAATGCTTATCAGAATAATTTAAGCGAAAACATTTTTGTAGGTAAGGGCAAGAAAGTTGATTAATTTGAAAAAAATTAATGTCTTTAATTGTGTAAGAAAGAAATGATAAATATTGTGGTAAATGTGAAAATAAACCATAAATAGCATCATGAGATTCTGGAGGTATTTCAATTGGTTTTGAGCCGATTTTGATAATAATTTGTTTTAGTTGCTCGGCGAATTTTTGCTGAGGCTCTGTGGGGTTTTTGTTTAAACAAACCACAAAGTTTTTATCGATAAACAAATCAGCATCGGAGTTTTCATAGCCTGTAAGGTGCGAACCGGCAATAGGGTGAGCTGGTATAAAATTATTTGGTAAATTAGCAAAAGTTTTGGGATTAAAATTAAGGTTAATTCTTTTAAAATCAAGCTCGGCAAAGTGTTTTAACGAACAAACATCAAAAATTAAAGCGGTTTTACTAGCATTGTTAAAAACAAGTGGGGCAACATTGGCAAATGCACCAAGTGGGCAAGCAATAACAATAATTTGGTATTGCGAAATTTTAGTGAGATCGCAGCAAATTTCGTTGGCAACATTCTCAGCAACCGCCTGCTTGCAAGAAGGAAGATGAGGATCAAACACAACAATTTCGCTAGCAATTTCATATTTTTTAAAAGCCTTGGCAAGCGAGCCACCAATCAGCCCCAGCCCGATAATTAAAGCCTTCATATTGGCTTGATATTTTTATTAGCAACCAGTAAAACCATAAAATTAAACAAACTAAATAATAAAATAATAGTAAAATGTTTGCTAAGCAATTGTTGATTAACTACTATAAAAACTACAATAAAATTAGTAATCAGCACATAAAAAGCCATAATTTTAGGCAAAAAACTAGATGAAAAGACAATTTTAGCCAACAACAAGCAAAAAATAATGCCAAAATTTAATAGAAATAAATTTTGTATGTTAAAATAATTAGTAAATGCCACTTGGTTGTTGATTATTTTCGTTATTTTTTTGAGAATCTTCTAAATTATCAAGGCTTTTAGATGATTCTTCGATTATTGAATCAAGAGAATTATTCTCTGGATGATTATTTTGATTTTCTGAATTTGTTAAGTTTTGGTTGTTTGTGTTTTCTGGATTCTCGCTTTCTTGATTTGGAGTTTCTTGCGGTAAATCATCATCAGAAATAACATCGTTAAGTTTAAAAACCTCAGAAAATATTTGTTCTTTAGGGGTTTCTGGAGTTGGGTATTTGCCAGTAAAACGATCTATTTTTTCAAACTTAACCTCGTTAGGAATGCGAAAAGGAGTAGAAGGTGTATTTTTTAGAGCCTCTTTCATAAAATTAATAAAAATTGGCAACGAAACAGAAGAGCCAGTTTCTTCTCTGCCGAGAGTTTTTGGAGTATCAAAACCAACATAAACTGCCATTACTAAATCAGGAGAAAAACCTACAAACCAAGAATCGATAGAATTGTTAGTGGTACCTGTTTTGCCAGCAACAATTTTGCCAATAGATTTTGCTCTGCCAGCCGTTCCTCTTTCTACAACACCCTGAAGCATTGAGGTTATTTGATAAGCAGTGGCAGCATCGGTTATTATTTGGCGGTTATCAAGTAAATTTGGCATAGGTAAATCACTAGGAATTTTTCTTAAATCAAATACTTTACAACCATCACAAGCTCTGCTATCGAGACGGTAAATAGTTTTGCCAAAGCGATCTTGAATTTTTTCAATTAAAGCAGGAGTAATTTTTTTGCCACCATTAACCATCATGGCATAAGCGGTTGCCATTCGCATTACGGTTGTTTCGGTAGAACCAAGTACCAAAGAATAAATTTTTTGCGGATTATCATTTACTTGGAATCTTTTTACTACTTCGGAAACTTTATCAAGACCAACATTATTTGCCATTCGAACGGCCGTCACATTAAAAGATTGCTCGAGAGCATTGCGTAAAGTGGTGGAACCATAAAACTTGCCAGAATAATTAGATGGTGTATAAGGTGACATACCAATGCCTTGATTAAAAGATATTTCTTCATCTATAATAACCGAAGCAGGATTTAAGCCATTTTCTAGAGCCGCAATATAACCAAAAGTTTTCATGGTAGAGCCAGGTTGTCGCATAGCTTGGGTTGCTCGGTTAAATTGATTTGGAGAATCAACATAACCACCTGACATTGCTAAAACTTTGCCGTTATGAGGATTAATAACCACAAAACCACCATTTACCTCTGGAATTTGGCGCAATGTATAAAAATTTGGCTTTGTAGCAAGTAACTCAACTAAAATAACATCACCAATTGCAAAAATATCGGACATTTTTTTTGGAACAGGACCTCTGTTATCGATGGTTTTGTAAGGTTTTGCCCATTTAGTAGTGGCAAGCTCAATGTTGCCGATATTATTGTTTTCAAGACCGATAGTGATGAGATCTTTTTCTACGGTAAGAACAACTGCTTTTTGCCAAGTTGGTTGATAGAGTTTTTCAATATTAAATTCAAGCAAAAAGCTATGCCAATTACCAGTGATATCAATGCGGTGTAACGGACCACGATAACCGTGTTTTCGATCGTATTCTTCAATGCCATTTACAAAAGATTTAAGAGCAATGCCTTGTAGTTGCGGATTAAGAGTAGTGCTTACCACAATGCCATCTTCAAAAACATGGTTTGAACCATAGAGTGCAGAAAGTTCTTTTTTAACACTGTCTGAAAAAAAGCTACTTTCTTTGTTAGTGTTGTTTTTTTCTTGACTAGCAATACGAATTGGTTCTTGGATAGCTATTTCAAGCTCTTGCTTGGTGATGAATTTTTCTTCATACATTCGTTGCAAAACCCAATCTCGGCGATTTTTAGCTTTATCGATATTTTTTTTCGGATCAAGCTTAGAAGGAGCTTTTGGTAATGTAGCAAGTAACGCCATTTCTTGTAAAGAAATTTCGCCTATTGATTTATTAAAATAAACCTGACTAGCAGCCTCAACTCCATAAGCACCAGAGCCAAGATATATTTGGTTTAAATATAATTCTAGAATATGATCTTTGGAAAACTCTTTAGAAATACGATAAGCCAAAATTGCTTCTTTTATTTTTCGTTGCCAAGTGCGCTCACGTGTTAGTAAAAAGTTTTTTACCACTTGCTGAGTAATGGTAGAAGCTCCGCCCATGTTACCTTCGCCACTAATCGCTCCAAGTGTGTTGGTAATAGAGGTGCGGATGATAGCTAAAAAATCAACTCCTGAATGCTTATAAAAATTAGCATCTTCGGCAGACAAAAAAGCATTGATAAGATTTTGCGGAATATGTTTAATTTCGACAAAAACTCGTTTTTCTTTAGAAAATTCGCTGATCAAAGAACCATCAGAAGCATAAATTCTGGTGGTAGTAATAGGATTATAAGTTTTTAGCTGTTCGTAATCTGGCAGATTTTCACTGTTTTGTTTAAAAATAACAACAATAGTGATAATGATAAAAATAATAACAAATAATAGTGCCGATAATAAAGTAGCTAAGATTTTTTTCATAGCTTCTGTTTTTTTCGAGTTATTAAATCGGAGTTAAAGTAAAATAAAATTGGTGCCGAAATATAAATAGAAGAATAGGTACCAAGAGCAATACCAAAAAAAGTTGCTACACTAAAACTAAACAACACATTACCGCCATAAATAATAAGAGCAAGTAAAGAAATAAGAGTAGTGCTAGCAGTAAGTATGGTGCGACTTAAGGTAGAATTAATGCTGTTGTTAATGAGATCGTTTAAATTTATTTTAGGATGTTTTGCAAGGTTTTCACGTATACGATCGTAAATTACCACCGAATCGTTGATAGAATAACCAATTACTGTAAGAATACAAGCAATAGAAGTAAGATTAAACTCTAACCCAGTGATAGCAAAAAAACCAAGTACTACTATGGCATCGTGCAGTAAAGCAAAAATACCACCAACACCAAATTGCCACTCAAAGCGAATAGTGATATAAATCATGATTGCAATAAAAGATAAAACTAAAGCTACTAAACCTTTAAAAATAAGCTCCGAACCTACTTGCGGCCCGACATAATCTATTTTGCGATATTGAACTTCAGTGAAATTTTCTTGCAAAATTTGTTGAATGTTTTTTACTAAAAAATTTTGCTCTTGATTGGCGAGTGGCAATCTAATTAAAAAAGCATCATTATCGATGTTTTGTATTTGCACATCATGAAACTTGCTTGATAAAATATTTCTGAGATTATCAGCAGTGCTGATAGCATTATAGCCAGTATTAGGAAGCTCTATTTCAATCAGCACACCGCCAGCAAAATCGATGCCTAAATTTAAACCTTTAAAAACTACCAAAATTAATGAAAAAATCATAGAAATGATAGAAAAATATATTGCTATTTTACGATAAGCCATAAAATTTATTTGGCTATTTTTAAAAAGATTTCTTAATTTTTTTAACATATTTTTTTGAGGTGATTTTTAAAATTAGAAATTTGTTACATTTAAAATTATTTGTAAACAAAATTTTATCCAGTTTTTTTTTAATTACAACTCAATTTTTATTTGCCTTTCAAAAAATTTTCTTTAAAATTATTAATAGTTTAAACTAAAAAACAACAATAAATAGCTTATAAATAATAATATGTTATTAAAAAACAGTCAAAAAAAATCTTTATCTTTTTGGCTTTTTAACATATTTTTTCTATTTTGTTTTAATAATGCTTTATCACAAAACATCTCTCAAAATTCGCCATCCATAGAAATTGAAACCGACCAAAACAATAACTTCCAAGATTTCAGCAATCTCGGTGTTTTAAAAGATATTGTTGAAGATAACGAACTACCCACAGCAAAACCTCAAATACTAGAAGAAGATGATAAAGTTTTTTTAAACCCCGACATTTTTGATCCTAATAAAAAGAAAGCATTGTTAGCAAAACCAGTTATTTTAAACGAAGATATTAAACCTAAAATTTTTCGCCATCGTATTGTTGCCGATATATCTTTTATTGATAACCATTACAATAAAAATATTAATAATAATTTTGCCGATACCAACGGCAATATTCGTTTAATTTCGGCACTCGATATTACCAAAAATCTTGAGTTAAATAGCTTTATTAGAATGGGTAGATTTGATTCTCCAAATCAATCAGCAAGAAGAATTAATTCTGTTCATGGCGGTGGCAATAGAACCTTTGAAAACACCGATATTACCATAGGAGAACTAAACTTAAAATATAGTTATAAAAATTCGGCAATTATTGCAGGTAAATTTTCTGGCAACTTCGGCACTGCTTGGCGATGGAACAGAGGTATTTTTATTCACAAAACCCCTAGTCAATATTCATTAAACAATAAATTAGGCTTTACTGCTGTGCAAAAAGTAGGCAACACCAAAACCTTTGGTTTGTATAATTTTTCTTTTGGCTTATTTACCAACGATAGCACCAGGCTTGACGAAACCTTGTTTCATAAAGTGGCAATTGAATCTCCACATCAATCAAAAGCAGGGGATACTAAAAAGCTCGATTCTTTTAACTTAGCCACCGATATTGTTTTTGATTTTGCCAACAACGAAAAATTAAGTTATCATCTAGCATTTGCCAGCTTAAATATCGATGCTAAACAAAGCAATTTACCACTAAATGTTTTAAAAAGACAAAATGGCTGGGTTTTTGGCATGAATTACAACAATAATCTAAAAAAAGATCTTGATATTGAAAATTTAATAGAATATGCTAAAATCAATAATGTTGATGGTAACGCAAATATTGACGATAGTTATTTTTCGGTTAATTTTATTACCACTTTTAAAAAGAAGTATAGTCTATTGGTTGGTAATAGCAATAAAAACAGCAAAAGATATACCAAAAGCCTACATGAAAATACTTCTGAAATTAACATTGGCTACGATTTTACTGCCAATAATTTTTTTGATAAATTAGTTTTGCAAGTTGGCTATCAACATTATATAAACCAAACAACATTGCAAGCAAAACAAAGTTTCAATAGTTTTGGTTGTTTGTTACGATATTATAAAAATTTTTGATAATGAAACTAATCACCTTGGCAGTGCCAAAAGGTAGAATTTTACAAGATCTTCTACCTTTTTTTGCTAAAATAAATTTGCAACCAGAGCTAGATTTTTTCAACAACAATTCGCGCAAGCTTTTTTTTGCTACTAACCTAAAAAATCTGCAAATTATCAAGGTAAGAAGTTTTGATGTTGCTACTTTTGTTAAATTTGGCGGTGCCGATTTAGGTATTTGTGGCTTTGATGTTTTGGCAGAATTTCCTTCAAAACAAGTTTTTTCGATGTTCGATCTTAAAATTGGCAAATGCCGATTATCTATTGCTGGCAAAAAAAATAGCCACCTAAATTTCGCCAATACTACCTCTTTAAGAATAGCCACCAAATATTCTAACATTACCGCACAATACTTTAGCCAAAAAGGTATTCAAGCCGAGATTATTAAATTAAACGGAGCTGTAGAAATTGCCTCTTGGCTTAATTTAGCCGATTTTATTGTTGATTTGGTAAGTACTGGCAAAACTTTATTGGAAAATAATATGCAAGAAATTTCTACAATTCTACAAGTTTCTTCTTGCTTAATAGTCAATCGCACTTCTTTTAAAGTTAATAATTTAAGTCTTAATAATATTATCACTATTTTTAATGAAGGGTTATAAAATTATTAAAAATATATTACAAGTTATTGTTTTGGTTGCCTGCTTTGCAATGCAATGCAATGCTCAATTACCACCTCCTTTCGACATGCCAGGGAAAATGTTTGAAATTTTTACGCGCAATCTTGCAGGAGAAGCTTCTCAAGAAGAAGAAAAACAAAATTTATACGACGGTATTCGCTTTGCCAGAAGGCAACAGTGTTTAGAAATACCAGATGTAAAAGATATAAGTGAGAGAAAAACAAGAATCGATCAATGCGATGGAAGTAAAATTGAGGTTGGTAATTGCGATAGAAGACAAGCCCAAGCGAATGTTAGCGAAGGTACAATTGGCAAATTAAAATATGGATTAGATCCACAAGATCAACATCCTAATGATGTAACAGAATGTTTAAGTCCAGGATCGATTAGTGATAGAAGGAATTTATTTAATTTTTATAAACGATTTAGAGCATTCAAAAATAGTCCAGAAGATTTTAAAAAAGAAACAACAAATTTTGCTAAACAAGATAATAACGGTGGTATACATTTTATCAATACCTATTATAATGACAGAGCCTCAAAGATAGAGTTTCAAAGAGGTTCTTATGGTGAACACCCCCAAACTATTTACTCTTCTTCTTACGATAATAATTATAAAAAATGCAATGTTGGTAATTTAGGGTATGCTACTCATAGCAACGATTCCAGAAGTGAAGATTACACTAGAGATGATGCTGGTTTTTTTGTACCATCATCACAATCCGAAGATTTCTTTGACGATCTAAGTAATCAAACTTGTTATGATTTCTTCATACCCCATATGAACACATATCTCTCTGGTATAATAATGGGAGAAACAGCATCTATCTCCGGATACTCTTGTATGGCTTTAGCTGCCATGGTTAAAGATGCGATGGCAATCAAAGACGGAGTGAAAAAATTACAAAAAGCAAAAGAAATAGGTAAAGTAAAAGAATATATTCAATCTAAATTAAATAAGGCTAAATCATCGGCAAAAGGAGTTGCAAAAGGAGTTGCAAAAATGGGTATAAATACACTTGTAACTGGAGCATTTTATTGCTATGATGGATTTTCTAATGGAAAGATCGCCTTAAAATCTATTGGAAATTGCACCTCTTTATTTGGTTCGAGCCCACCTTTCTATCTTGCGAACCTAGCTAATTTGAAATGTCTAGGACTTACTGCATCATGTAGTACATCCGCTATTTTATCTGGTGCCGCTTGTGCCACAATAACAATAAATTTAATTACTTATTATACTCAATTGGCTGTAAAGTTTTCAAACGCTAATCAAACCTTTCAAACCAATCAAATGTGCGGATCTGAATGGCTCACTTGGAAGTTTGAAAAAGACATTCAACAATGGAAACCAGATACCGAAACATCTTATGAAGGTTGCTTAAATAATTTATTTACCGATCCAACTAAATTCGACACATCAGAATATCAAACTAATTGTGCAAAATATGGTCAATTTACTAACGGCAGATTAATTGACAACAAAAATTTACAAAAATTTAATTTTTCTCCTGACTTTGACAGAAAAAAAGCAGGCAAAGCATCTCTAGACAATCAATATTACCGAGAGTTTTGGTTTCGTGGCATAGAATATGAAGATAATGATGGTAGCTGTAAAAATCCATGGGATCCAGCAAGAAGAAGGCGATATTTAGGTTATGATACTGAAAAACAAAGATACTACACTAGAGGGCCAGTTTCAGAAGTGGCCAATAATAAGGTTTCTATCGATTATGCTTGTCATCGATTTTTACGCAATGTGCCTGGAAAAGAAAATGAAGAAAATACCGCTTATCAATGTTGCAAAAGAAAAGCTCAAAATTCTATTTGCATAGAAGAAAAACTAACTGATGGCGGAGTAAATGCAATAAAACACACATACAAATTCTGTAGTTTAGGCGATAATTCTTGCCAAATCGAAGATCTTTACAAAACTCAATACACAATTTTTTCAAGTAAAAACAATCCAGAATACATCTGTGCCAAAACAAGTAATCATTGCCCTTACGATCATTATTTAGCTGGTGGCACAGAAAAGAAATTCGAATCATTTATAGCAATTTCTAAAGATGGAGAAACACCAACCACAACTGCAACTGCTAATTTTTGTCAACATCTAGCGCATTGTTCTAAAACACAAAATGCTGTTAGCAGAATTCCTATACCAAGCAATGCTTATTTAAGCTTAGCTTGTCGTAATTTTATAGGCGATTCTTTGTTTAAATCTTCGCTTCTTAATGGCGGTAAAAATTCAATTGATCTATCACAAAACGATATAATTGTGCAAAAAAAATCTCGAAATCTCACTGCACCCATGGTTCAGTGCTTAAAAGAAACACTAGAAAATTATTTACTAAGAAAAAAAGCAGTTATTTGTTTAGATGATACAGATTATCAAACCGAAGAATATAAGAGATACAATATATGTAGATCAAATCCTATAGTCGAAACTTCTCCTGATCAATTAGCTAATCAATCAGTATTCTTAGAATTACGCAACAAATTTCAAAACACCATAAAAATAGCACTAACACTAAGTGTGGCAATATTTGGCTTATTAATGCTTTTTGCTGGCAATAAAGCAAGTGAAATGCTAGATAAAAAAACCCTTTCTGTTTTTGTGTTTAAAATTGGCATAGTAAGTTATTTTGCTCTTGGCAATGCTTGGGAAAGTTTTTTCATGAAAACAGTATTTGAAGCTCCTTTACAATTCGCCGAATTAGCATTTCAACCAAATATAAAACAATCCGAAAATAATGTCTATCAAGTAAAAACTATCGCCCCACCTAGACTTTCAAAAAACAGCGACGGATGTATTTTTCCACCTGTTGACGAAAATGGCAACCCTATAATAATTGCTAATTCAGGTGTCAAAAAAATCGTAGCAAGGTTCTCACCTGGTATTTTTCAAATAGAAGGATCAGTCGATTATTTTAAAATTGAAAATGATATTTTAAAAAAGTCAAGCTCTGCTTCAGGTCCTTATATATACAATCCAGAATACAATATATTAAACTACCCTGCTAATAAAAAATATTTGCGAATTTTTGATACCTTTGATTGTAAAATAGCTCATTTACTCGGTTATTCTACCGATGTCAATGTACCAAACTTTTTAAAAATGATTTTAGTTGGCTTTTTTAGCGGTGGATTAGGCTTTGCCTTTATGTTAGCTAGCCTCTTCTTTGCTTTTTTTATGATTTTAATTGCTTTAAGAGTAGTGCATTTAATTATCGTAACTATTATTGTATTAAGCATTTTAGTTTATATTTCACCACTAGCTTTTTGTTGTTTAATGTTTAAAAAAACTCAACATATTTTTAATCAATGGCTAGCGCAAGTTATGGGCTACATTGTTCAGCCAGTAATAATTTTTGCCTATCTTGGATTATTCATGACTGTTTTAGATAATGCCATGATTGGCGATGCTCAATTCACAGACTTAAATTCTTCTTATGATGGCAACTTTAAAAATCTAGATTGTGAAGATAAGCAAAAGAATATTTTTAGCACTACTGATTTTTCTCATCCAAAAGATAACAGTATGCTTTGTGCTATGGCAGAAGCAGGTTTAATAGAAAACAAATCAGTAAAAGGAGTCAATAAATATTCTTTACAACCATTTAATTTAATTGTCACCTCCTTTAAATACAATCCAACCAAGCCAGGAGAGAGCAGAGAGAGACTTAAAGTAATGTTTAAATTAGCCTTGATTACTTTTATTTTTTATAAAATATTTGAATATATCACTTCTCTTGCTGCATCTCTTACAGGAGCAGAAGATTCTACTAGTATGCTAAATGCTTTAAAACAAAATATAGAAGGTTTAGCTAAAAAAGGTGCTTCGGTGGTTGCAGGAGCAGAAAAAATAGGGCGAGATATGCAGGTTAGAGGCTCCAAAGATTTTTTATCCAGAGGTGCTAAAAAAGGCAAAGAAGATGCTTCTAAAAAAGATGATAAAAATACAGGAGGAACAGCAAGTAGCAAAACAACAGGAGGAGGAGATGGCGGAGGAGTGGCTTAAAAAAACCCCTATACCAATTACCTTCTTTAAATACCTAAAGAGTAAAAAAGTAATAATATTTGCTATTTTGATAATTTTATTTTACTGTTTATTTTTTTATCAAAAACAAGATTTATTAAAAATTCCTGCACCCCAACAAAAAATAGTGATTGTCAATTCTATTTTACCACTTTGGCAAATTACCAATTTTTTAACTTCTCACAAAATAGAGAACATCTTATTAATTAAACCTACCGATTCTGAGCATAATTTTCAGCTAAAAAATCAAGACATGATTAATTTACAAAAAGCTCATCTGATTTTTTATTTAAGCAAAAACCTTGAAAATTTATTACCAAAACTACAACAAAATCCAGTTCTACACAACAAAATTAAAGAAATTTCGCAAGAAGTCAATTTTAAATTACTGCCAAACAATTGGCACTTATGGTTAAATCCACATAATCTTATTTTAATTGCCGATTGGCAAACAAAACAATTATGCTATATCGATAGTAATAATTGCAAATTTTATCAAGAAAATTTACAAAAATTTGAGTTGCAAATTACACAAGAAGTTGATAAAATTAACAGCTTATTTTTACAACATTATTCAAATAAATCAATTGTGTTACTACACGATGCCTACAATTATTTTTTTGATTATTTTAAAATTAGCAACACCATTGTTTTATCGCATCATCACCAAAGCAATATGCAAATTAAACAACTACAAAATTTAGTTAATCAACAAAAAAATATTTCTTGCATAATGGCTGAAAATAATCATTTTTCCGCTCAAAAATTAGCAAATAATTATAATTTAAAATACCAAAACTTAAATTTATTTTTTACTAATCAAGATCAAAATCCACTATCTTATGGCTTAAAGCAAATGGCTCAACAAATAGCTATCTGCCTATGAAAACACTTGATAAAATAAAATATTTTTTACACAATCTATCTCTAAAAAATATTTTAAAAAAAATTGCCTACAGCTTGTTGGTGCAAGAAATAATCTGTTTTATTTTGCAATTTTATATGCATTTTGTTTACATCACTAGCAAAAGAAAATTTATTAACAATCAGGTTTTTATTGATTTAGCCAAAAATAAACAACCAATTATCGTAGCATTTTGGCATAATCGCTTGGTCATGATTCCTTTCTTGGCTACCAAGCTTAAAAAATCATTACCCAAGCATAACTTCATGACTCTCGCTTCAAAACACGGAGATGGTCAATTTGTAGGCAGAGTTATGCAAAAATTTGGCTTTATTGCCATCTCTGGCTCTACTAACAACAAAAGAAAAAACCGAGGCATCGATTTTTCTAGTATGCGAAAAATTATTTCTGGCTTAAAAAAAGGGCACACCCTTGGCATTACTCCAGATGGCCCAAAAGGCCCTGCCTTGCAAATTAATGGCGAACTCCTTAACATTGCCAAAACAACAGGGGCGAGTATTGTTTGCACTTCTTATTCGGCAAAAAAAACTATTATTTTTAATAGCTGGGATAAATTACAATTACCTTTACCTTTTAATCAAATCACTTTTTATTTACATCATCAAGTTGTTGCAGTACCTTCTTGTGCCAATGCAGAACAAATCAAACAACTAACCAATTTAACCACCAATTACTTAACCATTGCTCAAAAAAAATCACAATCATATGCACACAAACCCAAATCAACATAACACACAAAATCACCTACTAGATATCATCACTATCTATACCGACGGAGCCTGCTTAGGCAACCCTGGCAAAGGCGGTTGGGCCGCAATTTTGCTTTATAAAAATCATAACAAAGAAATTTCTGGCAATCAACCCCACACCACCAATAACCGCATGGAACTCACCGCCGTTATTGAAGCCTTAAAAACACTCAAAAAACCTAGTAACATCATTGTTTATACCGATAGCACTTATGTGAAAGATGGCATCACTAGCTGGCTAGTTAAATGGCAACAAAATAATTGGCAAACTTCTAAAAAAGAACCTGTTAAAAATATCGATCTTTGGCAAGAGCTAAATTTACAATCGCAAAATCATCAAATCAACTGGCAGTGGGTAAAAGCTCATAACGGCAATCAATACAATGAACTTGTCGATAAACTCGCCAGAAAATCTGCTCAAACTGTTTTAATTTAATATTTTTATAATTTCAAACAAAAAATGGTGCTAATGTTAATGATGCAAATTTTGATAAGGCATCGTTAAATAAAACATAGTTTCTAGATCTTTAAAGTTTTATTAGCGGTTTCATTAGGGTAGCACAAATTTTTTTGTTTGGTTAAAAAAATCTAGAACCAAAAAAAAAGGGGGGCAAAAGCCCCCCAAGTTTAGTTAAAAGATAGTTTTTGTTTATGTTTTTTATTGATCAACGAATTTTAAATTCACAGAACTCGCACTAGGAGCAGCATAACACGCTACGGTTGTGCAATCACCAGCAGCAGTAATATCAATAGTCCATTTATTACCATTAGTACAAGTGGCTGTTAGATATCTGGGGGCTGAACCAGTACCAGCCCCAGTGATAGGAACTCTTCTTTGATCTCCAAGAAAACCTCCTGTTACAACAATTTTGCTATTAGCAGCACTCACCAATGTACCTGCATGTGTTACATTACTATTAGAGACAGTCGTGGTGCCGGATTGGAAATTTGTGCCGCTTGCACACAAATAATCAGAAGCACCACCACTACCAGCAGCAGCAGTAAAAGAAGCAACAGGTATAGAACCAGCAGCACAAGCAGCACCAGCAACAGTATTAGTAAGCGTCTCACTAACATAAGGGCAAAAAGCATTGGCAGTAAAGTTAATAACTCCCGCGACGCTCGTCATAGGAGTTGTTGTAAGACTAAAATTACCAACCTTAGGAAGTGTACCACTATTCACAGTACCAATACCACTACTTAATGATAAAACATTAGCAACTGTAGCAGTTCTAGCCGAAGTGCTAGAAACAAGCGGAGTGAATTGGACCCTTACTTCGCCAGCAGCAAAATTATAACAAGCTACACTTGCCAACGGACTACCGTTATTGTATATTATAAAAGATTTAGTTGTACTATTATAATTTGCCCTTATTAAAGAAATTCCAGATGATGTTATTTCTATGTCAGAAAGACATGCAACATCAGTACCAGGAGTTACAGTGTTGCAATCAACAACTTGTTCTCCTGTGAGGGCTGCGATGATTTTTGGAGCACCAAATAAAATGCCAATACCCAAGGTAATGCCAATAACTAAGGCAATAGAAAACTTACCACTAAAAAAGCCAAAACCTACCATTACAATAGCAAAAATTGCTATTGCTTTACCAATGTTGCCACCAACTAGTTCAAACACATTACACAAGCCTCTTGAAATAGGGCTGTGGTCTAAATTACCTGCCTGACCGCTTTGTGCAAAGGCAAAGTTAGGTTGAAATAAGGTAAATAAAAGCATTATTAACATCAGCAAAAAAAATAACTGATGTTTTTTTAAAAAAATAGACATAAAAATAACAGGTTAATTAAAACAAAAAATAAATTACTTTCTAATTTAACAAAAGCAAAAATAAATTGCAACAATTATTTTTAAAGAATGAAAATAAATTTGATATGAAATTATTGTATCAGTTATGTGTTTTAATTCTTTGTTAGTTTTAAGGGAAAATTTTAGCTATTAAAAAATATTGCTAAAAATGTTTTAATAGATTAAAATTAAAATTATCTTTTTTTTAAAAACTCTCTTAAAGGAGTATCGTACCATGAAACAAATAAGCATTAAAAAAAAACCAGATCATCTATATCGCAAAGGGGTAGGAATTATGCTTATCAATGAATGCAAACAAATTTTTGTTGGCAAAAGAATAGACAACAATTCTAATGCTTGGCAAATGCCTCAAGGAGGAATTGATGATGGTGAAAAAGAAGATCTGGCAGTTATACGTGAGCTTTACGAAGAAACTGGCATTACCACAAGCAACATTGAGATTATTTCAAAATCAAGTGATTATTTTTATTATAATCTTCCTTATAATTTACAAAAAAAATTTTGGGATGGCAAATATATTGGGCAAAAACAAAGATGGTACCTAATTCAATTTTATGGCAATGATAGTCATATTAATTTAGCAGTTCATAATCCTGAATTTTCAAATTGGCAGTGGGTTGATAAGCAAAACTTAATAAATTTAATTGTCAATTTTAAACAAGATCTTTACAAACAAGTTTTGCAAGAATTTAATAATTGGCTATGAATACTCAAATAATTTTTTACGAGGTTGAAGAAGACTTATATAAATCTGTTGGTCTGCTCCTTTATAAAATTTGGCAAGATGGTAAAAAAGCCCTATGTTTTTTATCGAATACTCAACAAATGCAAGATTTCGATCTCTTCTTGTGGTCTTTTGCCAGAAATAAATTCTTGCCTCACTGCACCATTCTTGATACACAATTTATTTTAGAGCAACAACCTATTTTACTTTCTAATTTACAACAAAACACTAACAATGCTGATATTTTATTGTTTTTAGAGTCACCAGATAACTCTTTTATTGCTAATTTTTCTAGAGCTTGTCATTTTTTTATCGCAAAACAGCCAAAAACTAATTTATTGGCATCGCAACATTTTTATAAAAAAGCCGATAAATGGCAAAAAATTTTATAAAAATAAGAATAATTTTTTCTAACTCCCTCTTTGAATATCGTTATTGACATTAATAAAATTTGTTACCCTTGATTCTTGGATAGTAATAAAAAATTATCGCTTTTTGTGTTAAACTATTATATTTTTATAATTATATGCCAGAAATTCAAGTTAGCAGATAAACAAAACCAAATTATTTTTACTCAAAAATAACTTTGCATCATATTTAATTCTAATTCACGGTGCTCAAGATTTTGAAGATTATATAAAAACACAAACATCAGAAATATTTGATGAACTTCAAGAAAAAAACAGCACAATCCATAAATTTGATAAGAAGTTTTGACACCAGTAATTTTGATGAGATTATTAAAAATTTTACAATCTACATGAACATTTACAAGACACTTGATATTTTGTTTTCAAATCAGATTTTAAAGCAATAATTGAAGATATCCTGTTGTTATTACAAGAAGGTGTTTATCATGATGTTTTTAAAGATATATTTACAATTCCTTATCAAGATAAATCTAATAATAAATCAAAATTATGTATTTCAGACCAGACATACCGCCACATCATGCATCAAAAAACCCTGCAAGTAATAATGGAATCATCCTCACTACATACATTAATCACTCAACAAGAATAAAGCAATGTTGCACTTCCTTCTGCAAGACAAGCATGAGGTTAACAATATTAATTAAAAAAGCAAAAATATCATCAACAGAATTTAAACAAAAGATTTTTTCTTACCTCAATCATAAAGAAAGTTATTTAATGAATTGATATTAGATAAATCTTATTACAGATCCAAGAGAATTAGAGCCAAAAGAAGTAGAGGAGCAGTTGGAAAAACTCCTATCTTTACTCGTAATTTTTTATTTTATTTTTAAGTGAGTTGCAAATGCTACATTTTTTTTGCGGTCTTTTAAAAAGAGGAGTATTTCACTCTCATAATAAATTTACATTTCGACTCCACTAAACAATTTTGTTTTTTCCTTCTCTGTAATTCATTGATGTTTTTAATCAACAGCAAGATGTATGTAGATTTTGGTGGTTTTTTAAACATATGCAAAACTAATATTTGTATTTGCTTTTTGGTTTTGTAGTTTTTCTTATAATTTTTTAGAGAATACTCTAGTTTAATTTGTAATCATTTTTTTGATCTCTGCTATTTTTACTGTTTTCATAATTTTCTATAAATTAAGGTTAAAAAACCTTGTTCTAAACAAGTTAAATCTATAATGCTCTATTTATCTAGTGATACCATGCAAAAATATAAATAAAAATATTGCACATTAAATAATATAATGTGTTATAATATTTTTGATAATTATTTTTGGTTAATGAATAGTTAAGTTAAAAATATTTATCATATTTATTAATATAATATATTTTTTATGAGACCAAATAATACTAATTGGAGTGATAAAGCTTCTGTTTTAGCAGCAATAGGAGAAAATGGCATGGTTTTA
>CAMAWV010000021.1 GCA_945862075.1 Rickettsia typhi | reverse complement strand
TTTTCACTTGGTTTAGTGCGATATTTTCGTTTAACAAATTTTTTGCTCGCTTCTTCTTCGAAAGCACAAGCCGAAAATAAAATTAAGACAATTAACAAGATGTATCGTTGCATACTGGAGTAGCTATTTTTAATAATTTTTCTTGGTGTTGTTTTTGGATTTGTTCTTGAGTAATAGAAATATCTTCTGCTTTGGTAATCACAAAAATGGCATATTGAGCCCATAAATTTGCCATAAATTTATTTTGTAAAAAACTAGGAAAAACAGTGTTATTTAATAAGTAAACTTGTTGCTGAATAATAAAGTTTAACTCAACACAAAGTTTTAAAAAATCTTTAATTGAGCAAAAATGAATATTTGGTGTTTCATACCACTGAAATGGAATATGCTTATTAACTGGCATTTCACCTTTAAACATCAGATAAAAGCGGTTTTGTAAAAAAGCAAAATTTGGCAAAGAAACAATGGCAAATCTAGAAATTCTTAACATTTCTTGCAAAATTTGCGGAGGATTGTGAGTTGCCTGAATTGTTTGACTTAAAATAGCATAATCAAAAGATTGATTAGGATACATCAACAAATCAGACTCAGCATTACCTTGAATAACCGACAAACCCTTAATAATGGCTTTACTAACCAAGTTTTGAGATATTTCTAGCCCAAAACTCTGCACTTGTTTTTGTTGTTGTAAAAAATAAAGCAATTCACCATCGGCACAACCAATATCAAGCACCTTACTTTTTGGCAAAATAAAATCGGCGATAATTTGTAAATCGTAGCGTAGAAGCGGTGGTTTATTTTCTAAATTATCAAACATAAAACTAAATAATTCCTGCTTTTAGGCAATCATGTAAATGCAAAATACCCAATGGTTTTTGCAAATAATCAACCACAAAAACACTGGTGATACTCTTTTCATTCATTAAAGCTACAGCCTTAATTGCTAAAATATTTGTACTGATCACAATAGGATGAAGAGTCATGACTTGATTAGCGGTTTTTTGTAAAAAATTAGCACAAAAAGATCTTCTTAAATCGCCATCAGTAATAATGCCAATCAAAACTTCGTTTTCTAGAACACCTGCACATCCCAAGTGTTTAGAAGTCATTTCAAGTAATACTTCTTGCATATTCTGAGTGCTTTGCACTAACGGAATTTGCCTATTGGTTCGCATAATATCGGCAACATTTAATAACGAAGCCCCAATTTTACCACCAGGATGAAAAATTTTGTATTGCTCTTGATTAAATTTTTTTTCTTCCAACAAGCTCATTGCTAAAGCATCGCCTAAAACCAAGGTAAGAGTGGTAGAAGTAGTTGGAGCATTAAGCAAATTAGCTTCTTGATGCGGCGGTAAAACCAAAGAAACATCACTAGCCTTAGCTAATGTTGAGCCATTTTTACTAGTAATGCCAATAATGTTAATGTTAAATCTTTTAGCAAAATTAATAATATCGAAAAGCTCTTTACTCTCTCCCGAATTAGAAATTAAAATTAAAATATCGTTTTTGGCTATCATGCCCAAATCACCATGGCTAGCTTCACTTGGATGTAAAAAAAATGCGGAGGTGCCAGTAGAAGCAAAGGTTGCCGCAATTTTATTGCCAATATGACCAGATTTACCCATGCCACTTACAATAACTTTACCCTGACATTTTTTAATTAACTCTACTGCTTGTAAGAAATTATTATCAATAATACTGGTAAGTGTTTTTAAAGCTTCTATTTGAATATGAATTGAATTATTTGCCGAAACTAAACACTGATTTTTCATAAAAAATTGATAAATTTATTGTATAATGAAACTATTACATCGCTATAATTTTATTTTAAAGTATTGCAAATAAAAATTAGCTGTCAAGTAAGTTTTTGCTTGCAGTAAAAAACTGCTAAAATTATGATAATTATTTTTAAATTATTTTTACTAAACTTTGCAACATAACAATATTTTTTACATTACTACTTTAAAAATCAAAAAAGCCTATTCTTTGGTAGAGTTATCGGTGGTTATTACGATTATGTCTATTTTAATGATGGGAGTAGCCTCTATTGTTAGTAACTCCATGAAAAAAGCTCAAAAAAATGAAACCCAAGAAAAAATGCAAATTATTTATAGTGCTTTAGGTAAGTTTTTGTTAAGACAAAAAAGATTACCTTGCCCAGCCCAACTAAACATTGCAGAAAACTCTATTTCATACGGAAACGAAACTGATAAAACAGGTGTTAATTGCAATACTGTTTCAAACGGAATATTTTCATCTAGCAACAATTTTTTTATAGGTGCCGTTCCTACCACTACTTTAGGGCTTCCTTCAGATATGGCAAAAGATGAATTTGGCAATAAAATAACCTATATTGTTAGTAGAAATGCCACCATCGAAACAACCCTAGAATCGCTTGCTTCACCACCTATTTTTCCTAGCGACAATATTGGTTTTGGCGAAACAAATTATGACAATCAAATGTTTAATATTTTCGAATACTCTACTCGACAAATTACCAACCAAGCAATTTTGGTATTAGTGAGCCATGGCAACAATAAAAATTGTGCTTATCTTGGTAATGGTATTTCAGCAAACTCATCTTGTCCGATTACTGATGAAGCAACTAATTCTAGCAATAAATATAGCACCACTATAAACAACAATATTATTTACAGCTCTACCGACCCCAACTTCGATGATATAATTTTATTTAAAACAAAAAATCAAATTGCTAGCGATTTCAATGCTCATCATTTAGTTTTATGCAATTCCCTCATAAATTCATTTTCTAACTATAAAAGAAAAGCCGATACAGATGCATTAGGTCCTGCTAGGGATATCAGCCAAAGTATTTTTTACGAGCAAAATTTATTTCATAAAGATCCCAGTAACAGTTGTCAATTAATTTGCGGTAAATATGGCGTTTTATTTCAATCAAAATCAACTTGCTCTTAGTGATTAATTATGTATCAAAATAAAATAAAAAATGCCTTTACCATTTTAGAGCTAGCGGTAGTTATTATTATTATTGCCATTCTTATTTTTACCACCATTAATTATTCTAATACCATAAGTGTTAATGCTAAAAATCGCATTACCAAAGATAAACTAAAAATTATTTACCTTGCCTTGGGGCAGTATTTAACAAACAACAAAAAACTACCCTGCCCAATATCTTTAAGTATTAGCAAAACAGAGGTAATGTCGCAACCTTTAACTGGCAATACTTGTGCTGGAGGTATATGCCAAACAAACAGATGTTATGGCGGAGTGCCAGTGCGAGATCTTGATTTATCTGCCGAATTATCCGAAGATGGTTTTGGTAATAAAATATTTTATATGGTAAATCAACAATATATTACAATCAACAATTTTGGCAATTATATCATTGATAAAAATGCAAATTTTATCATAAATGAACAGATACAAAGCGCATCTCGACAAATAACATCAGAAGCCGTAGTTGTTTTAAGTAGCACTGGGGCTAATCAAGCATATAGTTATCGCTCTAAAAATCATTTAAATGCCTGTGCAGGAGCAACTATAAATTGTAATTATACAAACATTACTTCCACAGTAATAGAAAGAACTAATAGCATAATCAGCACCCCTGGCAACACTAATTATCCAGATACTATTTTTATTAACGATTATACTAATCCATCTTTTGATGATATAATACTTTATAAAACCGAAGAAGATTTTAGTCTTGATTTTAACCAATTTTATTTACAAAAATGCTCTTCAACAAGTCATCCGATTGAATGCACTAATTTATCTTATAATCTACAAGCTACTCAATCTTGTGTTGCTCAAAATATTTCCAGAAGGGTTAAATGTTATCAATCAAATAATTGTCGTTTTTTATTTGATTGCCGACGATAATCAATTTTTATTATGATTAATATTTCTTTTACAACAAAAAAAGCTTATACTTTAGTTGAATTATCTATTGTTTTGGTAATTATTGCAATTTTTTTATCAAGTGGTTTAAATATTTTTACCAACAACATTGTGCAAACCAAAACTTTAAATACCAAAGAAAAGCTAAATATTATCTATAAATCTTTAGCAGAACACTTAATGACAACAAGAAGATTACCTTGCCCAGTCGATCTTACTCATGCAAAAGATACAAATATAAGCTATGCATTTACAGATAATAGTATTGCAAATTGTTCATCAATAAGACCTAACAACATAATAACCATAGGATATATTCCCACTAGAAATTTAAATTTACCAAGCGATATGGCTGAAGATGATTTTGGTAACAAAATTTTATATGTTGTTGATAATAGATTAGCTCCAGACACTGGTACATTTAATGCAGCTAATTTTTTTACCACAAATACAGGTGATGGAAGTATTACAACAGATCAGAGTGGTACTCGACCAATTTTATTACTTTTAAGCTTTGGAGCCAATTCTTGCGGATCTTATAAAATCAACGGAACAATAAACACACTTTGTAACAATGGCAACGATGGCATAGAGCAAGTAGAAAATAGCGACAACGATAACACCTTCTCCACCACTTCTACCAATCCAAAATTTGATGATGTAATTTTAACTAAAACTTACTACGATTTTTTACAAGAACTAAATCTTACACACACTCAATCACAAGCCTATTTTTTTTAGAGCAGATTAATCAATAATGGCAAGGCAAATTTTGGTGATTATTTCGTTAGTAAGCAAATAATGTTGACTATTGATTTTTATATGGTTAGCATCAATACTAATTAACCCTTGGCTTATTAATTTTTTCAGAACTTGTGGCAAAAAAATTTCATCAAAACTTTTGCTATAAATTTTTTCTAAGCTAGTTTTTTTAACACCTTCACTTAATCTTAAACCCATTAACAATAACTCTTCTAATCGTTTTTTTGCAGTTAATATTTCAGTTGTTTGCCAAGGCATTTGTTGATTTTGCAAAGTTTGTAGCCATTTTTTTGGCTCACAAAAATTAGCAGTGGCAAAATTTTGTTGATCTTGGCTAAATCTCGAATGAGCTCCTGCACCAATCCCAATATAATGAAAACCTCGCCAATAAGCTAAATTATGCTTACATTCAAAACCTTGTTTGGCGTAATTAGAGATTTCATAAAGATGCATATTGTGTTTTTGACAAATATCAAAAGTTGCTTGATATAATTCGCAAGCCAAATCTTCATTTGGTAAAGTAATTTTTTTTTGTAAAAAAAGCCCAAAAAAAGCAGTGCCTTTTTCGATGGTAAGCTGATATAAAGATAGATGTTTACTATTAAAACTAAGTGCTAATTCTAACTCTTCTTGCCATTTTTTTAAAGTTTGATTTGGTCTAGCATAAATTAAATCAAACGAAAAATTATCAAAATATTTTTTTGCTAAATTTATTGCCTCAAAAGCTTGATTTTGAGAATGGGTTCGCCCCAAAAATTTTAAATCATCTCCATTAAGAGCTTGAATTCCTAAAGAAAGACGATTAATACCGATATTTTTAAGTTGTGAAAATTTTTTCGACTCAACAGAAGTTGGGTTAGCTTCAAGACTAATCTCACAATTTGGTTTCAGTTGCCACAATTTATTTATTTGCTCTAAAATACCAGCAACTAAACTAATTGGCATTAGCGAAGGCGTGCCACCACCAAAAAAAATAGATGAAATTTTCTGTGTTTTATCTATTTTTTGAGCAAAAAAATTTAATTCTGTTTTATAAGCTTCTAAAAATTCTTGATGATTAATGCTATTTGAAACATGTGAGTTAAAATCGCAATAAGGACATTTGCTTTGGCAAAAAGGATAATGAATATATACCGCTAAATCTTTATTGTTAGTCATTTACCAAGCAAGCCACCTAGTTTTTCTTTGCCTAAAATATGCATATGAAAATGCTCTACTGTTTGGAGTGCATCGCTTCCGTTATTAGTAATCAGGCGAAAACCATTTGGACATTGCTGATTGGCAATTTCGGCTACTTTTTGTAAAAAATAAGCAATTTCTTGTGGGTTTGCCTGATTAATAAAATGAGTATAATTACAATAGGGCTGTTTGGGAATAACCAAAATATGCACCACCGCCTCTGGCTTAATATCGTAAAAAGCAAGCAGATAATCGTCTTGATACACTATTTTCGCTGGTATTTCTTGACGAATTATTTTAGCAAAAATATTATTTTGGTTATACTCAAACATATACTTTTAAATACATTTTTATACTTGCAACAATTTTAGTATGTTCGCATTAATACAACTCTTACAATCATTAAGATAAAGAATTAGCTTTTTTACGATATTTTGCAGTAATTAAGCCTGTTCCAGCAGGAATCAATCGACCAACAATAATATTTTCTTTTAAACCAGATAAATTATCAACTTTTCCTTGTACTGCCGATTCGGTAAGTATTCGAGTAGTTTCTTGGAAAGAAGCAGCTGAAATAAACGATTTTGTTTGCAAAGATGCCTTGGTAATACCAAGCAATACTTTATTAGACTGAGCTGATTTGAGATTTTTAGACAAAACTTTTTGATTAGTTTGTTCAAAAATATCACTATCAACATATTCACCAAGCAAGAAAGTTGTATCTCCAGGATTAGTAACCTCAACTCGTTTTAACATCATGGATAAAATAACTTCTATGTGTTTATCGTCTATTTTTACACCTTGCATACGATAAACTTTCTGAACTTCATTTACCATGTAATTAGTAAATGCTTGCATACCTAAAATTTTCAAAATATCATGAGGAACTAAATTACCATCTACCAACACATCGCCTTTTTTCACTAAATCACCATCGCCAACAAAAAGATGTTTATTTTTAGAAATTGTATATTCAATCGGTAAAATTTCTGGATTTTCAGAGTGCAAAATAATTCTTTTTTTAGTTTTATAATCTTTACCAAATTCTATTTTACCATCAAATTCTGCCATGATAGCAGCATTTTTAGGTTTTCTTGCCTCAAATAATTCGGCAACTCTTGGCAAGCCACCTGTAATATCACGAGTTTTAGAAGATTCTTTTGGTATTTTAGCAATAATATCACCAGCTAAAATTTCGTCACCATTTGTAACACCAATAATAGTTCCTACAGAAAGAGCATAATCTTTATTATCAGAAGAATTTTCTATAGAAATTCGAGGTTTTAAATCTTGCTTACTATATTGCTTCCAATCAATAACAATTTTTGTAGAAACACCAGTACTTTCTTCTATTTTTTCTCTTAAAGAAATATTTTCAGAAAGATCATTAAATTTAGCGATACCAGAAACTTCAGAAATTACAGGAATATTATAAGCATCCCATTCTGCTAAATAATCACTTTTTTTAACTATAGAATTATTACCATGACCAATAGTTGCACCATAAGGCAATTTATAACGATGAAGCTCTATATCTTCTAGATCGGTAATGATAATTTCAAAATTTCTTGCCACAACAACAATTTTATTATCACGATTTATAATTGTTGATTTTTCGTTGAATTTAATCTTGCCTTCGGAGATAGCCGAGATAGAAGATTGTTCGGCTCCTCTTTGAGCGGCACCACCAATATGGAAAGTTCTCATTGTAAGCTGAGTTCCTGGCTCACCAATTGATTGAGCAGCAATAACCCCAACAGCTTCACCAATGCCAGCTAAATTACCAGTTGCCAAATCTCTACCATAACATTTTGCACAAACTCCATTTTGAGTTTCACAAGTAAGTACAGATCGAACAATCAATGATTTAATACCAGATTTCTCTATTTCTTCTGCCTGTTCTTCGTTTATCATTTCGCCAGCAGAAACTATTGTTTTTCCTTTATAAACAACATTTTTAAGCACAACTCTACCCAAGCAATTTTCTGCTAAAGAAACTATGGTTCTACCATCTTCTATAACGGCTTCAATTGGCACACCATGGTTAGTATGACAATCATCTTCAGTAATAATACAGTCTTGAGAAACATCAACCAATCTACGTGTTAAATAACCAGAATTCGCTGTTTTAAGAGCGGTATCTGCTAAACCTTTTCTAGCACCATAAGCAGAAATAAAGTATTCCATTACATTTAAACCTTCTTTAAAATTAGAAATAATAGGAGTTTCAATAATTTCACCAGAAGATTTCGCCATCAAACCTCTCATGCCCGCTACTTGTTTAATTTGATTTTCCGAACCCTTCGCCCCAGAATCAGCCATCATAAAAATAGAGTTAGCAGTTCTTGGCGAGTCAAAAGCAGATATATAAGACATCATTTCTTTTGAGATTTTAGCGGTACAAGAAGTCCATTCGTCGATTACCTTATTATATCGTTCGCCAGCAGTAATTAAACCTTCTCGGTATTGATCTCTTAATTTTTTTACTTTATTTAAAGAATCAGAAACATAAGCTTGTTTATTTTTTGGAATAATCATATCATCTTTACCAATAGAAATACCCGCATTACAAGCGTTTTTAAAACCTAAAGACATAATTTTATCGCAGAAAATGACAGTTTCTTTTTGACCGCAATAACGATAAACAACATCAATAAGATTAGTTACTGCTTTTTTAGTCATGGTTTTATTAACAATACTAAATTGATTTTTCATCATATTTGGCAAGCAGTTATATAAGTAAACTCTTCCTGGAGTAGTTTCGATTTTTATCAACTCTCTTTCGCCGTTTTCATTATAAAAAGAATAACGATATAGAATTTTAGTATGCAAAGAGATTATCTTATTAAATAAAGTATGCATTAATTCGCCTTCTTCAGCAATTGGATAAGGTCTAGCAGTATCAAAATCTTTGCCTTGCATTGTAATATAATATAAACCCAAAATAATATCTTGCGTAGGAACGATAATTGGTTTACCATTAGCTGGGCTTAAGATATTATTTGTCGACATCATCAAGGCTCTTGCTTCCACTTGGGCCTCTATAGAAAGAGGCACATGAACTGCCATTTGATCGCCGTCAAAATCGGCATTGAAAGCTGAGCAAACAAGAGGATGGAGTTGAATTGCTTTACCTTCAGTAAGAACTGGTTCAAAAGCCTGAATACCAAGCCTGTGCAAAGTTGGAGCCCTATTTAATAAAACAGGATGCTCTTTAATTACTTCATCTAATACATCCCAAACTTCTGGTCTTTCTGATTCAACCATTTTTTTAGAAATTTTAATAGAAGAAGATTTTCCGTAAAGTTCTAATTTAGAATAAATGAAAGGTTTAAATAATTCGAGAGCCATTTTTTTGGGCAAACC
The DNA here is from genome assembly GCA_945862075.1 of Rickettsia typhi. Classification (GTDB taxonomy): domain Bacteria; phylum Pseudomonadota; class Alphaproteobacteria; order Rickettsiales; family UBA1997; genus CAILUF01. Next base: position 11,983 of record CAMAWV010000021.1, on the reverse strand, counting down.
ACATTGATGCAATTTTAATTCTGGACCAACAACAATAACACTTCTACCAGAATAATCAACCCTCTTACCTAAAAGATTTTGTCTGAATCGACCTTGCTTACCTTTTAGCATATCGCTTAACGATTTGAAAGGTTTTTTGTTAGCATTTCGCACAATAGCACCAGATCGACCATTATCTAATAAGGCATCAACCGATTCTTGTAGCATTCTTTTTTCATTTTTGATAATAATATCAGGAGCAGATAACTCGATGAGTCTTTTTAAACGATTATTACGATTAATCACTCTACGATATAACTCGTTTAAATCAGAAGCTGCAAATCTACCTCCATCAAGCATAACTAAAGGACGAATATCAGGCGGTATAACTGGCAAAACCGACATAATCATATGCTCTGGTTTATTGCTAGATTCTAAAAACTGCTCTATTAATTTTAATCTTTTTATTGTCTTTTCTTTTTTAATTTCAGAAGTTATGGTAGAAAGCTCTTCACGAAGCTCTTGTTGTATTTTTGATAAATCGAGATTTTGTAAGACTTTTTGCACAGCTTCAGCACCCATTTCAGCTAAAAAACTACCATAACCATGAGCTTGTTGTAAATTATCATACTCTTCTTCTGTTATTATTTCACCTTCTTTTAAGGGAGACATAAGAGAATCGGTAACTATATAAGCTTCAAAATAAATAACTTTTTCTATCAATTTAAGAGGAACACCTAAAATAGTGCTTATTCTAGATGGTAAAGATTTTAAAAACCAAATATGAGCTATTGGCGCCGCCAATTCAATATGTCCCATTCTATCTCTTCTTACCTTTGAAGATGTAACTTCAACGCCACATTTTTCACAAACTATACCTTTGTATTTCATTCTTTTATATTTTCCACATAAACATTCGTAATCTTTAATAGGACCAAATATTCTTGAACAAAATAAACCATCTCTTTCTGGTTTAAAAGTGCGATAATTAATGGTTTCTGGCTTAGTTACTTCACCATAAGACCAAGATCTTATTTTATCTGGATCGGCAATAGAAATTTTAATAGCATTAAAATCGAGCAAATCAACAGATGAATTGCTTGTGGTGCTTAAAAGACCGTGAGATGATGTTCCAGCAAGTGTCATGATAAAATAATTTATTAATTTTTACTATTAAAGTTTCGATTTAAACAATTAAAACGAAAAATTTTGATTAAATTTTTTAACAGAAACACTAAATTTATAGTATTTCTGTATTTAGGATAAAACAATTCCTATTGATAAAGATATGTTTTTACTCTTCTATTAACTCAATATTCAAACCTAAAGAACGAACCTCTTTAATCATTACATTAAAAGATTCTGGTATGCCACAATTAAAGTTCTGATTACCTTGAATAATAGATTCATAAATTTTAATTCTACCAACAACATCATCAGATTTTACAGTAAGCATTTCTTGTAAAGTATAAGCCGCACCATAAGCTTGTAATGCCCAACATTCCATTTCACCAAATCTTTGACCGCCAAAATGTGATTTACCACCTAAAGGCTGTTGAGTAATTAAGCTATAAGGACCAATTGAGCGAGCATGTATTTTATCATCAACCAAATGATGTAATTTTAACATGTAAATATAGCCAACAGTTACTTTTCTTTCAAATCTATCGCCAGTTTTGCCATCGTATAAATAAATTTGACCAGAAGTATCTACACCTGCCATTTCTAGTAATTTTGCAATATATTCTTCTTTAGCTTTTTCAAAAATACCAGTTGCAAAAGGTACACCATTTTTTAATTGCGAAGCAAAATCAATTATTTCTGAATCAGACATTTTATTAATTTTAATCTGTTCTTGTTTAGAATCGTAAATGCTTAATAAAGTATTTTTTAGTTTATCAATATATTCTAGTTTATTTTCAGATAAATCTTGTAATAAACCAGCTATTTTTTTGCCAAGTTCTTTAGAGGCAAAACCAAGATGAGTTTCTAAAATCTGCCCCACATTCATTCGCGAAGGAACACCTATCGGATTCAAAACAATATCAACTGGTTGACCATCTTGAGAATAAGGCATATCTTCGACAGGAGCAATTTTTGATACCACACCCTTGTTACCGTGTCTACCAGCCATTTTATCACCTGGTTGCAAACGATATTTTGAAGCAATATAAACCTTAACAACTTTTAATACACCCTGACCTAATTCATCACCAGCTTTAATTTTAGCGACTTTTTCTTGATATTGCTTCTCAGATTTTACCGAAACCTCTTCATAATTTTTAATTAAAGCCTCAATCTCAAGCATTGCCGAAGAATCAGAAACCATTATTTTAACCAATTGATGTATAGATAAATTTTCAAGATTAGCAACAGAAAGAATAGAGCCAGCTTTTAATTTATCAAAAGCAACAGATAATTTTTTACCATCTAATATTTTAATTATAGCATCTTTAATTGCTTTACCTAAAAATTTAAGATGCAAATCTTTTTTACTAGCTAATTCTTCAATTTTTTGCATTTCGATATAGATAGATCTTTCATCTTTTTCTATACCTTTGCGTAAAAAAGTTTTAACATCAACTACTGTGCCACTCACACCAGTTGGCACATATAAAGAAGAGTCTTTTACATCTAGAGATTTTTCTCCAAAAATTACTTTTAATAATTTTTCTTCAGGAGTGGTTGGAGATTCACTTTTTGGAGTAGTTTTACCTACTAAAATATCACCAGGATTAACTTCGGCACCAATATGAATAATACCTTCTTCATCAAGTTTTGTTAATACATCTTCACTCACATTTGGAATATCTCGAGTAATCTCTTCTGGCCCTAAACGAGTATCTCTAGCTATAATTTCGAGTTCTTCAATATGAATAGAAGTAAAAGTATCTTCTGACAAAAGTTTTTCAGAAATAATTATTGAATCTTCAAAATTATAGCCATTCCAAGGCATAAAAGCAACTCTAACATTTTTCCCTAAAGCGATCTCACCATTAGCAATACTATGACCACTAGAAATAACCTGACCGCACTTAATTTTATCACCAACATTAATAACTGGTCGTTGATTAATACAAGTGTCTTGGTTAGTTCGAACAAATTTTTTCAGATTGTATAAATCTATTTTTGGATTACCCTTATCGTCAATAGATTCGATTAATATTTTCGAAGAATCAACAAATTTAACCACACCATCATTATTTGCAGAAATTGTTGCACCAGAATCAGAGGCAACAACAACCTCCATACCAGTACCAACTAAAGGAGCATCTGGAATAAGTAAAGGAACAGCCTGTCTTTGCATATTAGCACCCATTAAGGCACGATTCGCATCGTCATTTTCTAAAAACGGAATTAAAGTAGTAGCAACAGATACAATTTGCTTAGTTGAAACATCAATATAATCTATTTTTTCTGGGGGCAACATGATAAATTCGCCATTTTTACGACAATTTACTAAATCATCAATAATTTTTCCGTCTTTATCTGTTTCAATGTTAGATGGAGCGATAGCTAAATCAACTTCTGACATTGCTGATAAATATAAAACCTGATCGGTTAATTTACCATTAATTACTTTACGATAAGGGGTTTCAATAAAGCCATATTCATTTACTTTAGCATAAGTTGCTAAACTATTAATCAAACCAATATTCTGACCTTCTGGGGTTTCAATTGGACAAATTCTACCATAATGAGTAGGATGAACATCTCGAACTTCAAAACCAGCTCTCTCTCTAGTTAAACCACCTGGACCTAAAGCAGATAATCTTCTTTTGTGAGTAATATCTGATAAAGGATTGGTTTGATCCATAAATTGCGACAACTGAGAGGTTGAAAAAAAATCTTTAATCGCAGTAATAAGTGGTTTAGAATTTATTATAGCTTGCGGCATTAAAGTTTCTACATCGATAGAATTAATTTTTTCTACAATAGACTTTTCTACTCTAGACATACCAATTCTAATTTGATTTTCTATCAACTCACCAACAGCTCTTACTCGACGATTTGCCAAATTATCAATATCATCGGTTTTTAAATCGTTATGCTTAATATCACTAAGTATTTTTATAGTAGTGATAACATCTTCTTTAGTTAAATGCAAAATTTCATTAGAAATTTTTAATTCGAGTCGATGATTCATTTTTAATCTACCTACATCAGAAAGATTATAGCGAGCATCTGAAAATAAAAGATTATTAAAATAATTTTGCGCAACTTCATGAGACGATGGATTTTCGCCAGCTCTTACTGCTTTATAAATATCAACTAAAGCATCTTTGGTTGTCATGTTTTTATCAACCAAAATAGTGTTATATAAATAAGGACCAATATTTGATTTACTAGGATTAACAATCAGAACTTTATTTACATTTAATTTTTGTAAAATTTCCAAGCTTTCAATAGTAACAATAGAACCAGATTCAAGGAGTATTTCTCCAGTTTCTGGCTCAATAACATCTTGAGTATATACAAAACCCAATAAAGCATCATCGGTAAGTAAAAATCTTTCAAATTTTTCTGTTTTTAATTTTTCAATGGTTTTTCTAGTTACTTTTAAACCCTCTTTAACCAAAAGCTCTCCAGAATTAGCACAAATTATATCATGCAAAGTTTTTTTACCTAGAAAATTTTTTGAGTCAAATTTTAAAGACCAACCTTTTTCAGCAATCTCGGCCTCTTGATAGCCGTAGAACTCTTGAATAATATTTTGAGAGGTATAACCAAGAGCTCTTAATAAAGTGGTAGCTGGTATTTTTCTTTTTTTATCTATACGAAAATGCAAAATATCTTTAGTATCAAATTCAAAATCAATCCAAGAACCAATATGAGGTATAATTTTTGCCACATAAGATTTTAAAGAAGAACCTTTTATATTCTCGCTATCAAAAAAAACACCGGGGGCCCTTCTCATTTGTGAAACAATAACTCTTTCTGCTCCATTAAAAATAAAACTACCATTTTCTGTCATGAGAGGTATTTCACAAAAATATACTTCTTGTTCTTTTATAGAACGAATTTCTTTGATATCCGAACCTTCCTCTTTACTCCAAATGATTATTCTTAAGTTAGCAACTAAAGAAGAAGCAAAAGTTTTTCCTGCAAACAAACACTCTGAAGCCTCATATTTTGGCTGTTTTAAGTGATAATCAATGAATTCAACAGTAAACTTTTCGGCAGAATCAAATATTGGAAAAAAAGAATTAAAAACAGATTGTATACCGATATTTTTTCTCTTTGCAGGATCAATGTTAAGTTGTAAAAATTTTTGATAAGAATCTTTCTGCAGAGACATTAAGTGTGGTACAGCATCAATATCTGGATTATTGCTAAAGTTTTTTCTTAGAATTGACTGAGTAAAATTGCGATGTTGAGCCATAAATACTTATTATATGTAAATTCGGAAATTATTGTTATCTTTATATTTTTTTTCAAAACTTTAAAATAAAGATATAAAGATTATAAAAGAAAAAGTTAAAGTTTACAAAAAAAAAATATAATTAGCTTCTTTAATGCAAGAAAAAATAATTTTAGTTACATCTAGAAAAAACTATTTTTAATTCTAAATTTAGTTTTAAAACTCACCTTTTATATTTAAATAGATTAAAGTTTAAATTATAAAATTTAAATTACTAGCTACTTATTTTTAATGATTATTACAGCAATAACTGCTGCAATAATTAATTTTATTGCTTTAGGAAACTTATAATGATATTATCAAGAATAATAACATTTATTTCAAAGAAATATTAGGTAAAAACATACTTAAAATATAAGAATAATTCTAATTGTTTAAAATATATCTGCAACAGAAAAATCTTTAAAAAAAACTGATCTGCATGTCAATATATAATAACATTGATATCATAAATTATTTTTTATTTTAGTTTAAAATTTTGGTATCTAGATACATTGATATTTTTAAAACCAAATTTAAATTATGACTGCTACTTTTAAAAACAACTAAACCATATTTTGCTATATCCATTTATAAAGTAAAATAATATAGAAAAAAGTTGTTTATAATTGTTTTTTTAATATAAAGAACCAGCTTACATTCTAATAATCAAATACATTTAAACTATAATAATTTTTGGTTTAAATGAATTTAAAAAATAATTAGTATGTATTTATATTTTTAAAACAAGAAACATTACTAAAAAAATAAAGTATTATTATTTTAACTCTACTTTTGCTCCAGCGGCTTCAAGCTTTTTCTTGATATCTTCTGCTTCCGTTTTAGAAACCTCTGCTTTAACTAATTTAGGAGCTGCCTCAACTAAATCTTTTGCTTCTTTTAAGCCCAAGCCAGTTATTGCTCTAACCTCTTTTATAACATTGATTTTATTATCGCCAGCAACAGTTAAATGAATATCGAATTTATCTTTAACTTCAGCTACAGGAGCGGCGGCAGCAGGAGCGGCAGCAGCAAAAGACATGGCAGAAACACCCCATTTTTCTTCTAATTTTTTGCTTAATTCAGCAAGTTCAAGAATTGTTAAGGCAGATAAAGTTTCGGTTAGTTGGTTAAGATCGGTTGACATATTTATGTTGTTTTAGTTGTTAATATGAGAATTATTGATTTTTTAAAGTTGCTAATCCTTTTTCTGGGGCACCAAGAATATTTAAGAACTGCGATTGTTGACTTTTTAATATACCAACAAAAGAAGCTCTTACATCATCCATTGATCCTAATTTAGCAAGATCTTTGATTGTAGATTCAGACATTAGGTTATTATTAAAAAATCCAGTAATGATTTTTAATGATTCTACTTGCTTTGAAGTATCAACAATTACTTTTGAAAGAGCAACTGGATCTTGAGCATAAACAATTGCTGTTGGACCATTTAAGTGATTATCAAGCTTTTCAAGATTTGTTCCTTTAAAAGCAACTTTTATTAAAGTATTTTTAGCAATTTTAATATTGCAATTTTTAGATTTTAAAGCAACTCTTAAATTAAATAATTGCTTATCAGACATTCCACGGTATTGAATTATAGCAATAAATTGGCTACCACTTATATTGCTTTGTATATAAGATACAAGATCGGATTTTTGATTTCTATTCATAGCAAAATAAATTAAATTGATTCGACAACCACTTCAACCGAAGGACCCATGGTTGAATTTATATAGAAAGATCTAATAAATTTACCTTTTGAAGATTCTGGTTTAGATTCTTTGATAATTTTTATCACAGAAACAATATTTTCTAGTAATTGCTTGGTTTCAAAATTGATTTTACCAACCAAACAATGAACTGTGCCACCTTTATCGTTTTTAAAATCAACTCTACCTTTTATAGCTTCAGATACAGCTTTTTTGATATCGTTAGTAACAGTGCCATTTCTTGGACTCGGCATCAAACCTCTTGGACCAAGTTTTCTAGCTATTTTTGCCAATTTTGGCATAACTTCTGGAGTTGCTATACAGCAATCAAAATCGAGAAAACCAGCATCTATTTTAGATATAACATCTTCTAAACCAGTCATGAAGGCACCAAATTGAAGAGCTATTTTTTGCAAATCTTCGTTACCAGTTATTACAACAATTTTTACTTGCTTACCAGAGCCATTTGGTAATAATACTGAACCCTTAACGGTTTGATCGGATTGTTTTGGATCGATACCTAGATTAATAGCAATATCAACAGACTCGATAAATTTTCGTTTTTTTTCAGCAGAAATATTTTTGATATTTTCAATTGCTTCTTCGATAGTTTTAGCAACTATTTTTTGCTGAATTTGTTTTTTAGTTTTTTTCATATTTATTACCTAAAATATTTTATTCAACAACCTCTAAGCCCATAGACACAGCAGTGCCAGCTATCATTGAAATACAAGATTCTAGACTAGTAGCATTCATATCGACCATTTTTTTCTTGGCTATCTCTACGATTTGTTGCTTGGTAATTTTACCCACCATATCTTTACCTGGGTTTGAAGAACCCTTAGCTAAAGAAATAGATTTTTTAATTAGATAAGAAACAGGGGGGTTTTTAGTGATGAAGGTAAATGTTTTATCTTTATAGGCAGTAATAATAACAGGAATTGGGGTTCCTTGATCGTATTCAAGTTTTAAAGCATTAAACTGCTTACAAAACTCCATAATATTTAAACCTTTTTGACCAAGTGCTGGACCTATTGGAGGGGCAGGATTAGCTTTACCAAGAGGAACTTCTAGCTTGATAATGCCTAAAATTTCTTTTTTTTGTTTTGACATAAAATAAAATAATTAAGTGGTTTAAACAAATTATTGTTTACAAGGATATTACCTTTACCACACAATTTTTAACTAAAAAGCTAAAAAATTATTTAAAAAATACACAAATAAAAACATTAAGCAAACATCATAAAAACATTGCTTGCATAAACATTAAAACTTAGTTATAAATTAATTTAATCATAAAATTTTAAAGATATTTTTTTTTATTGCAACAATTATTTTTAAAAATTTGTTATTTTTTTAAAAAAAAACCAAAAAATGTTTCGCCATAAGCTCGAATATCGAGAATTTTTAAAAAAGAAAACTGTTCAAAATAATGGTTATCAATATTACTCTTCTTGCCCCACTCCACCACTAACAAAGAATTACTTGCTAACCAGTTTTTTTGCTCCAGTTCGATAATAATTTTAGCATAATTTAAAATATAAGGAGGATCGAGAAATAAAAAATCAATTTTTTGCTGATTTATAGGTAAATTATAAACACTTGACAAAATTGTTTTTGTCATATTTTGTACTTGCAATATTGCTATATTTTTAGCAACTATTTTTAAATGATTTAAGTTATTATCAAGAAAAATAACCTGTTTCGCCCCACAAGATAAAGCTTCAAAACCAATCACACCACTACCACAGCAAATATCTGTCATGACCGAATTTTGCAAAGAAAAACCAAATTTATTGTGCTTTAAAATATTAAATAAAGCTTCTCTATTCTTGTTAGTGGTAGGACGAAAATTTAAATTATCACAATTAGCAAGTTGTTTTCTTGCATAAATTCCGGAGATTATTTTCATAGGATTGTTTTATTTAAAAAATATCAAAAAAACACTTTTAATTTTCAATTAATTATTTTACAATAAAAAAGACTAATTTAACAACATCTTTTTTAAATTTATGAGCCTTAAAGATCATACCGTTAAATCTTATGATAACGAACTACAATCAATAGCTGGCACCCTCGATTTAACAGTTTCTCTGATTTTTCAATCGCTCGATATGATTTCCTCTGCTATCAACAATTATAACCAGCAATTAGTACAAAACATCACCAATCATGATTATAAAATAAACACCCTTGATCACTTAATTGAAAAAAAAGTAACTACTATTTTAGCTCTTCGCCAACCTATGGCAGTTGATTTGCGATATATAATTTCTTCTTTAAAAGTCTCTGCTAATCTTGAAAGAATAGGAGATCAAGCAAAGAATATTATCAAAAAAATCTCATTGCTAGAAGGTTATAATTTTGATGAAAAAGTAAAAGAGTGGCTCACTCAAATGATTAGCATTTCCAAAAATATGGTAGAAAATGCTGTTTTGTCTTTTAATTCTCACAATCTTAATTTAGCACAACAAGTTCTCGCTCAAGATGATATCATCGATCAAACTTACAGCAATTTTTTTAGCCTAATAAATAAAGAAAACTTCAATAGAAATGAAGTAAATCAAATTGTTAATACTTTATTTATTGCCAAAAGCTTTGAACGATTGGCCGATCACTCTACTAATATAGCCGAAATAACTGGTTTTGTAATTACAGGAGAAATAAAATGAACGAAAAACTTAATGTAAACGGTCAAATTGCTAAACAAGATAACAAAGATCACTTGGGTTTTGCCACTAATTTTCCGAAAGAAACAGTGTTAAGAAAACCAGATTGGATTCGAGTTAAAGCCCCAATGTCGAAGGGTTATCACGAAACTAAAAATATGTTACAGTCTAAAAAACTACATACAGTTTGTGAAGAAGCGGCTTGCCCTAATATTGGCGAATGCTGGGAGCAAAAACATGCCACCGTAATGATTTTAGGCTCTATCTGCACTAGAGCTTGTTCTTTTTGCAACATCGAAACTGGCAAACCGCAAGCTGTCAACCCTCATGAGCCCGAAAATGTTGGCGATGTAGCAAAATTTTCTGGTCTAAAACACATTGTTATTACTTCGGTTGATCGTGACGATCTACCAGATGGCGGAGCTAATCAATTTGTTGAATGCATCAAAAATGTACGTAAAAAAGCCCCACACACTACCATCGAAATTCTCACCCCCGATTTTTTAAGAAAAGATGGAGCTCTAGAGTTAGTAGTAAAAGCCAAACCAGATGTTTTTAACCACAACATCGAAACCGTTCCTGCTCTTTATCAAACCATCAGACCTGGAGCTAGATATTTTCATTCTTTAAGACTTCTGCAAAAAGTAAAAGAGCTTGATCCTACAATTTTCACCAAATCTGGGCTTATGGTGGGGCTTGGCGAAAATAAAGAGCAAATTTTACAAGTAATGGACGATATGCGATCGGCTAATATTGATTTTATAACTATCGGGCAGTATTTAAGACCAACTCTAAGGCATGCACCTGTTGATCGCTATGTTTTACCAGAAGAATTTGATTTTTACAAAAAAATGGCTTATAGCAAGGGCTTTTTGATGGTGGCTTCCAGCCCCCTCACCCGCTCATCTTATCATGCAGGAGATGATTTTGCCAAAATGCAACAAGCCAGATTGCTTGAAAATCAAAATATATAATACCATTTTGTTGCTTTTATAAAAAATGACTAATTATAAAAAAAACATCGATAGAAAATCACAATTTATAAATGCTATTTCGAACTGTTTATATCAAGTTAAAGCTTATAATTTACATAATGTCTGCAGTAGTCAATACGGTTTAAAAGAAGGCGATACTGGCGATATTAATGAGTCTTACCATAGCAAAAAAACATATATAACAAGCAGAATACAACATAAAAATCTTGCCGATTTAATATCTTTAGGTAAAAAAATATTAGAATCTTATTATGGGATAGAATTAGAAAATTTAATTTTACTAGAAGAAGAATCAGATCAACCAAAAATAACCGAGCTAACATTATTAAATTTAATTAGTTATTTAGCTAAAATATCTCTTTGTGGGAGAATAGATAAGGAAAATTTTTTATCTAAAATGATAGCATTAAATATAGCATCTGATGATATTTTACAAAACTCGGCATGGGAAGAAGAAGATTGGCTAGATTACCACTACCAGGCAAATTGGATTACAATTTATTCCAACTCCAATTTTATAAAAAAAGTCTTAAAACTATCAGAACTACCGCAAAGCAAACTATTTTCTTTTATTGAACTTTTGGTTTCGCCAGAAGTTAGAGCGGTAGCTGATGCAGAAGAACTAGTAGAAAATATTAACAAAATAATCTCCCATGACGGCTTTTTTTTGCAACAAGTTAGCACCAAACAAAATCATCCGGTATTTAAAATTACCCATAAATCATTTTCAAAAATTATCGATACTCAATCGCTTAAAAATCTTCATAATACAAAAGAAATATCTTCGAAATACATTGAAAAATATATTCAAGATTGCAAAAAATACATCGATATAAAAGAATATGAAAAAGCAATTGCCCATGCTAGAGTTCTTGTTGAAGAGGTTTTTATAGAAATTTTAAAACAAAGCAATGTCGATTATGATGATACCAAAGGAGATCTAGTAAAATTATTTAAAAAAATTAAAAAAAATACAAATCTGAACATAGAAACTATAAAGGAAAAAATTAAAAATCAAGAGTTGCAAGATTCTTTTTCACAAATTATTTCTAGTCTAGCAGGAATAGTTACCGCAACTGCACACATTAGCAACAATATGAGTGCAAGACATGGTGGCATAAAAGAAAAACCATCTGAAAGGCATGCAACTTTAACCGTTAATTGTGCTTATACTATTTGTAATTTTATTTTTGACTCCTATAAAAATTTCAAAAAATTTGAAACTAA
>CAMAWV010000020.1 GCA_945862075.1 Rickettsia typhi | reverse complement strand
TATTTTTTGTGCATAAGAGCGCATACAATTTATTAAATTTAGATTATCAATTTGATTTTTATAATTATAAAATGACAAAAAGTGAAAATCTTAATATAGATTGCGGAAATGTTAATGTTTTTTTATCTACATATGAAAGTAAATAATTTTTTTCAATATTTTTTAATCAACCTACTTTATTTTGTTGTTTTTTTCTTTATTCATATAATACATTTTCAATTTTTTACAATTAAAATTGTTTTGGATGCTTGTTTGTTTGATATAATTATATCTTTATTAATCATTTTTATTGTAACCTATTTTTTAAAAATAAATTTTTTTATAATATTTGCTTCCACTAACTCATCTATATTAATAGCTATAATATACGCAATTCTAATACCAACAATGGTTGATAGATCTATATCTGTTGATATAGTTGCAAAAATCGCCGAACATAAGCAACTTTCAAGAAAAGAATTAATAAATTCGATTGATTTAGATTGTGTATTTAAAAAGAGATTTGAAGAGCAAATAAGTAAAGGTTTAATAAATGAAGATATCGAAAAAAATTTAATCATTACGCAAAAAGGAGAAATTGTATCTTCTATTTTTATGTGGAATAAAAAAATATTGAATATGAAAAATAATAATAACAGTTTATGCAAATAATAATACCAATGACTGGGCTTGGTTCAAGATTCAAAAATGCTGGATATGAAAAATTAAAGCCATTTATTATGGTTCATAATAAACCTATTATAGAATGGGTTGTTAAAATGTTTCCAGGAGATGAAGATAAAATTACTTTTATTTGTCAAAAAAATCATCTCGATTCTTTGCAATATATTGAGCCAGAGTTAAAAAGAATTGCGCCTAATGCCAAAATTTTTGCTATAACTGATTGGCAAAAAAAAGGGCCAGTTTTTGATGCTTTAAAAGCCTCCGATATTATTTTAAACGATTCTCCAGCAATAATTTGTTATTGTGATTTTTATATGCAGTGGAATTATCAATTGTTTAAAGAACAAGTTGCAAAAAGAAATTGTGATGGAGCGATACCTTGCTACACCGGGTTTCATCCGCATTTAATTCCAGAAAAAAATCTTTATGCCTCTTGCAAATTAGATCAAGATAATAATTTAATTGAAATTAAAGAAAAATTTTCTTTTGATAAAGACAAAACTAAATCGCATCATTCGCCTGGTGTTTATTATTTTAAAACTGGCGAAATATTAAAAAAATATTGTCAAAAAATGCTAGATGCAAAAGATGTAATAAATAATGAATATTATGCATCACTGCCTTTTAATTATATGGTTAAAGATGGTTTGAAAGTTTGGTGCCCGCAAAATATTTTGCATTTTTGCCAATGGGGCACACCTGAAGATTTGCAAGAATATTTGTTTTGGATTAATATTATTAAAAAATTTTAACTATGATTATACTTATTCCAATGGGCGGAAAGGGCTCTAGATTTAGCGATGCTGGATATTTAACAAACAAAGCATGTATTTTAACAACTGATAGACACACCAAAAAAAAACTGCCGATGATAATTTGTGCTATGAAAGATATACCAGAAATCAGTGATATCAATAATAAAATAATTTGTGTTGATAGAGATTTTCATAAAATAAACGGCACAGAAGATATTATTTTACAATATTTTCCTAATACAATATTTATTCACGATCATGTAATGCTTGATCAAGCATTTGGATGTTTTTTGGCTCGAGAATTTTTACAAAGTGAAGATGAGCTTTTTATAGGGGCTTGCGATAATGGTTTTATATATGATGAGCAAGAATTTAATAAAGCAAAATCTGAGTTTGATGTGTTAATGATTAGCCACACCAACGACAATAATATTGCTCAAAACCCCAATGCACACAGTTGGGCAAAACTTAAAGCAAATTCAAAAAAGTTAGAATTTTTATCGTTAAAAAAAACTATCAGCGAAAATCCAATGCAAGATCATGCGACCACAGGAATGTTTTGGTTTAAACATGCTTCTAATTTTTTAGCAAATCTTGAAAAGATGATTTGGAATAAAGATACTTTAGATGGCAAATATTATGTTGATAAAGTTTTGCAATATTGTATTGATGCTAAATTAAAAGTTGGTTATTTTGATGTTAAATACCTGTGCTGGGGAACTCCAGCAGATTATGAAAACTATGAAAATACAATTGCATATTGGCAAAATTTTATAAAAAATGAAAATATACAATAAAAATATGAACCCAGATTTATCAATTATTATTCCTTGCTTTAATGAAGCCACTAACATCACTATTGTGTTGCAACAATTAAAAAAAATAGTAGAGCAAAGCATTTATTTTATAGAAGTTATAGTTATCGATGGTGGATCGACTGATTCTACCGCACAAGAATTAGAAGAATTATTTAAAATTTTGCCCGATGAGAATTTTAAATTAATTTTAAACAAAACAAGGCAAGGCTACGGTGCCGATATTAACCAAGCTTTGTCAATTGCCACAGGAAATATCTTATCTTGGACTCATGCCGATATGCAAACCGATCCGCAAGATATAATAAAGGCTTTAGAATTGTATAAAAAAAACGAAGATAAAAATATAATTGTCAAAGGAAAAAGAAAAAATAGAAAATTATCGGAAGCTTTTTTTACTTTTGGAATGCAGATAATTGTGCTGTTATTGCTTAAAAAATATTTAACCGATATTAATGCTCAGCCAAAATTATTTTCAAAAAATTTTTATGATAAATATATTAAAAACAATGCTCCATCTGATTTTTCGCTAGATCTCTATTTGTTATATCAAGCAAGAATAAATAATTATCAAATTTTAGAAATCCCGGTTTATTTTAAAAAGAGACTTCATGGAGAAGCAAAGGGTGGCGGAAGTTTTAAAACTAAAATAAAATTAATCATTAGAACTTTTAAATATATACTTCAAACAAGAAATAATAATACAATTTAATTCGAGATACAATGAGAGTAGCAATAAAATCATCAATTAAAAATTTTACTAGCCTAGATATTTATGAAAAAATATTTGTATCAAGTACTTGTTTAATATTTATTTTTTTCTTTATACAAAACTTTATATTTTCTAGTTCTTTTGATATTTTGCTGTTTCGCTCTGTAGATGATTATGCTTTCCAATCTAGCATGAGGAGTATTCATGAAAATATGATGCAATTAAAAGTAGATAAACTATTTATTGCCAATTATTACGGCTATGGCTGGATATTTTGGATTATCCACTCTCTTATTACATTTCCGTTTTATTTAATAAGTATTTTAGGTTATGACTTTCTTTTAATATCGATGGCAAGAAATATCTCATTACTTTTTATGGCTGGAGGCTGTTTTTTACTTTTTAAAATAAGTAAAAAATACACAAACGATAAATACATACCCTATTTTATTGTTTTATTTTTTATCAGTTATCCGTTTTTTGCAATAAGCATCATGAGTTTTAGAACCATTGCCCAATGCTCGTTTTTTTGTATTTTAGCTTTTTATTTAACAATAAGAAACGATATATTAGAAAAAAAAGATCTAAAATATCTTGCAATAACCCTTTCTGCCTGTATCGGAACAAAACTAAGCACAGCAATTATTTTTCCTTTAATTGGCATGTTATTAATTGATAGATATAATTTTAAAATAAACAAAGAAAATATCAAAAAATCGCTTTATTTCTCAATATATTTGCTTTTTTTCAGTATATTATTTAGCAATCCAAGCTTATTTCTATCTCCTTTTAAGCATAGTTTATTTAATGATTATGTAACCAATATTAGTTATTACCTAAACCACATTAAAACAAATTATGGAGATGGTGGTAGTTTTTTAGATAATTTAATAAATTTTTCGTCTTCTTATTTCAATAAATATGTAATGATGCTTTTTTTAGGCATGTTGCTTGCGAAGGTGATATTTGATATAAAATATAGTAAAAAAAATAAGTTTGATTTTTTATATATTTTTGTATTCATCATTGTCTCTTCCGCTTATCTTATTTTTCATGTTAAAATGGGAGCCTTTTATATTGCAAATTATTTTTTTAGTTTATCTTTCTTATTGTTATTATCGTTGATTGTTTTAGATAACTTATCGAAAAAAATAAAATATACTACATTAATAGTTTTATTGATATTAAACATTGTTTTTATTATCAATAATAACAGAATTAATTATCATTTGGAATTTTTTCTAAAAAAACACAATGAAAACACTAAAAATCTTTTAGAATCGCAAAAAGAAATGCAAAATTTAGTTGGCGATTCTAAACAAAAATTAAATATTCTTGCCGATTACATAGCCCCCATGATTTACTCTGGTTTCAATAAAAATATTACAGCAATAACGTTATTTAATAATATAAATATTGCTAGACATAACTTATTAAAAGATCAATATTTTGATTATATTTTATTGCATCGAGATAGCATAGTTATGAGCAATGACAATGATTTTAATGAAAAAATAAATTATGCTAGTCCAGATGTAAAAAATAATTGGATAGAAAGTAGAGATATAGTTAATAAATTATTAAAAAACAATATTTTTATGGACCTTGAGTATCAATTAATATATGATAAAAACAGATTAATACTATTTAAAAAATTATAACCCTCTCATAATTTTTTTTGCATTTTAAAAAAAAAGTTGTAATATTTTAAAAAAATTTTCAATCAACTTTTTTTCTATGAATATCACCATTATTGGTAGTGGGTATGTTGGGCTTACCTCTGCTGTTTGTTTTGCCAAGCAGGGGCATCAGGTTTTATGCATCGATTCTAATCAAGCTAAAATAAAACTTTTACAGCAAAAAATTGCCACCATCCACGAGCAAGGTTTGCCCGAGCTTTTGGCAAGTGTGGTGGAGAGTAAGAATTTATCTTTTTCTTGCGATTTGGCAGAGGGTGTAAAATATGCCAAGGCCATTGTTTTGGCGGTGGGAACTCCGCAAGAGGCAAATTCGGGCAGGGCCGATTTGAGTTTTCTGTTTGAGGCGGTTGCAGGTTTAAAAAAACTAATTACCGAAGACAAGGTTATTATTACTAAATCAACCGTGCCCGTTGGCACGAACCAGCAAATCAAGCAAATGCTGGCTCATTTGCCTTATCAAATTGAGGTGGTTTCAAACCCCGAGTTTATGCGCGAGGGCTTTGCCTTGCAAGATTTTTTAAACCCTAGCCGAATTGTTATTGGTTGCGAAAATTTAGCAGAAAACAGCTTGGCTAGGCAAACAATGCAAGCTATTTATTTGCCTTGGATTTTACAAAAACATCAAGTTTTATTTACCGATCTCAAAACTGCCGAGCTTATCAAATATGCTAGCAATGCTTTTTTAATGACCAAAGTTGCTTTTATCAACGAAATCGATGCTTTATGCGATCGGCTCGGTGCCAATGTTTTAGATGTTGCCAAAGGCATGGGGCTTGATGGGCGAATTGGTTCTGCTTTTTTAAACCCAGGCCCTGGTATTGGTGGTAGTTGTTTTCCAAAAGATTCGTTGGCTCTTAACTATTTAGCTTGCCAAAACGGCATTGATTTAAATATTTTGCAAGCCACTATCAATAGTAATCAGCAAAGGTTTGTGGCAATGGCAAATAAAATTAAACAAAAAGCTGGCAACAATAAAAAAATTGCTGTGCTTGGTTTGGCTTTTAAGGCTGGCACCGACGATGTGCGTATGAGCCCCGCTATTGAAATTATTAAGTTGTTGTTGGCAGATGGCTTTATAATTTCTGCCTACGACCCTGTGGCTATGCCAAATGCCAAAGAGGTTTTGCAAAATAGCATAAAATATTGCTCTAGCCTGCTTGATTGCTATAATTCAAGCAAGGTAGTGGCAATTTTAACCGAGTGGCCAGAGTTTAAGCAAATTACTAATTATAGCGATTTTTCTCAAAAAATAGTTCTTGATTTACGAAAAATATTGTAATATAATTTTCAAGCTAATTGCATATTAAATTTATGCAAAATACGAGTTCTACCAAAACAAAAATATAAAAACATATGAGAGCAATACTACCTCCTGGCGCAGGTCCAAGAACCATAACATCTCAAATGTTACCAATGTTAATAAATGTTGCCAAAAATAGATTTGCACTTATTGAGGCATTAGCAGAATTACAAAATAATGATAAAACAGAAACTGAAAACCACAACCAAAACCCTGAATCTCTCATTAAACCAATAAAAACAAAAAGTCTAGAATGGGTCGTCAAGTCAAACATTAGATTACAAAGATCGTAGTTTCTAAAAAATTGCTTGTTTTTTATTTTGCTTGCTTTTAACATTTTGTTTTTATATTGTTAATTATAAAAATTTATGCAAAAATTTACCAAATTAGTAGGTTTAGGTGCTTCGTTGCCTATTTTAAATATCGATACCGATATGATTATTCCTAAGCAGTTTTTAACCACCATTAAAAGAACTGGTTTGGGAGCTAATTTATTTTATGAAATGCGCTATAATATTAATGGTAGTTTAATTGAAAATTTTGTGTTAAATCAACAACCTTTTTCTAAAGCACAAGTTTTGGTTGCTCGAGATAACTTTGGTTGTGGTTCAAGCCGTGAGCATGCTCCTTGGGCTTTGCTTGATTTTGGCATAAGTTGTATTATCGCTCCTTCTTTTGCCGATATTTTTTTTAATAATTGCTTTAAAAACGGCATCTTACCAATCATTTTAAGCAAATCAGAAGTTGAAGAATTATTAACTTTTGCTGAAAATAAGCATAATTCTTTTACTATCGATTTAGCTTTACAAGAAGTAATTGCCAATAATAAAACTTATCATTTTAATATCGATTCTTTTCGTAAAAAATGCTTGCTTGAAGGTTTAGATGATATAGGCTTAACACTACAACAAGAGCACTTAATTGCCGAATTTGAAATCAATAATCGCTTAACCAAGCCTTGGCTTTATTAATTAATTTTAATCATCTTATGTCTATTCTTGCAGGAAAAAAGGGTTTAATAATGGGGGTTGCTAACGATCGCTCTATTGCTTGGGGTATTGCTCTTGAAGCCCACAAATATGGCGCCGATCTTGCCTTTACTTTTCAAGGTGATGCTCTTAAAAAAAGAGTAGAACCTTTAGCAAGTTCTCTTGGTTCAAACATTGTGTTGCCTTGCGATGTTACTAATCAGCAATCTATCAAAGAAGTTTTTGCCACACTAGAACAAAAATGGGGCAAGCTTGATTTTTTAGTGCATGCTATCGCTTATTCTGATAAAGATGAGTTAAGAGGTAAATATCTTGATACTTCTTATGCTAATTTTGCCAACACCATGAATATTTCTGCCTTTTCTTTGGTGGCAATTTCAAAAGAAGCCGAACCTTTACTAAAAAAATCTGAAACTCCAAGCATCATTACTTTAAGCTATTATGGGGCTGAAAAAGTAATGCCTCACTATAATGTTATGGGGGTTGCCAAAGCGGCTCTTGAAGCCAGTGTGCGATATTTAGCTATGGATATGGGAAAAGATAATATCAGAGTTAATGCTATTTCGGCAGGTCCTGTAAAAACTTTGGCCGCTAGTGGTATTGGCGATTTTAGGCTAATTTTTAAATGGAACGAATACAATGCTCCATTACGCAAAAACATTTCGTTGCAAGATGTTGGTGGCGCTGCGGTTTTCTTGCTTTCTAGCCTTGGTGGCGGTGTAACTGGCGAAGTGTTGCATGTTGATGCTGGCTATCATGTGGTTGGCATGAAAGCTCCAGATGCTCCAGATATCAGTATTCATAAAGATGATTAATTCTATGAGTTACTGCAACATTTTGCCTTATTTAGATCAAATGCCCAATATTCATCAATCAGTGTTTATTGCAAACAATGCCACCATTACTGGCAAAGTAAATATTGGCGAAAATTCTAGTGTTTGGTTTGGTTGCGTTTTGCGAGGCGATGTGACTTCTATTAGCATTGGCTCTCACACTAACATTCAAGATGGTTGCATTCTACATGGCACAAGACCAAATCATGCCCAAAATAAAACAGGCACAAACGGTGCTCCAGTAATGGTAGGAAGCTATGTAACCATAGGCCATTTGGCAATTATTCATGCTTGTGAGGTGCAAGATTATGCTTTTGTTGGCATGGGTTCTGTCGTTATGGATTTATCTATCATCGAATCATATGGCATGCTAGCCGCAGGGGCAGTTCTTACCCCTGGAAAAATTATTAAATCAAAACAAATATGGGCAGGAAACCCCGCTAAATATCTACGCGACATGACTCAAACCGAGCTTGATTATATCAAAATATCATCACAAAATTATGTTCAATTGGCAATGCAATATAAAAAAACTTAACAAAACTAAATTAATCAATATGCTGTTAATCACAATTTTGGTTGGTTGGTTGGTTGGCTATTTTTTGTGGCATATTTATATCGAAAAAGTTGCTAACGAAAACATAAAAATACCTCCTTCAAACAATATTTCTTATCATCAAGTTTTACCTACAGAAATTGATGTTAAACAACTTACTAATTTGATTTTTGAAAATCAACAAAAAAAAACTACTCTACTTTATTTTTACACTACTTGGTGCGGTATTTGTGCTAAAAATTTTACCATTTTAAATACCTTGGCTCAAGAAATGCAAAATGCTAATTTACAAGTTTTAGCAGTTGCTATTGATAAACAACTTTCCGCTTTAGAATTACAGCAATATCATCATAAAAACAATTCCGATCTTTATTTTAAGCCCTATTTACTCACTTCGAAAGTTGCTTTCATTGATTTTTTAAAACAAACTAAAGTTGATTTTCGTGGGGCAGTGCCTTATACTGCAATCATTAACACAAACGGGCAAGAAGTTTTTAGTTATGCTGGCATCAAAGATTATAACTATTTAAAATCAAAAGTGTTAAAATATATCTATCTCAATAAGCAAAAAAATGAGTAATATTAAAGTTTTTAACACTCTCACAAATAAACTAGATCCTCTTATTACTCACAAGCCAAACAGTATTAAATTTTATGTTTGTGGCCCTACGGTATACGATCGTCCGCACCTTGGTAATGCCCGATCTATTGTGGTTTATGATTTATTTTATCGCTTATTTTTGCAATGCTTTTCAGAAGTGGTTTATGTGCGTAACATTACCGATGTTGACGATAAAATTAACAACTCTGCTAAAGAGCAAAATATTTCTATTTTACAACTTACTAGTAAAGTTTTAGAATGGTTTTACCACGATATTAATGCTTTGCAAGTTTTAAAGCCTACACATGAACCAAAAGTAACCGATCATATAACCGAAATTATTGCCTTAATTCAAAAAATTTTAGCCAATAACCATGCCTATATTAGCCAAAATCATATTTTATTTTCGGTTGATTCTTATTTACCTTATGGTCAGCTTTCTAACCGCAACATGTCGCAACTAATTGCAGGTTCACGCATTGAAATAGAAGATTACAAAAAAAACCCGCTTGATTTTGTATTATGGAAACCAGCCAACCAAAACGATGATATTTCTAGCGTTTTTGATAGTCCGTGGGGCAAAGGTAGGCCAGGTTGGCATATTGAATGCTCTGCCATGAGTAGCAAATATCTAGGTGATAACTTCGATTTTCATGGTGGCGGTGCCGATTTACAGTTTCCGCATCACGAAAATGAAATTGCTCAAAGTTGCTGTGCCAATAAAGGCTCAACCTATGCAAAATATTGGGTTCATAACGGTTTTCTTACTGTAAATGGCGAAAAAATGAGCAAATCATTAAAAAATTTTATCACCGTTTTTGATTTGCTTCAAAAAAATATCACTGGAGTGGTTATACGTTATATGTTACTTACCACTCACTATCGTAAACCTTTTGATTTTAATGAAAAAGCTTTACAAGATGCTCAAAAATCTATCGACAAATTTTATCAATATATTTTTGATTGCGATTTTTCATTGCCATTTTTACCACCATCTTCACAAATTTTGCAAGCTTTAAGCAACGATCTAAACACTTCTACTGCTTTTGCTTTTTTACATAGTTTGGTTAAAGATTTTAGCAAAAAATGGCAATTAGCATCCGATTTACATTTTCTTGGTTTGCTTGATATTAATTATTTAACAAAAAATCATCAGCAAAATAATGCTATAAACACCAACGAAATAGAGAAAATGGTCGCTTTAAGGCAAGAATATAAGCAAAACAAACAATTTGCTTTAGCCGATCAAATCAGAGACAATCTTTTAAAAAAAGGCATTATTATTACCGATAATCAACACAACACAACTTGGAGTTTTATAAAAAAATGAGTAATTCCATCAAAAATATTGATAGCATTTCTGTTCTTGCCGAGAAATATCAATATTTTATTATAGATATTTGGGGGGTGTTGCACGATGGCACAACTCTTTATCCGCAAGTGTTACCAACTCTCCAATATTTAAAACAAGCAAAAAAAACCGTTTGCTTACTCTCTAATGCTCCAAGAAGAAGCCATATTGTAGTTGATTTTTTAGCTAAAATGGGAATTGCTCCAGATCTTTATAGTTTTATTCTTACCTCTGGCGAAGCGGTTTATCTTGATTTGCAACATAATCAACAAAATGGTTTTATTAATTTTAAGCAAAAATATTGCTATGCAGGACCATTAAAAGATCGTAACTTACTTGATGGTTTGGCTTATCAAGAAACCGATGTTTCATTGGCTAATTTTATTTTAAATACTGGTTTTGATAATGATGATTCTATCCTAGACGAAAAAATTCCCTTGTTAAATAAAGCTAAAGAGCAAGATCTGCCAATGATTTGTGCCAATCCAGATTTAATGGTTGTTAAGCAAAATGGTCAAAAAATAATTTGTGCAGGTGTCATGGCTAAATATTATCAAAGTTTGGGGGGTAAAACATTTTATTATGGTAAACCTTTAGCAAAAATCTACGAAATTTTACATAATTTACTAGAAAAACCAAATAAATCTAGCATCATTGCCGTGGGCGATGGTTTGGAAACTGATATTTTAGGTGCTAATAATTTTCAAATAGATAGCTTACTTGTAACTGGAGGTATTTTAACTCATGAATTAAAAATTTCGTTTTCTCAAAAAGTTGATCTTGACAAAATTAAAAATATATGTCAAAAATATAGGGCTATACCAAATTATACAATTTCAAATTTATCTTTATGAGACAACTCTACACTAAAAAGAAAACTAACAACAAAGGTTTTTTAATTATTGCTATTGTGGTGGCTATTGTTTTTATAGCTTTTCAAAAATTTAGTCAAGGTTCTTTTTTTAATAAAACTAATAATCAAAATACCGATAGCATCGTAGCTCAAATTAACGGCGAAAATATTTATCAAAAAGAAGTTGAGCAAAAATACAAAACTCTTCTCTCCGCTAACGAAAATGTTAATTTAAGCAATCTGCCCTCTTCAGTGCTAGAAATTTTAATACGCGATGTTTATATCGATAAAAAAATTTTGCTAGAAACTAAAAATTCTAACATCATTAATATGCCTGAAATCGAAGAAAAAACCAACAATTTTAAAGCAACACTAATTCGCTCTAGCTATCTTGATGCTCTTACCAAAAATTCTGTTGATGAACAAAAAATACTCGATAAATTTAATGAAATTACTAAACAAATTGATGCTAAAAACGAATATTATTTTCAACAAATAGTTGCATCTACCAAAGAAGATGCCGAAAAAGTTTATAAACAAATTTTTGCTAAACAAAAACCTTTAAAATTTATTGATGCTTTAAAAAAGTATTCTAAAGATAGAGCTAGTTTTTCTGAATCTGAAAATTTTATTGCTGAAGATCAAATTAAAACAGAAGTTTTGGCTGTGCTTAATGTTATAAAAGATACACAAGTTTCACAACCATTTGCCGTTGGCAACGAATGGTTAATTATTAAAAGAATGGCTGTAAAATTGCCAGAAAAGCTAGATATTGAAAATTATCGAGAAAAAATCAAGCAAATTTTATTAAAAGACGAAATAGAAAAAGTTATTGGCAATCTTATCAAAGATGCTAATATCAAAATTTTAATTCCAACCAAAAACGAAGAGAAAGTAATCGAGCTAAAATCACAAGAACCTTCTACAGAAACATCTGTAGAGCCATCTGTAGAACCCTCCACACAAGAACCTGCTATCGAACAAAACCTGACCACAGAGAAATCGCAAGACCAATCAGATGAAAAAGAGCTAGAAACACAACCCGCCAATGTATCTTCGCAATAAAATTAAGTTTAAAAAGCATGAACCATAATAAATATTTAAAATTTTAATGCTAACATAATGAAAAAATTATTATATCAAACAATATTTTATTTTTTTTGCTCTATAGTTTCTGTTCATGCTTCAAACACCAAGTTTTATATTGGTATGGATGCTTCTTTACAAAGCCTAGATATAGATACTGAAAAAATACGCTATGCTGATGAAAATGGTAAGCCCACTGGAGAAACGAAAGATTTAAATACTTATTATAGAACCAAAACTATTAATCCTGCTATTTTTTTAGGTCTTGATATAGCGAAATTGTTAAAAATTGAAGCCTCTTATTCTATTGGTTCAAACAGAACAAAAGATAAAAATCCTGACTATTATTATCTAAAGCCAAACACAGTTTTTTTAACAGATAACAACATTAAACATCAAACAGCTTCACTAGATTTTAAGCCTTATATACAACTTAAATCAATAGATGAAAAATTATTTGCATTTATTATTTTAGGGGCAAGTTATAACAAAATTACTATTAATGAAAAAGAAAAATCTGTGTTTGGTAATTATCAAAGAAAACAAAATATTTATAAAGTTACTCCTGCTGTTGGTATTGGTGCCGAATATTTAATATTACCAAATTTAGCATTGAGAACACAGCTTAAATATACTTATTTTAATCAAAAAACTGATGAATATTTACGTCTTAAAAAAATAAATACTATAACCAATCTAAATTTTGGAGTTGCTTATTATTTTTAAAACTACCAAAAAATAATCACCAAATCATAATGCAAAAATCTAAAACCAATAATTTACAAAAAAATAATGTGCTGATTTACGGCAAACATCCAGTATTTTTATGTCTAGAATTACAAAAAAGAATAGTTTACAAAATTTTTATTAACAAAAATAATCAACAAAATTTACTTGATTTTTTACAAAAAAACAATCTCAACAAATTAAGCAAGCTAATTCAAATCGTTGATAATAAATTTTTTGATAATTTGTTAGGCAAAAATGCTGTGCATCAAGGTATCGTAATTGAAGCTAGCAAAATAGCTATGCAAAACCAATTTGAACTGCTAGAAAAACTTCATAATCATCCCCAAAATCTACCTAATATTTTATTACTTGATCAACTCTCCGATCCACAAAACATTGGAGCGATAATTCGCACCGCTGTGGCATTTGATGTTTTGCATATTGTTTTTAGCAAGCATAATTCCTGCTTCGAAAACAATACCATTATCAAAGCTTCAGCTGGTAATATTGAATTTGCCAATTTAATTGAAGCCACAAATTTTAACGATTTATTGCAAAAATTAAAAAATTTAGGCTATTGGTCGGTAGGCTTAAGTGCTAAAGGCAGTAGCAATTTGCAAGATCTAAAAAAATATCAACCACTTGCTATTGTTGTTGGTTCAGAAGGTTCTGGCATTCGGCAATTAGTGGCAAAAAATTGCGATTTATTAGTAAATATACCTACAAATCCACAGGTAGAAAGCTTAAATGCTTCAGTTGCTGCGGCAATTTTATTGCATAATTTAAAAAATGGCTAAAAAATGAAAAAAATCGCTACCATTTCGGCATATAACAATCAAAAAGCTTTACATTTACAAGAATTTTTGCTCAAAAAACATAATTTTTTTAACTTAAATAGTAATAATTATGATTTTATCCATAATTTTGATCTTGATTTAGTAATTGCTATTGGTGGTGATGGCTTGATGCTTCATTTACTTCATCATTATTATCAAAAAAATGTGCCAATTTATGGCATAAATTGTGGCACGGTTGGGTTTTTAATGAATAGTTTTAACCACCTTGACGATGATATTTTAGCAAAAATAAATTTAGCCAATACTAATAATTTGCACCCGCTTTTAATGCAAACAAAAAATATAAACAACGAAATAATTTCACATATTGCTTTTAACGAAGTTTCATTACTCCGACAAACTAGCCAAGCTTGTAAAATTTGCATCAAAATAAATCAGCAAGAAAGGCTAAATCCTCTAGTGGCTGATGGCATTTTAGTGGCAACTTCTGCAGGCAGTACCGCTTATAATGTTTCAGTTGGTGGGCCAATTATTCCATTTGGAACCCCTATTTTAGCTCTTACAGCTATTAGCCCTTTTCGCCCCAAAAAGTGGGCTGGAGCTCTGCTTCCAAATAATAGCGTTATAACCCTTGATTTACTTGATTACAAAACCAGATCCGCTAATGTTACTGCCGATTGGAAAGAAGTTAAAAATATTTCACAAGTACAAATAAAGCAAGATTTTAATTCTTATGCTAGCATTTTATTTGACATTAATCATTCATTAGAAGAGCGCATTTTATGTGCGCAGTTTTCATAAACAAATATTTTTCTTAAATTTCAAACTAGAACTTGACATCCAAAAAATAAGATCCAAAATTAATTTATGGTGCAAAATCTCTGTAAATAAAAAATTAAATTTTATGTCAAAAACTACTGGTCCAGATATAGGTAGCAAGCTACTCGATAAAAAAGTTATCTCCGAAGATCAGCTAAATATAGCCATCAAAGAGCGAGAAAGGCTTGGTGGCAATAAAAGTTTAGGGGTTATTTTGGTTGATATGGGCTTTGTTTCAGAAGGTGCCCTAGGTGAAATTTTAAACGAGTCGGTTGGTATTAAAAAATTCGATATTAAATCGTCTTATATCGATCCAAAATTAGTTAAAAAAATTCCTAAAGATTTTGCTGTGCAAAATAAACTAATACCTGTTTCATACAGCTCCGAGTCTATTGTTTTAGCAATGGTTGATGTATTCGATATTATTTCTATCGATCAAGTACGCAGATTTTTTCCACCAAATTTTCGCATTGATCCTGTTTTTGTTCCCGAAACCGACATGATGCATGCTATCGATCAGTATTTTGATTACGAAATGTCTATCGAGGGTATTTTAAAAGAAATAGAAAGTGGCGGAACCAATAAAAACACCAACGAAAACGAGCTTCGAGGCGATTATAAAAGCCCCATGGTGCGTTTGGTTGATGTTATTTTAAACGATGCTGTGCATCACGGAGCATCAGATTTACATTTTGAACCAGAAGCTCAATTTTTAAGAATTCGTTATCGTATCGATGGTAAAATGGTACAAATTCGCAGTGTACACAAAGATTATTGGTCGGCAATTGCAGTACGTATCAAAATTATGTCAAATATGAATATTGCCGAAAACCGCAAACCACAAGATGGTCGAATTGAAAGTGAAATTTTAGGGCGAAAAATTGATTTTCGGGTATCAACTCAACCAACCATCAATGGCGAAAACATTGTCATGAGAATTCTCGACGAAAAACAATCTATCATGACTCTCGAAAAACTTGGTTTTTCAGAGCATTGCAATAATGTGTTAAAAAAAATTGTCAAAAGACCAGAAGGGGTGATTATTCTTACTGGCCCTACTGGCTCTGGCAAAACCACCACTCTTTATACCGTTTTAAACTATATCAATTCTATCGACAAAAACATCATGACTTTAGAAGATCCTGTTGAATATCGTATTCCACTCATCAGGCAATCTAATATTCGTCACGATATTGGTATGGATTTTGCAGCTGGTATCAAGGCAATTTTAAGGCAAGATCCAGATGTTATTTTAGTGGGTGAGATACGCGACAAAGATACCGCCATAACTGCCATTCAGGCCGCCATGACTGGTCACCAAGTTTATAGCTCTCTTCATACCAACGATGCTTTAAGCGCCATTCCAAGACTGATGAATATTGGGGTTCCTACTTATTTGCTTTCTGGAGCTTTAATTGGTATTATTGCTCAGCGATTAGCTAGAAAACTCTGTATTCATTGCAAAACAGAACAGCCAATTACCGATTTTGAAAAAAAATTACTAGGCCCAAAATATACTCATATAACCAAGCTTTATCAAGCGGTTGGTTGCGACAAATGTAGCCATGGTTACAAAGGCAGAATAGCAGTATCAGAAATTTTACCTTTCGATCGTGAACTCGATGAAATGATTGTGGCTTCTGCCAGTCGAAAAGAAATACTTAAATATGCTCTTAGTGTTGGTTTTGTGCCAATTGTTGAAGATGGTTTGCAAAAAGTGGTGGCAGGTCATATAGATTTAAAAGAACTCATTAGAGTAGTTGATTTAACAGATAGAATGTAAAATATGTTTAATTTTTCTGCATCTTTCCCTAATTCTCGCCCTCGTAGAAACAGACAAAATGAGGCTATTTTAAATTTACTTACCCAACATCATCTTAAACCTAGCAATCTTATTTTACCTTTATTTGTCGTTGATGGTCAAAATATTGCCGAGCCTATTTTGGCATTGCCAGATTGTTTTCGTTTTAGTCTAGATCTAATCATTGCCAAAGCCAAAGAAGCTTATCAAAATCAAATTTGTGCCCTTATGCTTTTTCCGGTAGTGCAAGAAAGTTTAAAATGCGAAATAGGCAAAGAGGCTCATAATCATCATAATTTAATTTGCCAAACCATCAAAAAAATTAAAGCAGAAGTTCCAGAAATTCTGGTAATTGCCGATGTTGCCCTCGACCCTTACACTACTCATGGTCACGATGGTATTATAAATCAAAAGC
Source organism: Rickettsia typhi (assembly GCA_945862075.1). Taxonomy (GTDB): domain Bacteria; phylum Pseudomonadota; class Alphaproteobacteria; order Rickettsiales; family UBA1997; genus CAILUF01. The sequence goes on along the minus strand of CAMAWV010000020.1, from coordinate 4,795 downwards.
AAGAAGTATTAAACGACGAAACCATCGAAATATTATGTTTGCAAGCTTTAGCATTGGCAAAAGCTGGGGCCGATTTTATAGCCCCTTCCGATATGATGGATGGTCGAATTGGTAAAATCAGAAGTTTTCTTAACGATAATTCTTACCAAAATGTGGGTATTTTTGCTTATTCTGCCAAATATGCATCAAATTTTTATGGTCCTTTTCGTGAAGCGGTTGGTTCGGCAAATAATTTAAAACAAGCTAATAAAAAATCATACCAACTCAATTATTGTAACAACAAAGAGGCTTTTTTAGAAATTGCGCTCGATATTAATGAAGGAGCCGATGCCATTATTATCAAGCCAGCAATAGCTTATCTCGATATCATTTTACAAGCTAGTCAAAATATTGCTTTACCTATTTTTGGCTATCAGGTAAGTGGCGAACATGCTATGCTAAAATTATTAGCTAAACACAATAATCTTGATTTTTATCAGTTATGTTTTGAGCATTTAATAGCCATTAAAAGAGCAGGAGCGCAAGCTATCATCTGCTATTCTGCTCTTGAGATTGCTAAATGGTTAAAAAATCAAAATTAGTTTTTATGCTATCTTTTTGTAAAAAAATCATCATTTTATTATTGTTATTTTTGCCATTAATTTCTTTAGCTGAAAATAATCAAAACATTAATCTTGCCGAATTATTACAAAATAGCACAAATATTATTAACCAACAAAATATAAACTATAAAAATTATCAAGAAAAACCAGTGGCACTAATTTACTGGACTTGGTGGTGCAATATTTGTAAACAACAATTACAAAACCTCAATTCTTTGCAAAAACACAATGCAAACAATCAATTTTATATTATCGGAGTTTCAGTTGACGATCCACAAAAAAATCATAAAAAAACTTTAAAAATTGCCAAAAATCTGCAATTTGATAACTTTTATTTAAATCAACAAAAATCTACTTATCAGCCAGAAACAATTCCAACCACTTTTATTTTTAATAAACAACATCAACAAATAGCTAAAATAGAAGGCATTCTTGATGAAAAAGAGTTATCAAAAATCATATTTTCACAATGATTATTAAAAAACATCACTTACCACCAAGTTGCTATAGTTTTTGTCAATCGCGCGAAATTAAATATTTAGTTTTGCATCATATAGCCAGTAAATCGCCAAAAGAAGCCATAGCAATGTTAATGCACCATCAAGTAAGTGCTCATTTTTTAATAGATTTTGAAGGCATTATTTTAGAATTAGTTTCGCCAAATAATATCGCTTATCATGCTGGGTTTAGCTATTGGCAAGGTGATGATGGTTTAAATGCTAATTCTATTGGCATTGAATTTGTTAATCAGTTTCCAGAAAATCAACCTTTCTCTCAAAAACAATTGCAGGCAGGAATTGAGCTTTTGCAAAAGCTCATTAAAAAATATCATATTTTGCAATGCAATATTTTAGGACATAGCGACATTGCTTATTTTGCCGATTCGCAATTATTAAATCGCAAACAAGATCCTTCAAGTTTATTTGATTGGCAGTTATTAGCAAAACATAATATTGGTTTTTTTCCACAAATTAGTAGCGATGCCGATTTTATCAAGTTTCGTTTTGGCGATTGTCATCAAGAAATCGCTCAAATCAAGCATCAGCTAAATTTAATGGGCTATAAAGTTCTTGAATTTTCTTGTTTTTTTAACACTCATATGCAACAACTTGCTACAGTTTTTAACCGAAGATTTAACAATATTACCACCAACAACAACCATCAACATTGGCTAAATAGCTCTTCTCTTGCTCTTGCAAAATATCAACAACATTTTAATTGTTAGAAATTATTAGAGAAAAATCTCCCTAAAATAGCCTATAATCTTGCTAATTACAAAATAATAACATAATACTAAAGAATTGAGTTCTTAAATAAAAATGAAGTTATTGATATTAAAGTAACTTAATTTTTGTATAAATCGAAGTTTTATTAGCAGTTTTATCAAGAAAAAAATATTTTAAAATCTCTCTAAATTTTTTTACGAAATATGGTAATGTTTAATATACTCGTTTTGCATAGACAAAATCTAGCTTTAATTGATACATAAATCAACTAAAATTGTTTAGAGCCAAAAAAATATGAAGTTAAAAAATAGCTAAAATCTCTTTAAAACTAGAAAAAATTAACATAAATTAGCAATGCAACAGTCTTATAATCTTGTTAGTTATAAAATAATATTAAAAGAAGAATTTTTAGTAATACGATTAGTGCAAAAAGATGGTATGGAGTTAAAAGATCTTAGCGAAGAGTTTCAAAAAAGTAAACTAGTAGTTTTAGCAGCAGTAAAGCAAAATGACATGGCTTTAGAACATGCTAGCGATAGCTTGAAAAAAGATAAAGAGGTAGCTTTAGCGGTAGTAGGAAAAAATGGCTTGGCTTTACAATTTGCTGGCGATAGATTGAAAACAGATCAAGCATTTATTCAAGAATTAAAGAAGCTGCCAAGTGTTGATTTTTTACAATATGTTCCACAATCATGGAAAGAAAATTGCCAATTTTTTTGACAATTTATACAGAAAAATACTGATGCCTTACGATTTGCGAGCAAAACATTGCAAGCAGATCGAGAGGTAGTTTTAGCAGTAGTAAAGAAAAATCATGTTCCTTTACTTTATGCTGGAGATGCTTTGAAACAAGACGAACAATTTATTACAGAATTAGTAAAAATAGTAAATAAAAATCCTGTTGCTTTTAGGAGTTCTTTTAAGAGTTCATGGCTTACTGATAAAGAATTTATGTTAAAACTAACACAACCTAAACCAGCATCACCAAGTTCTAGCCCTAAACCAAAAGAATCGGCACCCCAAAAGTGGTTCGGCACTCAAAAGTAAGTATGATATTAATAGCATCAGGGATTTATTTTAATTTTAGATTGATTAAATTTAGTTTATCTAGATGCACTAATATTTTAAAATTAATCAATGTGCAGTTTTTAATGATTTAAAGATGAGAAATGATATTATAAGATCGAGCATTAAAAAGTTGATAGTGCCACCATTCTTGAGCATAAAAATCAAAGCCAGCGAGAGTCATGATGCCAAGTAAAATAAGCCTATTTTGTTTAGCTAGTAAGCTAATGTTTTGGCAAAAATGGCTGGCACTACTTGAAAAATCATCAAAATAAGAATCCATATTAAGTTCTTCGCCGTTTTTATGGCATAAAGTAAGATCAACTGCCACACCTCTGCAATGCGAAACAACACCAATTTTAGGATCTGAAACAAAGCCTGCAAATTCTGGTTTATTAAAATAGTCAAACATTTTTTGTTGCACACTAAATGGGCGAAAAGCATCAAATATTTTGATTTTATAGCCCATTTCATCAGCAATTTGTTGGGCTTTTTTGAGTTTATCATAAGCTTCTTGATGCAAAAAACACATTGCAAAATCATAGAGTTTTTCGTTGCAAACATTATTTGTTGTGGCATAACGAATATCTAAAATAAAACCTTCGTTGCTGGTTATTTCAACCAAATTATTTTGTTGTAAAATTTGTTTCATATTTTAATGTAATGTAAATATTCAATCACAGAATCGTTTTTATGGTTTCTGTTTTTTGTTTTATCAGCTTTAAATCGGCTGTATTTTGTGGTAAAAACTCCGTAATTTCCTCTTTGAGCCATTATATTTTCTATTTCTTGCATTGTCAATAAGCCTTCGTTATTATAGCTTAAAAAAATATATTTTACTTTTGCTTGTTGAATAATACTAGCGAAAGCTTTTAAAACTGCTGTTTTTTGCGAAAATTTTGATTTTTGGTTTACATAGTTTCGCAGGCCAGTTTTGCCTGCAATTGCAGGATTATCATATTTAACAATAGTTTCTAGCAAATGATAATTTGGAGCATATTGCCTATGGTTGTAAGGCGGATCAAGATACAAAACATCACCCTCAACTTGACTAATTAAAGTTTCGATATTTTCGTTATAAACACTGTGTTTATTATTGCTTAACACAAAATTTGCCGGCTTCATAAAAAACTTTTGCTGGGCAGATTTTTTTAATTGCTTTAAAAATGCCCCATAAACAGAGGCGGTATTGGCAACTTTATCGGCATTTTCAAGCAGAGTAGCCAGCAAAAAATAATATTCGTGGCTAGTTATTTTGCTATTTTCTTGCCATTCTTGAATTTTTTTTCTGATGGTATCTATTTTTTTGCCATTTTCATCAGAAAAATATTGCCTTTGAAACTCTTGATTTATAGTGCCAGCAAGACAATAATTATTAAAAATAAAACCCTCTGTTAAAGTTAAGTTATCTAAAAAATTACATACAAAATTTGCTCGTTCTTTATGATCTAAATTTTTTAAACCCATCAACTCATTTTCTAAAGATAAAAACTTTAAAATTTCATAATTTTCAATGTAGTTTTTATTAAGCACAAAGCTATAATATTGCAAGTCATTAGCAATAATTGTGTGGCCTTTACTTTTAAAATGTTGCCCAACCGCCCCAGTGCCTGCAAATAAATCGAGAAAAATAAAATCATCTTTACCCACCACTTGATAAATTGCCTCTTCTAAAAACTGCAACAGCGATTTTTTTGATCCGATGTAGTTCATGTTGATGAAAAAAATCAAGATTTTTTATGAGTATCTTGGTAGTTAAACAAGTTTATATCAGGTATTTTATCGATTACCCTCAGCACAGTATATTCTTTTTTGATTTTATTACCTTGCAAAAATGTTTCTATTTTCATTTTGATTCTCAGATTCTCGTTTCCGCCTAATTTTTCTTGTTTATTAAGATAT
>CAMAWV010000019.1 GCA_945862075.1 Rickettsia typhi | reverse complement strand
AACGAAGAAAAAACAATTTCTTATAATAAAGCTTATAAATATAATTGCCAAGACAAAAAATTAAAAATAATAATAATATAGAGCCAGAGGCAATCCATAGCCCATTTTTTGGATAAATTAAACTTAAAATACCCAAAGAAACAAGCCCCGATATACTGCCAATTAAAGTAATTTTATTAAAAGCAATATTAGCTACTAAACGTTCGTTGTTGTTATATTGCTCATTCATCAAAACAACTGTTGGTAGTTTCATTAACGATAAACTTACAAATAAACAAAAAAATAACCAAAAAATATTATTGTTATCGAGAAAGATAAAAATATAAATAATGCAAAATAAAGAAAGAATAGCTCCAAGAATCATTAAAAATCGAGGTTTTATAAAATAACAAAGATAACTAATCGGCACATGAAAAATGGTGCCAAATAAAAATGCTGAAAGTAGTAGAGATGCTTTTTTTGGCTCTATGCCAATTTTTAATGCATAAACAATTGCAAAACTAGTGCATGCGGTGAAAATAAAACTATAAGAAAAACCAGAAAACATAATTTTTGGTGAATTAATGATATATTTATAAAAACTTGCATTGTTTTGTTCGATAATCTTGATTTCTTCTGTTTTTACTTTTATTAAAATAAAACCAGAAACTAAAAAAATATTAGCTATTATAATAAAGGTAAAAAAATTATCTTGCCAATTAAATAAATTCAATAACACAGGGCCAAAAGCATTACCGCACGAAACTAAAGTTGAGGCTAAAGCAATAATAAAGGCTCTTTGCGATGGTGTGGCAAGGTTTATCATTAGGGTATTTCTAGTAACTGCGGTATTAAATAAAGAGGTTCCGAGAAAATAAATAATCACTAACCATAAATAAAATGAAATAAATTTATATAAACAAAGAGAAGCAATACAGGTTATGCTTGTGCTTATAATAATACTCTTAACCAAACCAACTTTTTTAGCAAATCTTGGTAAAAATTGCGCAAAAATAACTCCAGCTCCAATTTGAAAAATTGCAGATAAAGATATAAAAAAAGTGTTTTTAATGTTATGCTCTAGTCTAATAGAAATAAAAACCAACAACAAACCATAAGCAACAGAAGCTAAAAAAATTGATAACATTACCAAAAATAAATTTTTTTTACTTGCATTGTTTTTTCTATGATAAATTAATGCCATAATTAGTTGATCATAATTTTACATAGCGGGTATTATTCATAGCGTAAAATTTCGGCTGGTTGAGATTTGCTAGCTTTATAAGCAGGATATAAAGTGGCTAAAAAAGAAAATATCAAAGACATAGCAGTGATTGTTATAACATCGCTGATAAATATTTTAGAAGGTAAATTAGATAAAAAATAAATAGCAGGATTAAATAAATTGCTATTAGTTGCCGACTCGAGCCAAAGTTTAATGTTATTGATGTTAGCACTAAAAAACACTCCAAGCAATACTCCGAAAAAAGTACCTAAAAAACCAATGGTTGAGCCACAAATCATAAAAATATTAAGAATATTTTTTTTACTAAAACCGATGGTACGAAGCAAAGCGATGTTTTTTTTCTTGTCGTTGACTAGCATAATCATGCTGGAAATTAAGTTAAATACTGCCACTAAAATAATTAGAGTAAGAATTAAAAACATTACTGTGCTTTCAATTTTTAAGGCTTCAATAAAACTAGCATTAGCATCTTGCCAATCAGAAACAACAAGGCTTGGATTGGTTTGAGATAAAAATTTTACAAGGTTATGCTTTATGCTGGCTAAATTGTTTAAATCATTACTAAAAACTTCGATGCTAGTGACAGAATTAGGATATTTAAAATGTATTTGGGCCATTTCAAAGTTGATAAAAATAGTACTAGAATCGTATTCAAAAAGACCACTATTGAAAACTGCTCCGATTTGATAAGTTTTAATGCGAGGAATAGTGCCAATAATAGTAGAATTTGTTTCGGCGGAAACCAGCTTTAAACTATCACCAACAGTTAAATTAAGATTTTGAGCTAAAGTAGAGCCGATAATAATTTGATTTTTATTGTTAATACTGGCAATGTTGCCAGAAATAATATTATTGACAATTAGTTCTTTATAAGACAAATCTGGTTCTTTAATGCCTTTAATTAATACACCTTGATTTTGGCTACCAGAAATTAGCATTGCTTGGCTTTCGACTATAGGATTTGCATAGATAATTTGCTTAATATTTTGGTTTATATTAGCGATAATTTCGTGGTAATTTTCAATAGGTTGTTTGCTTGTAATACTAAGATGCGAATTAATACCTAAAATTCGTTGCACCAATTCAAAACGAAAGCCATTCATAACCGACATTACAATAATAAGAGTGGCAACTCCAATAGTAATACCTAAAAAAGAAAAAATTGCAATTACCGAAATAAAACCTTCGGATCTTTTAGCTTTTAAGTAGCGAAAAGCTAAAAAAAACTCTAAACTTGAAAACATTAATTAACACCTTTACTGGTTGAATATTCAAAGTGAAACACCTGATCTGGAAAAACGATTTTAAAAATATCGTGACAAGCAGAAGCAGTTTCGGCAAAGCTAGTAAGAATCAATTTTAATTTAGAAGGATAATAAGCAATATCGCCAACAGCATAAATGCCAGGTTGCGAGGTTTGCATAGTGGATTGATTAACTGTAATATGATTTTTGGTTAAATTTAAACCCCATTTTACTATTGGCCCAAGCTCCATTGCTAGACCAAAAAAAGGCAATAAATAATCGGCCTCTAGAGTTAAAATGTTTTGTGAAAAATCAATAACACTCACCTCTTTTAAAATACCATTTTCACCTTGTAAAGAATGCAATTGATAAGGAGTGATTAGATCAATTTTGCCTTGTTTAACTAATTTTTCGAGTTTATCAGTGCTATCTGGAGCACAACGAAATTTATCTCGGCGATGCACTAACATAACTTTTTTCGCAACATCAACTAAATTAATTGCCCAATCAACAGCCGAATCGCCCCCACCTGCAATCACTACTTTTTTATTGGTAAATATTGCTTTATTTTTTACAGCATAAAACACTGATTTTTGTTCGTAAGAAGCAAGATTAGCAAGTGGTGGCCTATTTGGACCAAAAGCACCGCAACCAGCAGCAATAACAATAGCTTTACAAGTGATGTTATTGCCAGCGGAAGTGCTTATATTAAAGGTTTGATTAGGGTTTTGCGAAATGGCTTGAACTTGTTGATTAAGATGATAAACAGGTAAAAAAGGATTAGCTTGAGCCTCGAGCAATTCGATAAGTTCACTTGCTAAAACTTTAGGATAGGCAGGAATATCGTAGATAGGTTTTTCTGGATAAAGAGCAGTGCATTGACCTCCAATAACTTCAAGAGAATCGATAACATGGCACTTCATTTTTAACATTCCAGCCTGAAATACAGTAAATAAACCAGAAGGCCCAGCCCCTATAACTACAATATCGGTTGCAATTGTCATGTTAAAACTTACCTTGATATATTTTAATAATATTTTCTAGCATTGTTAAAGCTTCTTTTTTTGGCCTTTGAAAAACATTTCTGCCAATAATAGAACCATTTGCCCCACCTTGATAAATTTCTCGGATTTCACTATAAACATCGGCTTCACTTTTGACATTTCCACCAGAAAATACTACAATACGTTTATGATTAAAAGCAGATTTTAGAACATGAGAAACCCTCTGTTGTAGAGTTTTAACTGGTATTTTAAGTTTTTCATAAACCTTGATATTATCAATATTTTCTAAAGCTTCGGTTGGTGGCTTAACTTTAATAATATGAGCACCAAGCAAAGCCGCAATATGAGTGGCATAAGCACAAATATCAATAGCAGTTTCGCCAATTTTTGATAAATCGCCACCTCTTGGATAAGACCAAATAACAGTAGCTAAGCCATAAGATTTTGCCTCATAAGACATTTCTTTGATTTCTTCAAACATATCAAAAGCAGCATCAGAACCAGGATAAATAGTAAAACCAATAGCACTACAGCCAAGCCTTAAAGCATCTTTCACCGAAGAAGTACTAGCTTGGTGCGGAGCGGTGCCCCCATTGTAAAGAGAATTTGATGAATTAACTTTTAAAATAGTAGGAATTGCACCAGCAAAAGTGTCGGCACCAGCTTCAAGCATGCCTAACGGAGCAGCATAAGCATTAAGCGAAGCATCGATAGCAAGCTTGTAATGATAGTGCGGATCGTAAGCATCTGGATTAATAGCAAAACTACGATCTGGGCCATGCTCAAACCCTTGATCGACAGGCAAGATAACCATTTTACCTGTGCCAGCAAGCTTGCCTGCCATTAAAATTTTAGCAATATTTGTTTTGGTGCCGGGATTATCGCTTTCATAATTGGCAAGGATTTTTTTAACTGTATTGGTAATTTTCATAGGTTTTGTTGCTTATTAAATAATTTGTTTTTATAATTTTAAAAACTATAATTACAATTTTCAAACATTTTTTTAACAATTTTTTATAAATAATCTCAATGAATGATTTTTTTAAGATAAATCTAGAGGAAAAAAACCAAGTTTTAGCACAAATAAAAACAATTTGTTCTCTTAGCAATCAACAAGAACAATCTTTATCAAAATATGTTGAAACTATTTTGCAAGAAAATCAAAATTTTAATTTTATTGGTAAATCAACAATAAATAATATTTGGCATCGACACATTCTTGATTCTGCACAATTATTTGCTTTGATTGAAAATAAAAATCAAATATTTGCCGATTTTGGCTCGGGTTGCGGTTTGCCAGGTTTAGTTCTTTCTATTTTAGGAATAAAAGAAATACATTTAATTGAAAAATCTTTTCGGAAAGCAGAATTTCTAAAAAAATCACGTTCTTTTTCACAAGAAAAAGTTTTTGTACATCAATCGTTTCTAGAAAATGTGGCAATAAAAAATTTTGATGTCATAGTTTCGCGAGCCTTTGCTCCTTTGCCAAAATTACTTAATTATGTAACAAAATTTTTAAATCCTAACGGTTATTGTTTGTTTCTAAAAGGAAAAAATTTATTAAATGAAATTTCTACAGCTCAACAACAATTTATTTTTGATTACAAACTTAGTTCAAGCATCACTTCGCCAGAAAGTAAAATCATAAAAATCACCAATATTATTGCCAAGAATGATGTTAAATATGAAAATAGTTAAAACTACCTGTTTATATCCAAAAATTCTCAATTAATATAGAAAATCTCATTAACATTTTTGCTAAAAATTTTGCAGATTGCCAAACCTGGTAAATTCGGCATCAAAAAATAACTCTACCAAACCAACAGGGCCGTTTCTTTGTTTCGCAATAATAATTTCTGCCTTATGCACAAGTTGTTGCATTTTGTTTTTCCATTCTTCAAATTTGGCTACCTGATCTTCGTTTGGTCTTTCTCTTTCAAGGTAATAACTTTGTCTGTAAATAAAAGCAACTACATCAGCATCTTGTTCAATTGAGCCAGATTCTCTTAAATCGGAAAGCTGCGGTTTTTTATCTTCTCGTTGTTCAACTGCTCTTGAAAGCTGTGATAAAGCAATTACAGGCACATTAAATTCTTTAGCAATAGCTTTTAAGCCTTGTGTTATTTCGGAAACCTCTTGCACCCTGCCCTGATCGGCTTTGGTAAAACTACCTTTAATTAATTGCAAATAATCAATCACCAACAAAGATAGATTATGTTTTCTGATCATTTTTCTAACTCTATTTCGAATTGCCACAATACTTAAAGCAGGAGTTTCGTCGATAAAAAAAGGTAGGTTAGAAATTTCACCAGATCTAGTAGCAACAACCTCCCATTCGGTTTGGTTTAGTTGCCCGTTGCGAAATTTTTGCGAGTTAATAGTGCATTCCATAGAAAGAATTCTAGTAGAGAGTTGCTCAGCAGACATTTCTAGAGAAAAAAACCCCACCGCTTTTTGATTTTGCTTATCTTCTACAACAGGGTTTAACCACTTGCAAGCATTGATAGCAATATTAATGCCAAGGGCGGTTTTGCCCATAGAAGGCCTGCCTGCTAAAATAATTAGATCAGATTGTTGTAAACCACCCAAAATTGTATCAAGATCAACAAAACCAGTAGAAATACCACTAATATGGCTATCTCGTTGCTTGGCTAATTGCGCTTTACTGATGGTTTCTTTTAAAGAGTTACTAATATTAGAAAAATCTTGTTTTTTTGTCTGACCGTGAATTGATAAATCAAACAATTTAGCTTCGGCTTGTTCAATTTGTTGTTCTGCTGAAATTTTATAGCCCGATTTATAGGCTTGATTAACAATTTCTTCGCCAATGTTTACTAACTTTCTTTTACTTGCTAAATCAAAAATTAATTTACCATAATCAAGTAAATCAATCACTCCACTAGATGCGGCAAATAAAGTGTTGAAATATTGCATACCGCCATTGGCTTTTATTTGCTCATCTTGACTAAAAAAAGATTTTAAAGTTATTTCGTTGGCAACAATACCACTTTTTTGAATAATATCAAGAACATAAGCATAAATTTTTTGGTGAATTGGCTCATAAAAATGCTCGGGCAACAAAAACTCATTAACACGATTTAAATATTCGTTATTTAATAAAATACCACCTAGCAAGGCTTGCTCTGCATTTAGACTATAGAGCTGTTTTGAAATATTTTCAGTAGTATTTTGAGTAGCATCTTGAAGCATTTTAGTAGTCGGTTTAGCTCATAAACATACCACCATTAACCTGTAAATTATGCCCTGTAATGTAAGAAGCTTCTTTGCTAGCTAAAAAAACTACAGCATTAGCAATTTCGTAAACATCTCCCATTCTGCCAACTGGAATTTTGGTTAAAATGACTTGTTTTTGAGTATCATTTAAAATATCGGTCATGGGGCTAGCAATAAAACCTGGCGAAATACAATTGATAGTAATTTCTCGACTTGCCACTTCGCTTGCTAAAGATTTGGTAAGACCAATCATGCCAGCTTTAGAAGCAACATAATTTGCCTGACCAGGATTGCCTGTGCTTGCTACAACCGATGCAATATTGATGATTCGACCATATCTGCGTTTGAGCATTTTTTTAATAGCATTACGATTTAGCACAAAAGTAGAGCGAAGATTGGTATCGAGCACTTGTTGAAAATCTTCGGTTTTCATGCGCAAAATCAAGTTATCTTTGGTGATACCAGCATTACAAACCAAAATATCAATTGGCGAAACTTCTTCAGCTTGGTCAAATAAATTTTCAACCTCAGTTAAATTAGCTAAATTACAAGGAATACAGGTAATTTTATGATAATCTTCTTTAGCAATTTCTTTAGCAAGATCTTGTAATTTTTCTAACCTAGTGCCAGAAATAATAATATTTGCACCTTGTTGATATAAAGTTTTGGCAATAGCAGAGCCAATTCCACCAGTTGAGCCAGTGATAAGTGCGGTTTTATTATGAAGTTTAAACATAGTTTAATAGTTAATTGTTAATTACTTTTATGATATAATCTTTTTTGAGAATTTCTTGTTTTTTATAACCTTTTTCTTCGTCTGTTTTTATAGTTGGATTTTGGTTTGGCGATGGTTGAGGTTGTTGTTGCTCTTCTGGTGTATTATTTTTAACATTCTTATTTTCTAGGATTTGTTGTAATTTTTGTAATTTTTCTTGATATTCTTCTGGGGAATTGTTAGGATTTGGAGAATCTTGCAACTCTTGTTGGAATTCATCTAGGTTATAATTATTTTGCATTAAATTTAATAACGGAGCCACTTCTTTAGTTTTTTCTGATAAGCTACTGCCATAATTATTGTAAATTGAACCTATAAAACCATAAACCAATGGTTGCAAAAACTCTCCAGAATATTTAATAATATCACCAGTTTTTGCCGAAGAAATTATATCAGGAACTTTTTTACTGTTAATTTTCTTGCCAATAACAATTTGATTAACTGTAAGATAAGTAGCATAAAGAAAACCAAAAATAAGTAAAGTTTTGAAAACTCCAAAAATTACTCCTAAAAAATTATTTAAAGCAGGCGGAAAAGAAGAGGTAATTTCTTTTGCCAAGCCAGAAGTAGAAAAAATCATAATCAAAAAAACAATAGTAAAAATAGCAATTCTAGTGATAATTTCAATAATCACAATGTTTAAAGAAGATCCTTGGGCGAATATTTTGGCAACAATACCAGAAAGTAAATAAGAAGCAACAAAAGCAGTTGCCCAGTTAATTAATGAAAAAACCTCTTTTATTAAACCCCTAAAACTAGCAATAGCAATGATAATTAAAGCAGAAGTAATAAAAACTATATCAACAACATTATAATCGGCTGGCATATTTATCGAAATAAATTTAAATCTAGATTACATTTTCTCTAATGATTTTTAACAAAATTTTATACAATTTTTGTTTTTTATTATTAAATTTAAACTCACTTTTGCTTTAAGTGCAAGCTAAATTTTCGCTAAAACTTTAAATTTTACCAATCTTTTTTTAGATGATCACTAGATGCTATTTTTCAAATTTTAAATGATAATCTTTTCTTAAATATAATTTGGGATGCAATAGTCTCTTAAGTGTTGAAAAATGAAATCTATTTGTTAGTTTAAAACTCATTCACTTCATCTTGCCAATAAATTTTTACATTTTTAGGATCGATATTAACTTTTGTACATAAATTACTCATCTCGATTAGAATCTTATGAGCTCCTTTAAGTTTTTTTTGTTTTGTCAGGTTCTTATATTTTTTTGTTAGAAATTGGTCAAAATCACTATAAAGTTTTTTCCAAGTATATTTTTTACCATCAGTTGCAGATAATACTGTTTTTTCGTTATTAATAATAATTGTCATTTCTTTAGGCCTTTTACCAGAAATCTCGCCACGATTATTTTTTAACTCAATATCGGTGCCATCAAGTGTTAAATCTGGCTCCTCCTCTTCTTCTTTATTAAAATCATTATTGTTCAGTTTATAATTTTCGTCACAATAATATGGAAAGCCTTCTAAAACCTTCTTGATTAATTTTTCGGCTCTTTTACTAATAAAATCAACAATATTCTTTGTAGCATCATTATATAACCCTTCTATGTCTTGATTAATTTTAAAATCAGATTTGTTATAATAATCATCTATTTTAGATTTAATGTCGTCATTGCTGATTTTAGAATTCTTGTCAGGGGTTATTAAAGTTATATTTCCTAACTTACCAGCATTATTTTTGCTAATTTCCTTCCAATCTGTATGTTCATTTTTAAATTTCTCCGATGGTTTTTGAGGAAGAATATGCTCTATTTGTAGTGTATTATAGTCAATGACATTTTTATCACTTCTTTGCGCTTCTTCTATAAACATTAAGATAAATCTATAAAGATTGAAGCCTCCTTTTGTAATATTTCTTGTTGACAGAGCATTTTTTACCTCATCATCTTTTGGCATATTAAGTATTGCAGACAATATCGTTACAGGATTATTTTGCCAATCTGGTTCGTTAGTTAGTTGATGAACTATTGTTTCTGCTTTAATTTTGTTTGTTGTATCAACTGACGACATTCTAAAACCATAATTAATTATTAACTTAATTACTGATATAAAATTATTTTTAAGTTCATTTTCGGATTCAAAAATTACAATCATTAATGGCATAAGGCTCCATAATTTTAAAGCCCTAAATAATTTTAATTCTTTAATATTTGATTCGCATTTGATTTGATGATAAATTTTCGCAACTTTAATCACATCTCTATAAATTGTTTTATCTTGATATTTTTTTTCTTCTACAAATTTTTTAAATCTACTATAGATTTCGGTTTCTTTAATTTTAGAACCAGTTCTGGCAATAAGATAATGACGAAAAAAATCATCTAAATTTTTATCTGTATTATCAATGCTCTGTAATTTTTTTTCTACATCTCGTTGCCACTCATTATAAAGATCTTTTTGTTTATCGGTGGTATTCTGACTAGATATTTCTGGCATCAAAACAAAGTTTCTAATTAAATCTGCTTGAGTAAGCTTTTTGCCAGTATTGTTAAGCGACTCAAATATTTTTTGTGCTGTATTAAGATCGTTGTTTGGTATTTGAACAAAAGCAAAAATTAGATCTTCTTTAATAATTTTTAATATATTGTTAAGAAAATCAATTTTTTCATTTTCACCATTATGATTTTTGATATAATTATTCTTTTTTAATTCTTCGAGAAAAAACTGAAAATTATTTTTGATAACTTTATTAGCTTTGTTGTCTTTATTTTCTAAATTTTTATAATTTTCTAATAAATCTTTATAGATGTCGGCATCGTGATTTAGATGTTTTAACCTTAATTTTTGTTCTTTATTAGCAGTGGTGGTATATAAATATGCATCAATTGATTTTAATGAATCTTCATATTTCGGTTTCAAAACTTCATTTGAATTTTCTTTAAGCAAACACCTGATGGCAAGCAATAGTAATGAAATAGAAGTGATTCTTTGTTGACCATCAATTATTGCGTATTGTTTTTCACTATGAACTAAAAACACTAAAGATCCCATATAATGCTTGGGTTGATCTGATTTATTAACATTAATAATATTAATAATATCGTTTATTAATTGTTGACAATCTTTTTTGTCCCAACAATATTCTCTTTGATATGGCGGAACTTGAATATTTTCTAAAGAAGAAATATGATCAAAGCTATTAGAGTTAATTGTTATGTTATTCATGATTTTATTTTGGTTATTTAAAAATATAGAGCGGTGTAGCAACTAAGATTTTAAAAATTGCAAAAGATTTTTTAGAGGAACTTGCTGTTTTTCTTGAGTTAAGCGGTTTTTTACCTCTGCCTCATCAAGAGATTTATCGGAAACTAAAATTTGAGTAGGAATACCAATTAAATCGGCAATTGCTAGTTTTTGCCCCAAGCTGTTTTTGGTGTCGTCAAAAAGCACTTCAATGTTTTGCTCTTGCAATTGCTGATAAATTTGCAAACAAAGATCGCTTACTTGCTGGTTGTTAGGTTTTAAATTTACCAAAACTACCTCAAAAGGTGCAATTTCTTTTGGCCAAATAATGCCTTTGCTATCGTGATTTGCCTCAATGCAAGCGGCCACCACCCTTGAAACCCCGATGCCATAAGAGCCCATATAAGGATAAACTTTTTTACCATCTTGATCAAGCACAGTTGCCTGCATTACTTTAGAATATTTAGTGCCGAAGTTAAAAATATGCCCAACTTCGATACCTCTTTTTGACATTAAATTTTCTGGTGCCACTGGGCATTTTTGTGGAATATGTAAATCGTCGGCCATAGCATAAATTTGTTGCATATCGACAATATTGATATTTTTTTGCTGTGAAATTTCATCAAATTTTTTATCGTAAAAAATAGCACTTTCGCCAGTTTCGGCTAAAATATGAAATTCGTGCGATAAATCGCCACCAATTGCCCCAGTTTCGGCTTTTAAAGCAATTGGTTTTAAGCCCATTGCTTGAAAGATTTTAAAATAAGTGGTGTACATTAAATTATAAGTAGCTTTTGATTCTTCAAAGTTTATGTCAAAAGAATAAGCATCTTTCATTAAAAATTCTCTGCCTCTCATCAGGCCAAATCTTGGCCGAACTTCGTCACGAAACTTCCAGTGAATTTGATAAAGATTTTTTGGTAAATCTTTGTAAGAAAAAACATTTTTACGAAATAAATCGGTCACCACTTCTTCGTGTGTTGGCCCATAAAGCAATGCCCTATCGTGCCTATCGGTAATGCGTAGCATTTCTTTGCCGTAATCGTTATATCGACCAGATTCGAGCCATAATTCGGCAGGCTGAATGGTTGGCATTAAAATTTCACAAGCTCCTGCAAGATCCATTTGTTGTTTAATAATACTCTCTACTTTTCTTAACACTCTTAAACCAAGAGGTAGCCAGCTATAAATGCCCGAAGCGGTTTGCCTGATCATACCTGCCCTAATCATTAGTTGGTGCGAAACCACCGAGGCATCAAGAGGGTTTTCTTTTAAAGTGGGTAAAAAATATTTACTTAATAACATAAAATTTTATTTTTTAAAGTGGTACAACTTGAGAAATAATAAACACAGCATTGCCAAGCAATAATAATTTTTGTTGTTTGGCTTTGGCATTGCTATCGTTAATAGTTACTTGATTTAAAAAATCTTGCAAAACATCACCAATATTGTTTAGTAATTTTAATATATCGTTCAGATTTGGTTGTTGTAGGGCATTTTTAATGGGTTTTAATAGTTGCTTGGTTTGTTTATGGAGTTCTTTTTCAATGTTTAATTGGCATTTAACTTTACTAACAAAATGCAGTTTAGAAAAATCTGGGTTTAATAAATTTATTGCTCTTTTATAGGCATTTAACAAATTTTGCGAATCTTGGTTGTTTAAAAAATCATTTAACAACAAAATATTATTGACATTGTTAGCAATGTTTAATTTAGACTGCCTAGATAAAAACCATTCTATTAAATGCACAGAAACATTTAGCTGATCTTTGAGAAAAAATTTTAACCGCTCTATTAAAAATAATTTAATATCTTCAATGATAATTGACTGAAAGTTTTTACAAGCTTTCATTTGTTTTTGTTGGTTAAAAATTTTGCTAGGAAAATTATTTAAAGATCTTTTTAAAACAAGTTCTAAAGGTATAGATAAATTATGATGCCAAATTATTTTTATAATACCAAGAGCTTGTCTGCGAAGAGCGAAGGGATCTTTGGAACTGGTTGGTTTTTGATTAATTAAAAAAAAGCCCACCAAACTATCGAGTTTATCGGATAAGCTTAAATTTATAGCCAAAGGACTATTTGGCAAAGGAGAATTGACAGAGTTCGGTAAATAATGTTGCTCGATTGCCTCAACTATTTCGGGGTTTTGTTGTTGTTTTTTAGCATAAAAAGCTCCAATTTTTCCTTGTAACTCTGGCATTTCGGCAACTGCTTTGGTTGCTAAATCGCATTTTGCTAAATCACAAGCTAATTGAATATGGTTAAGCTTGCAGTGAGTAATAAAAACAGCCATGAATTTTGCTAAATCAAGCATGCGTTGAGTTTTTGCAAAAACACTGCCTAAATCTTGATGGAAAGTTATATTTTTTAGCTGATCTAAATAATTAATAAGCGGTTGTTTTAAATCTTCTTCAATAAAAAATTTTAAATCAGATAGTCTGGCATTTACTACTTTTTGATTATCTAAAATAATTTTTTGCTGATAATTAGTGTTTAGTTGATTGGTGGTAAAAAAGAAGTGTTTTGATATTTTATTTTCAGCATCGAGGGCTAAAAAATATTTTTGATTATTTTTTAAAGTAACAATTAAAGCTTCTGGTGGTAAAGATAAAAAATGAGGCTGAATTTCGGCCGATAAAACCGCAATTTTTTCGGTTAAGCCAGCAACTTCAAGTAGCAAAGCCTGATCTTGTATTAAAGTGAGTTGATATTTTTCGGCTAATATTTGTAGTTGCGCAGAAATAAAGTTAATTCTAGCATCTAAACTAAAAATAATTTGTTGTTGTTGCAAAATATCAAGATATTCACTAGCAGAATTAAGTTTAATTTGTTGAAATTTATCAATATTTATAATATTATTGGTAGATAAATTAAAAAAATTAAAATCAACTACTTCGTTTTCAAACATTGCCAATAAATTGCGCACAGGCCTTACCCAAATATTGGTGCATTGTGGGTGATTTGGCATTTTTATTGATTTTTGCCAAACATTTTGCATTTTTTGCAAGATTGCTGGCATAGATTTGGCAATAATTTTAGCGGTATCAAGATTTTGAACCAAGCTTTGATAAACAAAAAAGTTGTTTTCAATGGTTAATTGCGAAACATCGCTTAATTGATTAGCTTTTAAAAAACCTGCAATTGCCGATTGATTAGCGGTTATATTGGGGCCAATTTTTTTTACCGATTCTTTAGTTTGTTGGGTAGATAAATTAGTGAGAATCAAAATTAATCGGTTGCAAGTGATATGAGTTAATAAATTTTGCTCTTGAAAATTTAATTGATTTTTTTGTAAAATTTCGCTAGCTATTTGCTTAAATTGTTTTAAGGCATAATCTTGCATTTTAGCTGGTATTTCTTCGCAATAAAGCTCAAAAGTAAAAGTGCAGTTCATAAAAATTAAAAAGTTTCAACCCGAATAAATTTGCTTTCTTTAATAATTGATTTATCAAGCAAATCAAGAGCATCAATAATGGTTTGTTCGTTTTGTTTATTGGTGATAATGCCACAAACAATTTGTTGATCGTTAAGTTCAATGCAAGTTGCTTGCACACAATCTATTTGAGAGTTTTTAAAAGTATTTTCGATTGCCAAATTATTTTGTGATTTATCGAAGCGAAGCAAAATAAAATATTCGCCGAATCTTTGTTTAATTGAAATAACTTGAGGTTGATTTTGAGTAATAATATTTGGATTATAACCAAGAGTGTGTTTGCTGTAAGTGTTATTAGCAATATCAAGCAAATCGGCCACAACAGCAGAAGCAGTAGGATTGCCCCCTGCCCCTTTTCCTATAAAAAAACTATCATCAAAATATTGACCATAAGTAAGAACACAATTATAAGAGCCATCAACCTGAGCAATTTTGTGTTGTTGCGAAATTAAAGCAGGATAAACAGCTTGCAAAACTTGATTATTATTTTGTTTTTGATAAGTGGCAAGTAATTTTATTTTATAACCTAATTGATTGGCAAGTTTGATATCATTAGCGGTGATTTTAGTAATTCCTTCAACATATGTTTGTAAAAAATTAGGAGCGGTATTAGAAGCCAGTGAGGCTAAAATAGTAAGTTTATGAGCGGTATCGATGCCTTCTATATCAAAACTAGGATCGGCTTCGGCAAAACCTAGCTCTTGAGCTTGTTTTAAAGATGGTAAAAAATCTTGTTTTTTGTTGGTCATTTCGCTTAAAATAAAATTACAAGTGCCGTTTAAAATGGCATAAATCTTGCTAATTTCATTTGCTAAAAAACTTTGTTGATAAGCTTTGATAACAGGCACAGAAGCAGCAACCGAAGCTTCGTAGAGCAATACAGTGTTGTTTTGATGAGCGATTTTTGCCAATTCATAACCACAACAAGCTAAT
Source organism: Rickettsia typhi (assembly GCA_945862075.1). Lineage (GTDB taxonomy): Bacteria > Pseudomonadota > Alphaproteobacteria > Rickettsiales > UBA1997 > CAILUF01. Next base: position 7,123 of record CAMAWV010000019.1, on the reverse strand, counting down.
AAAGCTTTATTAGCAGTAACAACTTTTTTATTATTTTGTAGAGCCAAAATAATTAATTGTTTTGCTATATCTTGCCCACCAATAAGCTCAATAATAACATCAATTTCTGGGTTATGAGCCATATCAAGTGGATTTTCATAAAATTTAATATCAGAAGAAATAAAATCTTTGGTATTTTTAGCAGACACAGCAACTATTTTTAAATAATAATTGCTTTTTAATTTGAGTAATTCAGTGTTGTTAGAAATTAGTTGATAAACAGCTTTACCAACCACTCCTAAACCAGCTAAGCCTATTTTGATGATATTTTGCATAAAAAGTATTGTAAAAAAACTTAAAAAAGTGTTTGCAAAAATATTTTATTATTGCTACTATTACTTGCAAGCTTTTTGTTTGTTTATAATTTTTTCTTAAAAAATTCTTGAATTTTTTTTAGGGGATTGTAGCTCAGCGGTTAGAGCAGGGCGCTCATAACGCCTTGGTCGTAGGTTCGATCCCTACCAATCCCACCACTTCTCAAACCTTATGTGTTTTATTGTTGGCAATAGTTCTTTTAACAATTCTCAAATTGGTTTTAATTTTAGTAAAAAGGCTCAACAATATCAAAAATATAGCCAAATTCAGCAGCAAACCTCTCATAAATTGCATTTTTTAGTGCAAAAATATTTATCAACTCAATTATTACAAGCCAACAAAATTCTTGATGCTGGTTCAGGCACTAGTATTATTGGCAAAACTTGGCAATTTAACAATTCTTCTCAAATTTTTGAAGTTGATTTTTCTTCGGAAATGCTGGCATCTTGGCAAGATCGTCCTAAAAATTTTTTTCCTGTTTTAGCCGATATTTACCATCTACCATTTAATACTCATTACTTCGACTTTATTATTTCTTCTTTTGCTTTACAGTGGCTTAATCATAATGCTCTAATGAGTTTAAATAAAGTTTTAAAACACAACGGCTTGTTAGCGGTTGCTTTGCCTAACAACAATTCGTTGCAAAATTTACAAAATATTATTAAAGTTAATCAATTACCTAATCATGAGTGGTTTTTACAACAATTAGCAAATTGTGGTTTTGAAATAATTCATCATTCTTGGCAAAATTTTTGTCAATCTTTTTTAAGCTTAAAAGAAGCTTTACATTATTTTAAAAACATTGGAGCCAACACCAAAGCTACTCAACACAATAATTTTTCTCACCTCATTAAACAAAAAAACTTATGGCAACAACAAGCTAACCTTGATTGGCAAGTGAGTTTTTTTTTAGCTAAAAAAATATCTTAAACTTTTATGCATTACCAAATACAACTTAATCATCTTCATCATTCTGCAGCTCTAATTAATTGCCCATCTGATAGTAAAGGTTTTATTATTTCTCAAATTATTGCTCAAAAAAAATTTACCACTAACGATATAGTGTTTATTGCCAACAATGATGCCGAAATGCTTTTTGTTGCTAATCAAATAAAATTTTTTAGCCCTACTTTACCAATTATTACCTTTCCTGCTTTTGATTCTTTACCATACGATCGCTCTTCTCCTAAACCACAAATTTTAGCTCAACGAATCAAAGCTTTATTTTTATTACAAAAACAAGCAGCAACTCCTCGATTAATCATTACCTCTGTAAATGCCATAGTGCAAAAAACTATTGCTAAAAATAATTTGCAAAATATCGGTTTATCTATTAGTAAAGGTGATAAAGTTTTAGTGCGATCTATTGCTAATTTATTAATAAATTTAGGTTACACTCGACAAACTACCGCTAATGAAGTTGGCGAATTTGCCATGAGAGGAGGTATTGTTGATGTGGTTTTACAACAGGCTGGCGATATTATTGGCTATCGACTCGACTTTTTTGGTGAAGAAGTAGAATCAATAAAAATCTTCGATCCTATCACTCAATTAAGCTATGAAGAAGTAAAAAAACTCGAAATTTTACCCACTAGCGAATTGTTTTTTCAAACTGAAAATTTACAAATTTTTAAAGCCAAATATCGCAGTTATTTTAGCTATCAATCTAACGATTTACTTTATGATGCAATAAGCAATAATAGACATTATCCAGGTTTAGAAAACTGGCTTCCGTTATTTTATGAACAAGATTTGGTAAATATTTTTGATTATTTTTTACAACCACTAATATTTTATGATAAAAATCTCGATGAAAATATCAAGTATCGCTTTAAAACCATTAACGAATACTATCAAAACAGATTAGACGAACAAAAAATTCACCCAGAAAATTTATATAATCCAATTTTGCCAGAATTATTATATGCAAAATTTAACATCAACACTCAAAAATTAGTTATCGAATTTAGTGAAAACGAAAAATTAAGCAATCAAAATTTAGTAAAACTCGATTTAAACATACGTTCAATACCAAATTTTACCGCCACCGCCAGAATCAATAAACAAGATCCTTTAATGTTATTTTCGCAATATCTAGAAGCAAATCAACATAAAAAAAATCAATTTTTGCTTGGTTATCTACAGCCAAGCATGCAAGACAGACTCCCAAAACTCCTGCATGATTATCAAGTTTATACTCATCAAATCAGCAACTTTACAGAGTTTAATCAAGCTCCTGCAAATAAAATTTGCCTAACAAAATTACCTTTGCATTTTGGTTTTTCAGCAGACAATTTATTTATCGTAGGCGAACAAGCCTTGTTTGGCGACAAAACCAGTCATCAGCATAGCAATAAAAGTGGTTCACAACGCATTATCGAAGAAACTTTAGCCATTTCTTGCAACGAATTAGTGGTGCATCGAGATTATGGTATTGGCAAATTTTTAGGAATTCAACCACTGGTGGTTTTAGGCAATAAAATAGACATGTTAAAAATTTTATACGCTAATAACGATACTTTATTTGTACCAGTTGATGATGTTGGGCTTATTTATCGTTATTCCGCCGAAAATCCCGCTATACAACTCGATAAACTTGGCAATTCTAATAGTTGGAAAACGCGTTGCAAAAAAACTCAAGATAAAATAAAACTCACTGCCGAAGAACTACTAAAAATTGCCGCCATAAGAAAAACCACTCAAGGAATTATTTTTGAGCCAGATCAACACTTATATAACGAATTTATTGCTCATTTTGGCTTTACCGAAACCCCAGATCAGGCAAGGGCAATTTTAGAAGTAGAGCAAGATTTACAAAGTGGCAAACCAATGGATAGGCTTATTTGCGGCGATGTTGGTTTTGGCAAAACCGAAGTTGCACTGCGCGCTTCTGCTATGGCTTGCTTACAAAAAAATTCAACACAAGTAGCAATAATAGCCCCTACAACCATATTAGCAAGGCAACATTATCGTAATTTCAGCAAAAGATTCTCTTACAGCAAAATAAAAATCGCCCTACTCTCTCGACTCACTTCAATAAAAGAAGCCAAAAACATCAAAGAAAATTTACAAAAAGGCGAAATAGATATTGTTATTGGTACACATTCTTTACTTTCTGATAGTGTTAAATTTGCCAATTTAGGCTTGGTAATTATTGATGAAGAACAGCATTTTGGAGTTTCTCAAAAAGAGAAATTAAAAAAACTGAAAAACGCTGTGCATTTACTCACTCTTTCGGCAACCCCGATCCCTCGAACCTTACAAATGTCGCTTGGTGGCGTAAAAGATTTAAGCCTTATTGCCACACCACCTCTTGATCGCTTGGCGGTGCGAAACTTTGTTTTACCCTATGATTCGGTAATTATAAAAGAGGCAATTATGCGCGAATACAATCGCAGTGGGCAAGTATTTTTTGTAGTACCAAGAATTAAAGACTTGCAAGAAATTTTACCACGCTTACAGGTTTTACTGCCAGAACTCACTATTGCAGTAGCTAACGGACAAATACCAGGAGCAAAATTAGAGCAGATAATGAGCGAATTTTTAGAAGGAAAAATCGATGTTTTGCTTTCTACTACTATCATTGAATCAGGAATTGATATTGCCAATGCTAATACTATGATTATTTATAAAGCCGAACACTTTGGTTTAGCTCAACTTTATCAATTAAGAGGCAGAGTTGGTCGAGGAAAAATCAGGGGTTATTGTTATTTTATGCTTGATAAAAATCAAAAAACCAGCAAAGAAAATATGAAAAAACTCGAAGTAATGCAAAGACTCGATTCTCTTGGAGTTGGTTTTAATGTAGCAAGCTCCGATCTTGATATTCGTGGTAGCGGAAATTTATTAGGTGAAGAGCAATCAGGAAATATCAATGAAGTTGGGGCAGAGTTTTATCAACAACTTTTATTTGAAACCGTCAATCAATTAAAGGCAAATGAAGGAGAGCACGAAAATTATCATTTAAGCCATCAAGTAGCAGTAAAACTTGGAGTTTCAATGTTTATTGCCGAAGAATATATGCCTGATATATCTTTAAGAATGAGTTTTTATAAAAAAATCTCTTGCTTAAAAACCGAAATTGAATATCAAAATTTACTCAACGAATTAATCAATCGCTTTGGCAATCCACAACCAGAAACCATTAATTTACTTGAAATGGCAATTTTAAAAAATCGCTGTTGTCAAATGCAAATAGCAAGTTTAGAGTTAGTGAACCAAGGAATACAATTAGCTTTTTATGAAAATAAATGTAGTTTTGCCGAAAAAATTTTAGCTTTTAGCATGCAAAAACAAAATAAATTTAAAATTTTGCCACAACAAAAACTGTTATTTTTTGCCGATCATCAAAATGCTACCACTTCGCAAAAGTTTTCTTTAGCTCACCAAATTTTACAATTTTTACAAGATTTATCATAAGAATAATACTTTTAAAGAGAGCAATTTATATTGATTAATTAAAAATGAGAGCTGGTATTATATAATTTAGTTGGTATTTTTTTTCTGGATTAGATTTTTTATTATTAATAATTTGATAAGCCATTTTTATAATTCTAGTTTCTTTTGGCTTTAAGGTATATTTATTAGAGCATAAACAACGATAAGTAATGATATCATTTGCGTATTTTTCTGGAGAAATAAAAAAATTTGGTCTAAAAGTAATTTTAGCATCTGAATTGTTAATTACATAAAAATCTTGTAAATAAATAGTATTCGTTTTGGCTAAAAATTTTTCTCGACCAGCAAAAAATTGTAAATTTTGCTGTTGCGAGTTTGCCTTAAATTCAACTTCAACAATAGTATCGAAGTTATTACTAAAAATTTGTTGGAAATAAAAACTAGGAAAAATTGGACCACATTGCATTTGGTTGCTTTGTCTGTCGAGACAAAATCTGTTGTAATTTGTTAAGCAAAAATTACCAACCAAGAGAAATAAACAAAAATAAATACTAAAACGAAAAATAGGATGCATAACTAATTAGTTTTTTTGATAAAATTATTTATTTCTGTAAAAATAGTTTCTTTGCCCCAGCCAGTAATAATGGTATGATGATGGAAATTTGGTGTAAATAAAAATTTTTTTTCACAAGAAATATTGTCAATAATAATATCACCACTCACAGGATTAACAACAGGATCATGCATTGCCTGAACAACTAAAGTTGAAATATTGATTTTTGATAAATTATTTTGACAATGCTTCATTAGTTTTTCAAGTTCAACAACAGAAGATAAATAATGTCGAGAATAGTTAAATTCTGGTGTCTCTGGTTTGTCATCGATAAACTCAAATTTACCTTTATTGATATCAAATTTTTCGAGTAGTTCATTCCATAAATTAATGCCAGAAACCATTTTTGCTCGAATATCTTTTAATTTTAAAGCAGAATTTATTACAGCAATACTTTTTAGCTTACTGTTTTTATTAACCATAGAAGCTTTAACTAAAGTGAGTAAACCGCCAGTAGAAAAACCCACAATAATAATTTTTTGACAAAATTGCGATAAAACCGCATAACCCCTTTGTAAGCTAATTAACCATTGTTGCCAAGAGGTATTTTTTAAATCGAGAGGAGAAGTGCCATGACCACTTAAACGCACTCCATAAACTGGTATATTTTTATTGTTAAAAAAAGTTGCCATTTCTAAAGTTTGGGCAGGAGAAGATTTATAGCCGTGCACTAAAATAATGCCAAGATCGGCAAAAACACAATTATTTTGAATGTTATCTTCTAGTAAATACGGGGCACCAATATGTTGCGGTTTGGTAAAATTTTTATCAAAAAAAGTTTGATACTGATGTAAAAAAATTTCTTTATCTTGTAAATATAGCTGTTGATAAACCAAATAAACCAACTCTTCATGAGGAATTTTTACTACTTTTTTAGTAACATTATTAACATTATCAACTAAAGCAAATTCATTAGCAATTACTTGCAGAGTATTTTCAAGTCTGATTTGATGAAAATCGGCTGTTTTGTTAAAATAATTTTTGTTAATTGTTAAAATGTCGCCTTCGCAAATTAAAATATTTTGCTTAATCGCCAAATCAAAAACACCATCAAAAGCCCTATTTGGCTCATCTAAAAACATTTGCATCAAATTTTCTTCAAATAAACTGCTATGCAAATTATATTTATGAGTTTTGTGTAGCAAATGCGAAATATAATAAATCATTCTTTTAAGATGCTGTTTATTAAGTTTTTCTTCTGGAAAATAATGGAGAACACTAATAAAAATATGATCAAAATTAATTTGAATATCAAAATAAATTTTTTGCATAAAATCATAAGTTAATTTATTTCGCAAATAACGAATCACAAAATTATTTTTAGTTTCACCTTTAATAATTGGTATTTGCTGAATTAAATCTCGAGTATTTTTGATATATTGCCCTACATCAATTGCATCACCAAAACTAATATTGATTTCGGAATTTAATAAAATATTACCTTCTATTTCAAGTTCTTCTAAAATTTGACTAGGAAGATCTTTTAATAATCTAGTTGCTAACTTTTGTATTTTATTAACACCAGGGCGTATTGGATAGTAAGTGATATTTACAGGAACCACATAAGTATTATATCTTTCTAGATAAGGATTATAGCGATCTTTACAGGGGTGGTTTAGATTAATGTTATTAATTTGTTTGTGATGGCTTTCAATAATATCGGAGCGAATTAACTGCGATTTTAAAGCCAAAACTGCCGAGCCAGTTCTTACAGGCCCAATACGATAAGGAGTATAATTAATGAAAGCACCGTCGTTT
>CAMAWV010000018.1 GCA_945862075.1 Rickettsia typhi | reverse complement strand
ATAAATAAAAAAATAAAAATTTACAAACTATTGATGCAAGTTTATGCAATAAAACTGTTTATCGATCAGTGTTAGGGCCTTATCAAAATCGTAAAATTGCTTTAAAAGAGATGCAAAAAATTACAAAATCTGGTCAAGAAGTTGTGATTATTAAAAATTAGTTTATGTTTCAAAAAATTTTTGTTTATTTTTGTTTAATTTTATTTTTGTTTGCTTCGTGTTCTCAATACGAAAATCAGGCTTCAATAGGTAATAAAAATTTTAAAAAAAAATTCAGTAAAGATGTAAAATCAATCAACAAAGATCGTGTTGCTAAAAATAAATCCGATACTATGGCGGTAAATTTTGAAACTCCTTACGACCAGTTTTATTTTCCGCAAGACAGCAATGAGCTTACCTTCGATTATTATATTGGATCTGTTTATTTTGGGCAGCCATTTCCGACAAGATCTTTTCCGTATTACGAAAATTATCAGCCACAACAAGGTATTGGCACCGATCCGCAACGAATTTTTGAGATAGCCTATAATTCTACTGCTAACAAGCCATTTCATCGAATTGGTTTAGAGTTTGATTCTATCAATGTGCCTGTTGTTGATAAATATGGGGTATCAATTTATGATAATAATAAAAATTATGCTTTTTCTCAAAATGATATATTGCAAAAAAATATCTCAAACATCAAACAACAACAAGGTCCTAACGAAAATTTTATCAGTCAAAAATTAATCGCAGAAAAAAAGGAGTTAATCTATCAAAATCAAATCAAAGAATATCTTAAAAAAGATCAACTCCTCGAAGAAAATAGTTTTTATGCTATCAATAAAAATCAAGCCATAAACGATAATCGTTATAAAAAAACTCGATATCCTAATAATTCTAGTCTAGAAAACATACAAACTTCAGCAGAAACAATGCTAGAAAACATATCAAATGAAGCCAAAACAAAAATAACTGAAAATATAAATAATTAATCATGAAACTATTGAAAAAATTATTATTTTACAGTTTATATGTTGGTTTTTTTTGTCTTGCAAAACCACTGTTTGGCAATGTGGTGCTTGAAAAATATCCTTATCTTAATAAGGCTGAATATTATTTTCTAATCGATGTTGATAGTAAAGAGGTTTTGCTTTCTAAAAATGCTAACGATAAACTAGCTCCTTCTTCAATGACCAAGCTTATGACTGCTTATATAGTTTTTGATTTGATTAAAAAAGGTGCTATTAATCTTTCTAGTCAGTGTTTGGTTGGTAAAGATGCCTGGAAAAAATCTGGCTCTTCAATGTTTTTAAATTATGGCGATATTGTTTCTATCGAAGATTTAGTCAAGGGTTTGTTGGCAGTTTCTGGTAATGATGCAGCTATTGCTTTAGCCGAATCAACTGCGGGAGGCTACAATAAATTTATTGAGTTAATGAATAAAAAAGCCAAAGAGCTTGGTATGTATGGTTCGCGATTTCAAAATCCGCATGGTTTAAATCAGGCAGGGCATTACATGACTCTCAAAGATATTGCTATTCTTACTTCTAGGCTTTATTCAGATTTTCCAGAATATAAAGATTTCTTACATATCGAAGAATTTACTTATCGCAACATTACTCAAAAAAATCGCAACCCTTTAATTAGCAAGCATTACGAAGGTATTTTAGGTGGCAAAACTGGTTATACAAACGACGGAGGTTATGGGCTTACCGCTATTGTAAAAAGGCAAAATCGTAAATTGGTCGCTGTGGTAAATAAAGCCCCAAAACCTAAAATTCGTGAACAAATTATTATCGATTTATTTGATTATGGATTTAATGAGTATAAAAAAATTTCTATTTTTCAAAAAGGGCAAACTCTCGCCAAAGTTAATGTGTGGCTTGGTGAAAAAAATAAAGTACAAGCTGTTTTGAATCAAAATATTTCTTTTACTATACCAAAAGAGCAAGATATCAATAAAATTGAGGCTGTAGTAAAAATTAACAACCCAGTTCTTGCCCCTGTGCAGAAAAATCAAAAACTTGGTGAACTTGTTTTAACAGTAAAAGATGGTCAAAAGTATCGATTTGATTTATTTTCGCTAGAAAATATCGAAAAAGTTGGCTATATACGTAAAATAAAATTTTTGTTACAACATAAACTGCATGATTTTTTTTACAGCATAAAACAATGCCATAAACAAGGTTTTTTAGTTGCTTGCATAATATAGTGCTTGATATAAAAAAATAACTAATTAGGAAAATTTGTATTTATATCATTTTTTTATCTAAAATTCAATTATTAATTTTGAAATTTTAGATAAAAAATGAGATAATATTTTATGCATTTTACAGTAATATAAAGATAAAAAATGATATAAGCTCTTGCTTAGAAATTGTCAAATTAAATTATTGAATTGTCATTTCAAAAATCTTCATTACCAGAGAAAAACTTTTCTAAATTTTAAATAAACTAAAAATATCGTTATAAGTGGCGATAAACATTAGGAAAAATAAAAAACCTGCTCCTAATCTATTGCCAAATTCTTGTATTTTTAGTGGAATTGGTTTTCTAAAAATTGCCTCTAGCATATAATAAAGCAAATGCCCACCATCTAGCACCGGCACTGGCAATAGGTTCATGATGCCAAGATTTACTGAAATTAAAGCTACAAACCATAGCACCGCCACCATGCCATATTCTACGGTTTTGCCTGAATATTTAGCAATTTTTACTGGACCATTAATTTCTGATATTGATCGTTGCCCGAATAACAATTGTTTTACTCCTAGCAAAATAGTTGTAGATAAGTCGTAAGTTTCAATTGTTGCTTGTTTTAAGCTTTCTAGCCACGAAAAAGTGATGGTTTTGGTTTGAGAAGAGCCGATTCCTATAAATCTGGCTTTATGAATTTCATCGAAATAATTTTTTCTTTCTTGTAAAATTGGCGAAACTGTAATATCAATATTTTGACCATTTCTTAATACACTAAAAATCAATTGTTCTTCGATGCTGATGGCAATGAAATTAGAGATATCGGCAAAAGTTTTGGTTGGTTTTTGATTAATTGCTAAAACTTGATCGTTTATTTTAAAGCCAGCCACTTCGGCAGGAGAATTTGGTATGATTTTATCAAGAACAGTGCTAGTTTGTTGCATACCATAAATTTTGAACAACAAAGCTAGAATAAAAATTGCCGATAAAAAATTTGCCACAGGACCTGCAATAACAATGGCAATTCTTTGATAAACATTTTTATTAATAAAAGCATCTTTTGCAGATGCTAACTCAACAGAAGATGTAGAATCTGGCATAGAAGCCATATTGCGATCACCATACATTTTAACGAATCCGCCAAAAGGTAATAAGCGAATCTGCCATTCGGTACCTTTTTTATCGGTAAGGCTAAAAAGTTTTTTGCCAAAACCAATTGAGAATTCTAGCACTCTTACCTTGCAAAGACGTGCCATAATGAAATGCCCAAATTCGTGTAAAAAAACTATTACCGACATAATAGCAATAAACGATAAAAAATTGTGTAAAATAGCCGAAATTAATATATTCATAATGTGGTAATAATTTTTGTTGCCAAAGCAACAGATTGTTGATTAATTGATAATATTTCTTCTAAACATAAGCAATTACTAGGTTCAATGGCATTGATAGTTTTTTCGATAACTACTGGTATTTGCCAAAAAGCTAATTTTTCTTGTAAAAAACTCATCACCGCCACTTCGTTGCTAGCATTTAGGGCAATTAATATTGATTGTTTTTGATGTAAAGCTTGTCTACATAATTTATAAGCGGGATATTGTTTTTCGTTAACCTCAAAAAACTGTAAATTTGCCAATTCTAATAAATTAAGTTTTTGTTTAGGTTGTAATAGACGGTTTGGAAAATTTAAAGCATAGCTAATAGGAATTTGCATATCTGGTTTACTTAACATAGCAATACTAGCACCGTCTTGATAATTTACTATGGCATGAATAATTGACTGTGGATGAATTAAAACCTCAATTTTTTCTGGCTGTAAATCGGTGAATAAATAATAAGCTTCAATTACCTCTAACCCTTTATTTACCATTGTTGCCGAATCAACCGAAATTTTCTCGCCCATTTGCCAATTAGGATGTTTTATGGCTTGTTTTTTGGTAATTTGCTTAATATCGCCTTGAAAATTTAAGAAAGGCCCGCCAGAAGCTGTAAGAACAATGCTTTCAATAAAGTTTGGATTTTCATTAAAAATTTGCCATAGAGCATTATGTTCAGAATCAAGTGGTAATATTTTGGTGCCAAGAGATTTTGCTAAACCAGTAATTAAAGAACCTGCACAAACTAGCGATTCTTTATTTGCTAAAGCAATATCGTTGCCAGCTTTAATGGCGGCAATGGTAGGTAAAAGCCCTGCAATACCAACAATTGCCGATATTACCAAGTGATATTTTGTTTGTAAAACATCTAAAATCGCCTGTTTTCCTGCTAATACTTTTATGTGTTTAGGTGTTGCTTGTTTTAGGCAAGAAAAATAATTTTCGTTTTCTATAACAATAATTTCTGGTTGAAATTCGAGAGCTTGTTGCAATAATGCTTGCCAGTTATTTTGAGCAACTAAACATTTTACTAAAAAAAGCTCAGGATTTTGTCGAACTAAATTTAAAGTGCTACAACCAATAGAACCAGTGGAGCCCAAGATAGCAAGTTGTTTCATAGATTATTTTGGTTGTTTTGGATCGTTTTCTTTTAGCAATTGCTCGATTTGATGGGCACTTTTATAGGTTTCATCTAGCACAAAAATTAATTCTGGAATACTTTTGGCAGTGATTTTTTGAGCAACTTGATGGCGAATTTGTGGCAAAATATTGTTGATTTTTTCGATTATATTGTGTGGATTTTTGCCAAAAACATCGAGAAATATTTTGGCATTTTTTAAATCTGGACTCATGCTTACTTCTAAAATAGTGGTAATGTTGTTATTTGTTGATCCATAACTATTGCGTAAAAAAATTTCAGCTAAAATTCTTTTAAGATTTTCGCCCATCTGTAATTGTCTTTGTGATTTTTGTTGCATTTTTAGAATTTTTTAAATTGGTGAACACCTTTCATGATAATATTAAAAGTGCATAATTTTATTGCCTCTGGATTAATAAAATCAATAGTTCTAACATCGGCAGTAAGTAAATCTCGTTCTTGTGATAAGTAGCCTAAATATTGATAATCGGTTTGATTTTGTGGGTGATTGACAAAATACATTTCGGTTTCGAGTTTTCCAAATTTAGGATGATAAATATTAAAATTAATATGTGGAGCTCTGGCATTGTAACTGCCTGGCATAATGGTGATAAAATGATAATTTCCTAAATTATCAGTGATAGTTCGGCCAGACATGTTAAAATATTTATCAAAAAATTCACTATTTTTTTCAAGTAAAGTATGGTATTTGCCTGCTGAATTAGTTTGCCAAATTTCAACCACTACATTGGCAATTGGCACCCCAAAAGAATCGGCTATATTGCCTTGAATAAAAATAATTTCACCAAAAGCTCGATAAAAAGAGCCGGTTTTTTTAGCTAAATTGTTGGTTTTGCCAAAATTTTCTGGCATAGATAAATCGGTTAAAAAAAAGCGTGCAGGAGTTGGAATTTTTGGTTCGTATGGCGATAATTTTTTGTTGAATTCGGTTTCTATTTTTGGAGATTGTATTACAATGTAAGGATCAAGAGCTTCATCTTTTTTTTGGTTATAAATTTTGTTTAACAAGCTTTCTTCGGTGTTTATTTTAAATAAATTTTGATTAAAATTATTGTTAATTTGTTGATTTTGAGCTAAAAAAGGATCTGGGTTGAATGGAATATTTAAGGTATTGATAAGATCTTGAGTGCCATAATTTGGTAAAGAAACATAGTTTTGATTAGCATTATTAATAATCTCGGAATTTTGATTATTTTCAGCTTTTGCTTGCCAAACACTATAAAAAACTAGTAAAAAAATAATAATATTTAAAGTTTTTAAAGAAAAAATCATAGTTTTATACTTTTGGCAAAGTTACCCCTGTTTGTTTCATATATTTGCCCAGCCTTTTGTTATAAGGGTTTAAACAAGGTAAATCGCCTTTGAAAAATAAAAATTGACAAGCTCCTTCGAAAGCATAAATTTTAGCAGGTAAGGGTGTGGTGTTAGAAAATTCCAAAGTAACAAATCCTTCCCAACCAGGCTCAAGCGGTGTTACATTAACAATAATACCGCATCTAGCATATGTTGATTTACCCACGCAAATTACCAAAATATCTTCTGGTATGCAAAAATACTCAATTGTTCTTGCTAATGCAAAACTATTTGGTGGAATGATGCATACATCGGTTTTGCGATTGACGAAGCTATTTTCAGAAAAATCTTTTGGATCAACAATGGCAGAATCTATGTTGGTAAAAACTTTAAATTCGTCGGCAACTCTAGCATCGTAGCCATAAGAAGAATTGCCATAAGAAATAATTTTTTCACCTGCTTGATTGAATTTTATTTGATTTTCAATAAAAGGCTCAATCATGTTATGCTGTTTAACCAGTTTTGTAATTGTTTTATCAGATAGAATAGTCATAAAAAATATAATTTTGGGATATAAAATTCCCTAAAAAGGATGTAATACCATTTTCTATCTTTTAAATAACCAAATAGCTTTATGTTTATACATTTAAAGATAGGAATTGATATAATATTCTATAAATAATATTTTTAAACCATCTTTATAAAATGTAAAGTGTTTTTTTGCCGATTATAGAAATTAAAGTAATCAAATTATAATTTTAAAAATTAATACTAATGCCCATATTTAAATAAAATTATTTATAAAGTGAAAATGGCATTAAAGTGATAGCAAGACAGATCGTTAAAATTAATAACTCATGATGGCTAAAAAATGGTAAATTTATTGAAATTTTTTTAGTTTCAATATAAAGATTATCGGAATGGTTAGTTTTTATTGATAGGTTGTCTTTTAAATAAAATTTTTGAACTGCCAAATGGGTGTTATGAGAGTTATCTAGCAAAGGATTATCTTTGATTTGTGTTAAATATTTTTGCTTATTTATAGCGATATTTTCTTTTATTTGTGTTGAAAAAGAAATCAGAACTAATAAAGTTGTAAATAAAACGATTATAAGAATAGAACTCGCTACCAAGAAAATAGCATAAGAAACTTTGCTATTTTGTAAATAATTAATACTTTTTTTATCAAAAAATTTTGGTAAAAATAATATACTGCTTAGGCAAGACAAAAAAAGAACTGCGAAAAATAATAAATTATTATTGTTTTTGCTATAAAAAAATATTAAAAAAAATACCAAGAAATAAGATAGTAACAACAAAATAATATGTTTTGTGTTGTTGTTTAGTGTATTTTTATGATAAATCAGAATGTTTACAATAAAAAAACTAAAAACTATCGCTAAATCAAAAATAAAAGTCATTATTTTTTCTTGGTTTTTTTGGTGTTAAAAGTTTTTTTTGGCGGTTTTTCTTCGGCAAGAGAAATAAGGTTTATTGCTCTATTTAAGCCAATTTCTAAGATATTATCTTCTTTTACCGAAACAAATTTTTTATTGTGCAGTAAATATGGACCATAAGGACCAATATTAGCAATTATTTTTTCTTTAGTTTGAGGGTAAATACCAATTTCTCTAGGTAATGAAAGTAAAGAAATAGCGGTTTCTAGAGTAATTTCGCTGGGTTGTAAATTTTTTGGTAAAGATATTCTTTTTGGCTTGATTTTTTTATTGGTTTTACTTTTTTCAATTATAGAATTAGAGTTTTCAAGTTCTAAATAAAAACCATAAGGACCACTTTTTAATAAAATATTGAGTTTAGTGGCGGGATCAACTCCTAGGCATTTATTTTCGGCAGTGGTTTCTAGATTAGTTTCAGCATCGCCACCACTAAACATTGGCTTAATATGTTTGCATTCTGGATAGTTTGAGCAACCAATAAAAGCCCCAAATTTGCCTATCTTTAAGTTTAGTTCGCCAGTTTGGCAAGTTGGGCATTTATTAAGAATTTCACCAGTTTTAGTATCTTTTTTAAAAATGTATTCACTAAATTTATTTTTTAGAGTATCAATAACTTCAATAAAAGGCTTTGCCTGCACTTGCTCGATATTTTGAAAAAAAGCAAACCAAAATGTTTGTAAAAAATTCTTCCAATTTAGCCTGCCGTTTGAAACATTATCAAGTTCATCTTCTAGATTGGCAGTGTAATCGAATTCTATATACTTACTAAAAAATTCTTTTAAAAAAGTAGTGACAATTCTGCCTCTTTCTTCTGGAAAAAATCTCTTTTTTTCTAAAACTACATAGCCTCTATCTTGCAAAACCGAAATGATGGAAGCGTAGGTAGATGGTCTGCCTATGCCTAGTTCTTCCATTTTTTTTACCAAACTTGCTTCAGAATATCTGGGTGGAGGCTCGGTAAAATGTTGTTTGGTGTGTACTTGCAACAAATTTAGAGTTTGGTTATTTTCTATTTCTGGTAAAGGTTGTTTTTCTTCATCTTCAGATGAGTTGTCGTCGTGATCTTCTTTGTAAACTTTATAAAAACCATCAAATTTTAACACCGAACCTACTGCTCTCGCTTTGGCAAAATTTGGTTTTGTGGTAATCTCAACAATAACCTGATCAAAAATACTTTCTGACATTTGTGATGCTAAAGTTCTTTTCCAAATCAAGTTGTATAAAGCAAAAAAATCTGGCTCTAAAAATTGCTTAATTTTTTCTGGCTCAAGATTAAAATCGGTTGGGCGAATTGCTTCGTGAGCTTCTTGGGCATTTTTTACTTTACTTTTAAAAACATGGGCAGTTTTTGGAATATAATTTGAACCATAATTATTTTGTACAACTTGGCGAATTTGCTCTACCGCTTCGTTTATTATGTGAATAGAATCGGTTCTCATGTAAGTGATTAAGCCTAAAGAATTTTTGTTAATTTCGATACCTTCGTAAAGTTTTTGAGCGATTAACATAGTTTTACTAGCTGAAAAGCCAAGTTTTCGAGCAGATTCTTGTTGTA
Source organism: Rickettsia typhi (assembly GCA_945862075.1). Taxonomy (GTDB): domain Bacteria; phylum Pseudomonadota; class Alphaproteobacteria; order Rickettsiales; family UBA1997; genus CAILUF01. Next base: position 14,380 of record CAMAWV010000018.1, on the reverse strand, counting down.
AAGAAGAGGTTGTGAACGGCGGATAGGGTTTACGTTTGGTTTGTTTTTTTTCAATGTTGCTTACAACATAATGTTTATGCTGTAGATTTTGTAGTATTTCTTGAGCTTCTTGTTGATTGTGTACTGAAAATTTTTCGATTTTTTTGCCTTGATATTCAATTAAATTAGCTAAAAAATCTTGTTTTTTTTCGGTGCTTAATTGTAGAGCGATACTCCAATATTCGGTGGTTTGAAACATTTCTATTTCTTGTTCTCTATCGCAAATTATTCTTAAAGCAACCGATTGAACTCTACCCGCCGACTTGCTACCAGGAAGTTTTCGCCATAAAACTGGTGATAAATTAAAGCCAACCAAGTAATCAAGGGCTCTTCTAGCTTGTTGAGCATTAACTAAATCAAGATTAATTTCTCGAGGATGTTGAATTGCCTCTAGCACTGAATTTTTAGTTATAGCATTAAAAACCACTCTTTCGACAGGTGTTTTGCTAGTGATGGCTTTTTTTTGTTTTAAAATTTCTAAAATATGCCAAGCAATAGATTCGCCTTCGCGATCTGGATCTGGAGCGAGAATAATTTTTTCAGCTTCTTTTGCTTTGTTAACAATATTTTGAACATGTTTGGTTGATTTTGCAGAAACTTGATAGTGCATTAAAAAATCTTGCTTGGGATCGACCGAGCCATCTTTACTAGGCAAATCGCGGATATGACCAAAGGAAGCAATAACTTGATAATCTGCCCCTAGATATTTGGCGATAGTTTTAGCTTTGGCAGGAGATTCAACGATAAGCAGATTTTTCATAAGGCTAGTTAATTAAACATTTCTTCTTACTATTCGACCTTTGTTAAGATCATAGGTGGTCATTTCTACTTCTACTTTGTCGCCCTTAAGAATTCTGATTTTATTTTTACGAATTTTACCAGAAGCATGAGCGATAATATGATGACCATTTTCAAGTTCAACCCTAAAAATAGTATTTGGTAAAACTTCGGTGATAATGCCGTTCATGGTGAGAATATCTTCTTTTGACATAAAATGTTTTGAAAGTTAAAAATTATATTAATATTAAGTGTTGATTTTGATAATGCAATTAATATTTTGCAAAGAAAGATTTATTTTTTTAATTTTGTTTTTCTCAAAATAATACACTAAATTAAGAATTGGCTAGAAAATTATTTGCATCTTAAAAATTAATCTAGCAAAATATATTTCTATATATCAACCAATTTATTTTTTTACAAATGAATAATTTTTCTAGTTTCAATATTAAAAAATATCAGCTTAAAAAAGCTTTTTCATTAATTGAATTATCGGTAGTAGTGTTAATTATTGGTATTTTAATTGCAGGTATCACTCAAAGCTCTAGGTTGGTTCGTGCCATGAAGCTTAACACAGCTCGTTCTTTAACCAGATCATCTGATGTTAATTCTATACGCAATCTCACTGCTTGGTTTGATGCCACAGCCGAAGGAGTTTTTTCTAGTTCTTGCACCACTGGTTCGGCTAGCACCGATTTAGCTTCTACAGCTAGATCCTTTAATACCAATACTACCAATGGCAACCCTTCGGTAACTACTCCATCTTCTGCCTATATTATCCCAGAACACAGGCAAGTTATAAGACTATGGAAAGATTCTAACCCACAAGATACCGATGCCGATAAAACTATTTTAGAATATGCTCAAACTGGCAATTGCACCACCCAAAACTACTCTGTTTCTGGAACTACTGGTGTAGATAAGGGCCCAATGTATCATAACTCTGGTTTAGCAGGTTTGCCAAGTGTTTACTTTGATGGCAGTGCAAACTCTTGGTTTAGTACTATAAACCCAGTTACTATGCCACTTGTTGCTAGTAAAAGAGATTTTTCTTTTTTTGTTGTTTATAGAACCGATCCAGATTATGCGGCTGGAACTTACAGATCGCTATTACAATTCTCTAATATCGGAGGTTCTCTTGCAGGAGCTAACAACCCTACTCATGCAACATTAATTGCATCAAATGGCACTGTAGATACATGTTCTCCAATACCAGGATTATCTTTTGATTCTTCTACCAATAACTGCCCTGTTTATTCTTTCAGACCTCAAAATGCTAGATACGCAAGTAAACCTAGCACAGAATATGCTTTTGGTGTTGCCATAGATGCAACCGATACAACAACTTCTTCTGCTTTAAATACAAAAATGTATTTAAATTCCAGTTCTCCTGCAACCGATTTAACGTTACCAAGTGTTTCTGTATTAAGTAATCTAACTACTGGTCAACTTAACATTGGTGGCGGTTACAATGGTATCTTTAAAGGTTTTATTTCAGAAGTACTTATTTTTGATCGCAAAATCACCAACGAAGAAGCCTCTAGTGTAATGGGCTATCTAGTCAAAAAATATAACATTAAAAGTTTATAAAACTCTATGAAAAACCATCAAACTTTAGCAAATTTACAAAAATTTTTAGCAAACTCTTATGCTTTGTTGTTAAAAACTCAAAATTATCACTGGAATGTAGTTGGGCAAAATTTTAAACCTTTGCATGATTTATTTCAGGTTCAATACGAAGATCTATTTCTAGCTATCGATGAAATAGCCGAAAGAATTCGATCTTTAGGTGCTAAAGTTGATGGTTCTTTCGAAAATTTCTTGCAACTTATTAATTTTAAAAAAGCTAATTGCAATGCAAATGCAAAAGAAATGTTGCTCGATTTAATTTCTGATAATGAAACTATAATAAAACAACTGCATCAGTTTATTAAAATTGCCCAAGAAGAGCAAGACGAATCAACTGCTGATATTTTTATTCAGAGAGCTAAAGTGCATGAAAAAGCCTTATGGATGCTAGTTTCTAGTCAATAATTTTGAAATTTAGTAATTTAGAAAACTAAAGTTTACTAAAATAAGTATTGACTTCTTATAGTTTTATAATACTATTTTTGAAATTTTATTTTGCAAGAATTATGTTTAATGCTCAAAATTTGCTAAAATTTATTTTTTGGCTATCAATTGGTTTAATTGGTGCTTCTGCTTTTGCCTTTATTGCTTTGCATCGAGGCGAAACAATTTCTTCACTTTGGTTTTTGCTGGCTTGTTTTGGTTGCCAGTTAATTGCCTATCGTTTTTATTCGGCTTTTATTGCCACAAAAATTTTGTGTTTAAATAACAAAAAGCCTACCCCTGCTCATAAATTGACTGATGGAGCCGATTTTGTTCCAACTAATCGCTGGATAGTTTTTGGTCATCATTTTGCTGCTATTGCTGGTCCTGGTCCTTTAATTGGTCCAACTTTAGCTGCTCAGTTTGGTTACTTACCAAGCACTATTTGGATTATTGCTGGTTCTATTTTGGCGGGAGCAGTACAAGATATGATAATTCTATTTGCTTCAGTAAGAAGAAATGCTAAATCTTTAGGAAAAATGATAGAAGAAGAAATTAGCAAAACCGCAGGTATTGTGGCTTTGTTTGGCACTTTAGCAATTATTTTGATTCTTATCTCTGTGTTAGGATTAATTGTAGTAAAAGCCTTGGCTCATAGTCCTTGGGGTGCTTTTACAGTGTTTGCAACTATTCCAATTGCAATGTTGGTGGGTTTATATCTTTATTATATTCGTCCAACTGGTGTTTTAGAAGCTAGTTTGGTGGGTTTTGTCTTATTTTTACTGGCAGTTTATGGTGGTAAGATTGTTCATTATCACCCAGTTTTGGCTAATTTTTTTAATCAAGATGCTAAATTTTTAGCTTTTGCTGTTATAATTTATGGTTTTTTGGCAGCGGTTCTGCCTGTGTGGTTATTGCTTACCCCTCGAGATTATCTTTCTTCTTTTTTAAAAATTGGCACTATTGCTTTGCTTGCTATAGCTTTATTTTTTTTTCAACCACAAGTACAAATGCCTGCTCTTACTAGTTTTGTAAATGGTGATGGTCCAATTTTTAGTGGTAAAATATTCCCTTTTTTATTTATTACTGTGGGTTGTGGAGCTATTTCTGGTTTTCATAGCTTGGTTGCTTCTGGTACCACTCCAAAAATTATCAATCAAGAAAGCGATATTCGTTTGGTTGGTTATGGTAGTATGTTGCTTGAAGGTTGTGTAGCGATTATGGCTCTAATTGCCGCTTGTGTTTTAGATCCTGCTATTTATTTTGCTATTAATACTCCGCTACCAATTTTAGGAGCCGATCCACAAAACACTATAAATTCTTGGGGTTTTGCTTTACAACATCAGCAAATGCTTGATTTAGCAACTCAAATGGGTGAAAATAGTTTATACGGCAGAACTGGCGGTGCACCATCTTTAGCAGTAGGTATGGCAACTATTTTTTCTTCGGCTTTTGGTAGTAAAATGCTTTCGATGTGGTATCATTTTGCTATCATGTTTGAAGCTATTTTTATTTTAACCACTCTTGATGCTGGCACTAGAGTTGCTAGATTTATGCTTGAAGATTTATTCAGACTAAAAGGTAAAAAAATATTAGAATCAAAATTTTCTGCTATTATTTCAAGTGCTTTGGTGGTGCTTGGTTGGGGTTATTTTTTATATATAGGAGTCCTTGATCCTGCTGGTGGGGTTAATATTTTGTGGCCATTGTTTGGTATGTCAAATCAGATGTTAGCAGGTATTGCTTTATGTTTGGCAACGGTTATTTTATATCAAAAAACAGTTAAAAAATATTATTTAATAACACTTCTGCCACTTATTTTTATAGTTTTTAACACTAGTTATGCGGTATTGCAAAAGGTTTTTTCAAGTAATCCTAAAATTGGTTTTATTGCTTCTGGTAAAAATACTTGGCAAAAAGCTTTAAGCGAGGCTACTCTACACCCCGAAAAAATCGCCACTGCCAAGCAAATTTTGTTTAATCAATATTTAGTGGCAACAATTGCTATGTTATTTTTACTAATTTTGTGGATAATTATTATTGAATCTGCTAAAAAAATTATGAAACTCAAACAAGTTTCTTAAAAATTTTTTTAATGAGTTTTTGAGAAATATTTTAGCTATTTTTAGCCGAGTATACTAGATTAAAAATAGCTAAAATATTACAGAGTTCTTATTTTTTTTCTAAACTAATTATGCCGCTATAAATTGAGTTTCGAGATTATGTACAGCTGCTCCACTGCTAGAAGACTATTCTGATTGTGGAATATCAGTTGAGCGATTAGATGATTCAGTATCATCATAAGTATTACTTTTTTTTACTGCACTAGATGCTTGTTTTAGTACTGCTGGTTCTTCTGTTTTGTCTTGGAGCATAGCAAGTGCTCTATCTGTAAGATATTTTACTTGGCCAACAAAGTTATAACCTAAAAATCTACCAATTGTTTCACCCAATGACTTGCCAACTTCCGAAGACTATTCAATCACATCTGTTCCGCGTATTAGCCAGACCAATCCCAATAAGAGCCCCTATAAAAAACCCAAAAGCACCACAGAAAATAGCCCTAGGTACATTCCACACTGCCACTCCAACTTGCAGCACCTATCACAGCACCAACAAGACCTGTCCGAAATACCAAAAAATCAATACAAACACACTCCACCAGTAAATTTACCAATATTATCGCTGTAACCTCCGAACTTGTTAGTATATTTTTTTTGCAGCTTCTTTTTTATAATCTTCAAAATTTTTCTTAGTCATAAATTATAAGTTAAATCACTTAAAACTAGTAAAAAATAAACTAGTAATGCAGTAGTTTATGAAAGTATATTTATAAAATAGGCATGTGCAGAGTTATAAAATTCAATAAGCCAGGGTAAAATTTTATAAATAATAAACATTGAGGCATAAATAGAAATCAAAACACCAATAAAGCCAATAATAATTCCTAATAAAATTACAAAACCATCTTTAGCTAAAATACCAAAAGAAATAAGTAAAATACCAATACCTGGCACATAATTTGAAAGCGGAATAGGTAATAAAATAAAACTAGAAAATAATAAAATAAAGCCACCAGTAAATTTTTCACTAATTTCATAAAACATAAAAGATAACCTAGGTTTTAAAATTTTTTCAACCTGATAAATTATAGTTGTTGATTTTTTGACTAGTAAAGCAATGGTTTGTCGTTTTAGCTGATAATTAGAGATTTTTTTCGGTAAAAGAGGGTATTTAGCACCAATAAGCATTTGATAGCCAAAAATTACCAAAGGTATAGAAATGATGCTAGGGAAGGGTGGCGGAGTAGGAATAATAATAGCTAAGGCAAAAAATAGTAACAATAAGCCAAAACCACTTTCGCCCATAGAAGAAACAAAATCTCCTACACTTATTTGATCGTTATTTTCTTTTTGTTTGGTAAGTTTTTTTATTGCCCGAAAATTGATTTTATTTTTAGGTTGATCGTTATTTGTCACTATCTTTTTTATTATTTTCTTCGTTGTCGTTTAAACCTTTTTTCAGATTTTTAATGCCTTTGCCAATATCGTTCATTACTTGTGGCAGTTTTCCTGCTCCAAATAAAACTAAAATAATGACGAGAATTAAAATTAATTCACCAGTTCCTATAGACATAGATTATATATTAAGTTTAAAAAAATCAACCAATTCTTGCCATTCTCTTTGGCTTAAACCACTAGTTTCTTGTGAAACTGGTTGTTGATGCAGTAGTTTTTGCAAAACCGCCAAGGCATTTTGGGAAAAATTTTTAGAATTTTGTTGATAATTTACAAAAGCATTATAAGAATGTGGAACCCATTGTTTAACAATATCAAGAATTATTTCGGCATAAACTCTGATTTCATACTGAGCATGGCTATCGACCCTTAACTTTAAAAAGTGCAGTAGATTATGAAGATTAATTTTCCAATACCATTGAGTGTAACAGTTTAAAGTAAGATTCATTCTAGCTAATTCTCGAGCCAAGCCTTGCTTATTTTCGTTTATGGTTTCGCCGTTAGAGTTTTGATTAATGAGATGCAAATAATTTTGATAGCAATTTTGACTATCTTTTATTAAAATATCAAGAACTTCTTGTTGTTCGACTGGGTTTAGAGAATTTTGAAAGTTACGCCCCTGATGATTAACTTTTGATTGTGGCGATAAATGCTCTGCTTTTGGAATGTAAAATTCGTCTTCTAAAATAGAATAGCGGGCAGAATATTCATTGATGCTGGCGGTACGATGCCGAACCCATTGTCGAGCAATAAAAATTGGCAGTTTGATGTGTAGTTTTAGTTCGCACATTTCAAAAGGAGTGGTGTGTTTGTGTGCCATTAGATAATTTATAAGAGCGATATCGGCATTGATTTGTTTGGTGCCAGAACCATAAGAAACTCTAGCTGCTTGCACTACCGAAGAATCGTTTCCCATGTAATCGATAACTCTTACAAAACCATGATCAAGAACATAAAAAGGCTGGTATAATATTTTTTCGAGTTCTTGTGAAACTGGCCTTAAAGTTTGATTTTTTTGCTGACTAACGATGTTTATTTCGTTTATTTGTTGTGGTTTGAGAGTCATAATAAATAAAAATATATAATCATAATATATAATATTAACCAAGTTAATTTTAAAAATCAAACAAAAAAGCTTGACTTTACATTATATTATCTTTATAATTTTTGATAAAAATAGTTCTTTTGTTTTTGTAAAAAAGCAAAATTTTTTTAAAGCAATGTTTTATATGATTTAAAAACATCTTTAAAAATCAAAGTGAAAGTTATTTTTTACCAATTTTTTGGTTTTTTTTGAATCTATCTACTAAATCATTTTACTGTAAAATGTTTTTAATTCATAGGTTCTTAATAATATAGCTAATTTTTTAGCTAAAATCTTCATAAATAAATATGACAAAACGAATTTCTGCTAAGAAAAAACTTAGCCGTAAACTTGGTGGTAACCTATGGGGAAATGCCAATGATTCTTTTATTAAGCGAAACTATCGCCCTGGTCAGCACGGAGCATCTTCTAAAGGTAGAACTAGCGATTATGGTCATCAACTTAAAGCTAAACAGCGATTAAAATTTTATTACAATGTTTCAGAAAGACAGTTTTTTAATACTTTCCAACTAGCTCAAAAAATGAAGGGCGATGTCAGTGAAAACTTCATTGCTTTGCTTGAAACTAGGCTTGATGCAGTTGTTTATAGAGCAAATTTTGTACCAACTGTTTTTGCTGCACGTCAATTTGTAAATCATAAACATGTTTTGGTAAATGGTGAAGTGGTCAATATTCCTTCTTATCGGTTAAAAGTTGGTGATGTAGTTTCGGTTAAGCCTAAATCACAACAACTAGCCTTGGTAATTGAAAGTGTTCAGAATCCAAAAACTGATATCCCTAGTTATTTAGTGTTTGATAAGCAAAATTTGTCTATTAAATTACAAGAAAAACCTGTTTTTGCCTTGGTTCCTTATGCCATTAAAATGGAACCTCATTTAGTTACCGAGTTTTATTCTCGTTAATTTTTATCTTTACCTGCTCTTTTATTTTTTTTTAAGAGCAGGTATGTTTTGCTTTTTATGTTTCGTTTGGCGATTGTTGGTAGGCCCAATGTTGGAAAATCAACTTTATTTAATAAACTTGTTGGCAAATCTTTTGCCATTACTAGTAATATTGCTGGTACTACAAGAGATCGCAAAGAGCATATAGCTAGCATTGCCGATCTCGAATTTGTGGTTATCGATACCGCAGGTTTAGAGCAAGATTTGGCAACCGAAATTTTGGCAGAAAGAATGCTAAATCAAACCTCTCTTGCTATTTCTGGTGCTGATGCTTGCTTATTTTTGGTTGATGCGAAAGCTGGCATTTTGCCAAACGACATAATGTTTGCTAATTGGTTACGTAAGCTTAATAAACCTACACAGTTAATAGTTAATAAGGCTGAAAATTTTTCTGATTATGTTTTTGAAAAAGAATTTTATAAATTAGGCTTTGGCAAGCCAGTGGCAATTTCTGCCGAACATAAACTCGGCTTTGATCAGCTTTATTATTTTTTAGCTCCACTTATTTTGGCTTATGAGCAAAATTTTGCCGATTTACAAAATGAGCAGCAAAAAAATATGTTGCAAATTGCCATTATTGGCAGGCCAAATGCTGGAAAATCTAGCTTGCTAAACCATATTTTGCAACAAGATAGGCTTCTTACTGGCCCTGAATCTGGTATCACACGCGATTCTATCTCGGTTGATTGGCAAATAAATGGCAATCCTGTTCGATTTATTGACACTGCGGGCATCAGAAAAAAAACCAATATTTCGCAAGATCTTGAAAAACTATCGGTTCTTGATAGTTATCGAGCTATTAGGTTTTCACAAGTGGTTATTTTACTTATTGATGCTAATACTTTACTTGATCATCAAGATGTTGCTTTAGCAGGGCAAGTTTTAAGAGAGGGCAGAGCCTTGATTTTTGCTATTAATAAAATTGATACAGTGCAAATAGATAAAGAACAATTTATCAAGCAAGTACGTAAACAGTTGCAACAAATTTTTGCCGAAATTGATGGTGCTCCAATTCTAGGAATTTCAGCTAAAAATGGTTATAATGTGTCGAAATTACTCGATCTTTCTTGGCAAACTTTTGTGCAGTGGCAAACTTATTTAAATACTAGTAAGCTCTGTATTTGGCTACAAGATGCAGTAAAAAATCATCAGCCAAAACTTTATAAAGGCATTAACACTAAATTAAAATATGCTACTCAAATAAAATCTAATCCACCAACAATTGCTGTTTTTACTAATCATATTAAGGCTGTGGTTGGTGATTATCAAAAATATTTAGTGAATTCTTTGAGAGAATATTTTAATCTTAAATTTACTCCAATTCGCTTAGTTATTCGTAAAAGCGATAATCCTTTTGCTAATAAAAAAGAAAAAACTTTTTCTAAAAAAACTCATGGTAGTTGATTGTTTAAAAAATTTTGGTTGCTCTGTTAATTTTATAGTTAATTCATTATCTGATTATTCTGATTTTGTGCCACAAATAGATGAAAACTATTTATTTGATCCCACAACTACTTCGGCAATTTTGGCTGGTTTTGTTTTTAATCAAAGAGTTTTAGTGCAGGGGATGCACGGCACAGGCAAATCTACTCATATTGAGCAGGTGGCAAGCAGGCTAAACTGGCCCTTGCTTCGAATTAATTTTGATTCACAAATTACTAGACTCGATTTAGTGGGTAAAGATGTGATAAAACTTAAAAACAACAAACAAATTACTGAATTTAAAGAAGGAGTTATTCCATTTGCTTTACGAAATGGTATTGCTCTTGTTTTAGATGAATACGATGCGATAAAAACTGATGTTTCTTTTGTGATTCAAAGGCTTCTTGAAGAAGAAGGAAAATTTTCTTTGCTTGAAGAAAACGAAGTTATCACTCCGCATCCTAATTTTCGGCTTTTTGCCACTTCTAACACCTTGGGTGCTGGCGATGATTTAGGTATTTATCATGGCACCAATTTAATTAATCAAGCTCAAATAGATAGATTAAACATTGTGGCTTGTTTAAATTATTTAAAACCAGAACACGAGATTGCTGTGTTGCAAAAAAAAACCAAACAAAATAACCTAGATGTTAGCACTATCAAGCTAATGGTAAAAATGGCTAATGCTACTAGAGAAAGCTTTAAAAACGGTGATATTTCTACTTTAATTTCTCTACGCACTCTAATTTCTTGGGGCAGAAATATTGCTATTTTTGGCTCTACAAAGCAAGCTTTTATTTTTAGTTTTTATAATAAAGTTATTGACGATGAAAAGCCAGTTATTGCCGAGTTTTATCAGCGAATATTTGCCGAAGAAATCTGATTTTTTTATGTTTCATGGCACTTCAGATATTTTAACTAAATTGCAAATAAATCAAATATCTGAGCTTGTTTATGAGGCTGGTGAAATTGCTAAAAAATATTTTTTTAATAAAAATTTTATCCAACAAAAAAAGCCAGATGGCTCTTGTCTTACCTCGGTTGATTTGTTATTAAGTGATTTTTTAGCGGTGAATTTAGCAAAAATTGTTACAAATATTCCTATAATTTGTGAAGAAAATAATTTACGCAATAAAAAACTAAATTGTTTTTTTTTGATCGATCCTATCGATGGCACATCGCAGTTTGCTAGTGGTAATTCGCAATTTTGCATTAATATTGCTTTAATTAATAATTCTTTACCAATTTTTGGTTTAATTTATGCTCCGTTATTTGAAGTAAAACTATCGCCGTATCAACAAACTGGGGCAATGCTTTATAATTATAACGGGCAGTTATTTTTAAATAACCATGCAATTATTCTTGCCAAAAAAAATAACTCTCAACTAAAAATTGTTGCCAGCCCTAGGGCTTCTTTACTTGATATTGATAAATTTATCAAAGTTTTTTACCTAGATTTTTCGCAAAATTATAGTGTTTTGCCAGTGGCTTCGGCAGTAAAATTTGTGCAGTTAATTTTGGGAGAAGAAAATTTTTATTTGCATTTAAGACCCTCGATGGCTTGGGATATTGCCTCTGGGCATAGTTTATTACAAACTACTTATGGCGATTGTTTATTTGGTTTGCTAAATGATGATTTTAGGCAAAATAGTACATTTACCAGCTTAAAATATAGCAGTTTGCACTTAAAAAATAGTTATTTTTTTGCTGATTTATTGAATCATAAAGCCTAAAAATAAACTGATTTATTAGTGTTATTGTTTAATTTTTTGGTAGCAGTTTTTTTTCTAAACCAATTAAACCTGCTATCGAAGTTGCAAATTTTGTAAATAGTTCACGAAAATTTTCTTGACTAACTATAGAGGTTGCTAATATTGTTCCTTCTTGATCTAATTCTTGTTTTGTTAATTCAAATATTGGTTTACTATTTTCTTGAGATTTAGCGATTAATGAGTTAAAATCGGCAATGCTAACCAAGTTATAAGGTTGTTCGTTTAGTATGTATTTACTAAATAAATCTTCTTCTATTACCATATTATGTTTTAACAATTCTTTAGCTAAAACACTTTTTGAAGCTCTCTGTATTTTATCAATCTAAATTTGAAAAGATTTAGCTTTATCTTTATTTGGTGTTTTATGTGGTCTATATCTTTGAGATATTATGCCTAGCATTTTTGGTGGATTTTCTGGTAGCGGATTCTTTATTGTTTGTGTTCTAAATTCTTTGAAATCGCTACTCCATTGTGGTAGCATTTTAGATAGAGATTGAATTGCTTGATAGCAAAAAAAATCTGGAGAGGTAGGTATTATGAAATAATCGCTACCCATTAAAATACATCTATTAAGAGCTGAAGCACTAGGACTCATATCAACTAAAACAACATCGCATTGATTAATTCTTGCTGTCTCCCTAATAACAGCATTAAAAGCCCCTATAAATTGTTGAGCAAAACTTAAAAATCTTCCCCCAGCTAATCCAAAAGAAAGAGATACATCTAGCTCAGTCATTGCAATATTGCCAGCGATCAATAATAAATTATCATTTTTTGTTTTAGCAACTTTAACTGCTCTTGGTAGAATGTTTTCTCCAGAAATTATTGGTAAAATTGCTTAATGAATATCATCATTTTCTTTACTATTGTAAAACAGATCAAGCTCTTGATTTTCTTCTAATCCTAAAACATATGCAGTTAAATTACATTGAGGATCGGCATCTACTATAAGTGTTTTGAGACCTAATTTTGCCAATGTCCAGCCTAGATTAAAAGTTGTTGTGGTTTTACTTACATCTCCTTTGTGATTGAATAAAGAGATTACTTTTGTTATAAATAGAATTTTAAATTTACTTGCTTAAGGTTATGTTTGTTTATATTTTTAAAATCTTCTACTAATTATTATTTTAATTTTAAATTAGTTTATTTTTGGAGGCCGGAGCCGGAATCGAACCGGCGTATAGAAGCTTTGCAGGCTCCTGCATTACCACTTTGCTACCCAGCCTAAAATAGGTTTTAATTTTAAAAGCATTACTTTAAAGTTGCAATAAGTTTTTTATAAATTTTTTTATTATTTACGATATAGCTTTTTAATAATGGGCAATAGCAAAAAATAAGGTAAAATATTTAAAAATTTTAGTATTAAAGTGAATTTTTTTGGAAAGTGAATTTCGAATTGTTTTTTTTGTAATCCATCAAAAATATATTCTGCAGCTTTTTGAGCGGAAATAATATTAGGCATTGCAAAATTATTTTTGGCGGTGAGTTTGCTTTCAACGAATCCAGGGTTTATGATTGATAGATGCACTTTATTTGTCGCAAGTTCTGGATAAAAACCTTGGCATAAATTAATTAAACCAGCTTTGCTTGCTCCGTAAGCTCCTGATTGAGGCATGCCAAAATAGCCAGCAACACTAGATATAACTGCTAAATGACCATGTTTTTGGATAAGCATTTTTTTACCTACTGTTTCAAAAAAGTAGATTGCTCCAAGTAGGTTAGTGTTAATAATTTGTGTGGCAGTTTCTGTGGAAAAATTAGCTAAACTGGTAGGTTGATAAGTGCCAGAAGCAAAAATTGCTAAATCTAGATGAGAAAATTTTTTTAGCACCTCGTTAAAAGCTAAATCAAAGCTTGCGGCATTTGAAACATCGCACTCTACAACCTCTACGGTATTACTTAATTGTAATAACTGTAATTGTTGCTTTAAAAGTAAAAGTTCTGTTTTGTTTCGAGCAGATAAACAAATATTATAGTCTGCACTGTAAAGTTTTATAGCTAGCTCTTTGCCAATGCCACTACTACAACCGATAATCCAGCAGTTTTTGTTTTGCATATTATTTTAAAGCAATGCCCCATTTTTTAGAAAGGTATTTGTTTATGATATCGATCTCTTCATTTTTTAAAGCTCGATCAAAAACTATAACTTCACCGATGTAGCCTTGAAAAAACCTAGTAACAGAAGTTCCGCTAGAAACATATCCCGATAATAAAAAACTATCACCTCCAATCGAATGATTAGTTGTGGAGAATGTTTTTTTATCTAATGCATTATTCAGGTAGAATAAAAGATTATCGGTACTAAGAATTGATGAATCTTCAGATTTTATTATTGCTATATATTTTTCTTCATTTTTCATGGAAAAAGCGGATTCTATATCATAAGGATTGTTGTAACCAGACATAATAAGTTTTTCATTTAAAATATACATTGTAAATGTAGTTCCATTGACAGGATTATAAGGGGTTTGTTCTAATATTGGATTATGTGCCGTAACTCTTGAAGGAGAAAATACTGCAATCATGGTGTAGCTATCATCTCCTGCAACAAGAGGTGGAGCAGAAGGGGTGGTGGCATTGTTTTGAGAATACAAATATTGAGTGCTACCATCAAACTGTAATGCTGGCAAGCCGTTGATGGCGTTGGCTATATACATTGGTCTTTGTGCGGCAACTTCTTGGTAGACACTTTTTTTGTTACCAGGAACTGCTCTTGGATTGATGTCGTTCCATCTGGCAACATATTCGCGGTTA
>CAMAWV010000017.1 GCA_945862075.1 Rickettsia typhi | reverse complement strand
GTTACTGGTTCAGTAACTCTCAAAGAGGGTGTTGAAATGGTTATGCCAGGCGATAATGTTCGCCTCACTGTTGAGCTTATCTCTCCTATTGCCATGGAAGAAGGCTTGCGTTTCGCCATACGCGAAGGCGGTCGCACAGTAGGTGCTGGCGTAGTAAGTAAAATTATTAAGTAAAAAATATTTTTCGCTAAAAAACAAGGGGGCAGAATCCCCCCCCTTTGTTTTACCTCTTTATATCATATATTCTTCCATGATCGATATTATTTCTTTAGCAACATCTTCTACTATACAAGAAATAAATCTTATGCAACAATTTTTGTTGCAAAAAAATCTCAAAAGCAACTTTTTTAACTTCCCACTCACCTCAACTTCGTCAATCAATCAAAATTCTTTTGCTACCACTTCTGCACAAAATCGCTTTTTACAATTCCAGCAAGCCTGTCTAAATCCAGAATCATCAATAATTTGGTGTAGCCGTGGTGGTTATGGCTCTTCTGATATTTTACCATTTTTAGCAAAAATGCCAAAACCACAGCAAAAAAAACTATTTATTGGCTATAGCGATCTTACTAATATTGCTAATTTTATTGTCAAACATTGGCAATGGCCTGTTCTTATGGCTCCAATGTTAAATTGTATTATCAAACAAAAAGTAAGTACAAATTCTATTGAAAAATTATTTACTTTTTTAAATAACAAAAAAAATAAACTAAATTATAATATTAATTACTTATGCGGTAAAAAAACCGATAATCCTGTAAGCGGCAAACTTGTTGGTGGCTGCTTAAGTGTGATATCAACAAGTTTTGGCACTAATTATCAACTCGATTTTTACCGTAAAATCATTTTATTAGAAGATATAAACGAAGAAGGTGAAAAACTCGATCGCTACTTTACTCAGTTGTTACATATTTTTAATAATACCAAATACTTACCAAAAGCAATTATTTTAGGAAATTTTACTCAAAATTTTAATGATATACAAATAAAAAATGTTAATTTAGCAATTAATAATTTTGTTAATAATCTGCAAAAATATCAGCCTAATCTTTTACTCTTACAAGAATCAAGCAGTGTTTTAGGACATTCCCACGAAATGCTCCCAATAGTTCTGGGAGAAAAAACAACAATCCATCTTACAAAATCTATGTTAAAGCAAAAATTTTACTATGAAATTTCATTATAAACCTTTTCCATTTTTTCATTTACAAAACATTATTTTAAGAGAGCAAAAAGAAGAAGATATTCCAGATTTTTTTGCATATTATAGCAATCCAGAAGTCCATAAATATATTTTATGTAACATACCTCAAAATCTTGAAGAAGCAAGATTTGAATTATGTTATTGGCAAAAAATTTTTTACGATGGGTCTGGAGCCTATTTTGCCATTGCCACAACCAATAACAACACCATGATCGGCTCAATTGGAGTGCATAATTATAATTCTCAACACAAAAGAATTGAATTAAGTTATGATTTATGTCAAAAATATTGGCAACAAGGTATTACTAGCAAAGCCATCAAACAAATTTTATATTATGTGTTTACCGAACTACCTGTCAATAGAATAGAATCTTGGGTAGATGTTAATAATATTCCTTCAAAAAACCTGCTTTTAAAACTTGGCTTTACCCTTGAAGGAATAATTCGTCAACACAGATTTTATAATAATAAATTTCATGATGTTTATTATTTTAGTTTTTTAGCCCAAGATTTTGCAAAATTACATTAAATAATATTATATCAATTACCATCTTTAATACATAAATAATTTTTTATGTATTAATTTTTAACATTGAAAAACCTTGATTTATCTAGCAAATTTCGGCTTTAAACTAAATTTAAACTTAAAAATATTTTGTTATTTAAAGATGGTAATTGATATTAATCTTAATTATTTTTTATTTCCATTTTTTAATTGTTTATTATCCAACAGTCTCTGATATTCGCAATCAAAGTAACTCTCAAATTTTTTATATCTTTCTTTACGATATTTGTCAAATTCCGAAATAGTAAGAAATTCATCAGGTTTTTTTATCCAATCTTGCATTTTCATCAACCTGCCTAAACCTGCTTGAAGCTCGGCAAAATCAATATAAAGAGAAACAATTAAATTTAATTGCATTAACTCATTTTTATTTAAGTAATTTTTAGCAACAAAGGTGTTGCTTTCAATTATATAGCCTAACTTAAATACATTGAAACCCATAAAAGGTTTTACGTCATTAGTTTTTTTTGTAATTATTTCGGAAGTCGCTTTACCACAAACCACAAAATAAATTTTATTTTGCAACGTAGCAAAAAATTTTTTAGTTCATTTAGTATCAATGTTATAATCAGCACTACTAACATAAATATCAATCACTTTCTGATAAGACTTTCTTTTGCTTGAGCGAATATTACTAATTTGTTGTAATAATTCTTCAAAATAACAAGTTTTATCATCTTTACGATTTTCATCTTTTTGAACTATTAAAAAATTTCGAGTAGTTGAAACTTCAAAAAGCTCTGTAATCAATTTTTGAGTAAGCCAAGCATTTTTATTCTCTATTCTAACATGCATTTTTTCAGCATTTCCAAGTGGTTGGGAGATTATAATTTGTGGTTTGTTTTGATTATTTTTGATCATAAATTTTGGTTTTAGTTTTGGTGTTAACTAAAAAAACCCGTTGCTTTAAAAAACAACGGGCCAAGATAAGTATATTTTTAGAAAATACTAGTTAGTTTTAGCTGGAGTTTCGGCTGGAGTTTCGGCTTTAACTTCGGCTTTTTTAGCTTTAGCTTTTTTAACTTTAGTTTTTTTAGCTGATTTTGCTGATTTAGTAGCTTCTTTAGTAACTTCTTTTACTGCTGGCACAACGATTTTATCAACATTATTTTGAGTTGCTTTTTCGTTAATGATAACTGGTTTTACATTTTCTTCTTTTGCGACTTCTTTTTTATAGCCATGACAAGAAGATTTTTTGCAATAACTTTTAGAGCAAGAAGCTAAAAGAGCAATAGTTGCAACAGAAATAGCAGCAACACGTAATAATTGTTTCATATTTTGGTATGATTTTTAATTGATTTAATAATAATTTAATGATTAAGTTAAAAAACCACAATAAAACAACTACACAAAAAAGCAAAAAAATATTTGTTTTTGTTTATTGATTTTAAATGATAAGTTCTTTAAAATAATCAATTAAAGCAAAATTTTAACTGCTTATGGTTAATTAATCAATATTTTTTTTAATGTTTAGTAAAAATTTTCTACAGCAAATCGATGATGATTTAACTAGGCTACAAGATAGCGGTTTATATAAAAAAGAATACCAAATTTCTGGTCAGCAATCGTCAGAAATTAAAATTTGGCACAATCACAATAAAAAAAAAGTTTTAAATTTTTGTGCCAATAATTATTTAGGTTTGGCAAATAATCATAGTCTAATTACCATAGCAAAAAAATCTCTCGAAGAATATGGCTTAGGCACTGCTTCGGTAAGGTTTATTTGTGGCACTCTTGATGTTCATAAAAAATTCGAAAATAAATTAGCAACTTTTCTAGGTTACGAAGATTGCATCACTTTTTCTTCTTGTTTTGCCGCCAATGGAGCTTTATTTTCGGCTTTATTTACTGAAAATGATGCTATTATTTCTGCCGATTTAAACCATGCTAGCATTATTGATGGAATTAGGCTTTGCAAGGCAAAAAGATACTTTTATAAATACAACAATATGCATGAGCTTGAGCAAAAATTACAAGAAGCAAAAGATCATCAAAACAAAATCATTGTAACCGATGGAGTTTTTTCAATGGATGGCGATATCGCTAATTTGCCAAAAATTTGTAATTTAGCCGAAAAATATCAAGCTATTTTGGTGGTTGACGATTCTCATGCCACAGGTTTTATTGGTAAAAATGGCAGAGGAACTGCCGAATTGTGTCAGGTTGAAGGTAGAGTAGATATTTTAGTTAGCACTTTAGGTAAAGCATTAGGTGGTGGCGGTGGCGGTTTTATTACTTCTAAAAAAAATATTATTAATAAATTACGCAATTATTCTAGACCATATTTATTTTCAAACAATATTTTGCCTTTGGTAGCTTCGGTTGGTATTGAAATTTTAAACATGATTGAAGATTCAAAATATTTAATCGAAAAATTAGCTTATAATACTCAATATTTTCGCCAAAAAATTATTTCTGCTGGCTTCGATATTTATAGCAAAGAAAGTAGCCATCCAGTAGTTCCAATAATGCTTTATGATGCAGTTTTAGCTAGTGAATTTGCTAAAACCATGATTGAAGATTATGGTATTTATGTGATTGCTTTTTCTTATCCTGTGGTGCCAAAAGATACCGCCAGAATTAGGGTTCAAATTTCTGCTGCTCACGAAAAAGAACATCTTGATACTGCAATTAATGCTTTTATTGAGGTTGGTAAAAAATTAAAAGTTTTAAAATAAATAATGTTAGCAAATTTTGCAATTCATCAATCTATTGGTAGAAAGCATTTTATAGAACCTAATTTTTTTTCACAAAATTTAAATTATTCTATGCATAATTGCGATTTTCAGCTAGATTATGCAAAAATTATTAATTCTACAGCTTTTCGTAGACTTCAATATAAAACTCAAGTTTTTGTTAACGATCAAGGCGATCATTACCGAACTAGACTTACTCATTCTCTAGAGGTTGCCTACATTGCCCGATTTTTAGCAACAGAACTTAACATAAACTCTATGTTAGCCGAAAATATTGCCCTTGCTCACGATCTTGGTCATCCACCATTTGGGCATGCTGGCGAAGAAGCTCTGAATAGTAAAATGCAAAATTTTGGAGGATTTTGCCACAATGATCATACTTTAAATATTCTAACCCAAATCGAAAATTATTCAGCAAATTACACTGGTTTAAACTTATCTTGGGAGATGCTTGAAGGTGTAGTTAAGCATAACGGAAAAATTTCACAACCATCTGCTACTATTGCAAATTATAATCAAAAATTTGATTTACAACTAAATAAAAATCCTTCTCTCGAAGCTCAAATTTCTTCTTTAGCCGATGATATTGCTTACAATAATCACGATTTAGAAGATGGTTTAAGAGCTAATTTATTTTTAATTTCTGATGTTTTAAAATTACCACTAGTTGGAGATGTTTATAATAAGTTATTAACTCAATACCCTAATTTAAAAACCGAAATTTTAGTATGTGAAGCAAAAAAACAACTTACTTTATTAATGATGCTTGATGTTATCAATCAAACCAAACAAAACTTACAAAACTTAAATATCACCAGTTTTACACAAATACAAAATCAAGAAAATTTTATCGCCAGTTTTTCGCCAGAAATGCTTAATACACAACAACAAATTAAATCTTTTTTAAATAAAAATATGTATAAACATAACCTAGTTAATTCCATGACCGACAATGCTAAAAAAATAATTACTAATTTATTTGATTTTTATTTTAAAAATCCAAACCATTTACCAAATAATTTTAATCATAATAATCTTGCTAAAGTTATTTGTAATTATATTGCTGGCATGACCGATCGCTTTGCTTATCAAAAATATAATGAATCGATAATAAATTAATATTGAAAATTATGCTCAATAAAATTTTTAATTCTAAATGGTTTAGGTTTTTAATAACCATTAGCTTTATTTATTTTCTTTATGTTAATTCAAAAGAAGATAAACAATCAATTAGTAACGCTTTAAATAAAGAAAATTTACAAGAAGGAATTGAGATTTTAAGCAGTGCCGTTGAAAATTATAATTATTATAATAATCAAAAAAATATCAATTTAAACAAAACAAACAACATTAATCAAGATAATTTACAACTAAAAATCAAAGATTATAACAATAGCACTTTAAATAATCTTAACTCCCCTAAAAGTAAATGCCAAGATAAATTAAAACTAGAAGTTGCCATTTATAATAACAAGCAAGAGCTAATTCAAAAAGAACAAATTGAGATTATTTTAGGTAGCAAACAAAACTTATTTCTTGAGCAAATAGCAAGCAACTTATCTGTTGAAAATTGGCGATTAGTTGAAATTCCTATAGGTTATAAAACCAACAATCCTCAAATAGATAACTTGTTGCAATCTAATATGTTAGAGTATAGAATTGTTATTTTAGATCTAATACCTAATTTTTCTGCAGAAATTATATGCAATTAAAAGAACAATTTTTCGTCAAGAAATCAAGCAATAACAACACAATAAGCAACGCAAGTAGCAATAAGACTGAATATAATAAATTTTTTTACGACTATTTACCACTGATTGTTTTTTTTATTACCTATAAATTAAATACAAGTCCAGATAATTTATTAATAGCTTCTTTATCTATGATTTTTACTAATATTATTATTATTTTAATTGGCTATTTTAAAACTAAACTTATTCCTAAAATTCCAGCTATTACAACCGTTATCCTTGCAGTTTTTTGCGGTCTATCAATTTACAACAATAATTTTGATTTTCTTAAAATTAAACTCACCATTATTAATTTTATTTTCTCAATCCTATTATTTTACTCTTTTTTTGCCAAAAAATTTTGGCTATCCTATTTATTTGGTGAGAATATTAAATTACCAAACCATATTTGGCAAAAATTATCTTTTAATTTTGCCCTATTTTTTTTGATTTTAGGCATTATAAACGAAATTGTATGGCGAAATTTTAGCACCGATTTTTGGGTAAATTTTAAGATATTTGGAGCTACTCTACTTTATATTTTTTTCATTTTGTCGCAAATACCATTAATGATCAAAAATAAACTTAATTAAGTTATGGCTGTAGTTTTTTCTGGCATACAATCTACTGGTAGCCCACATTTAGGTAATTATTTAGGGGCTATTGTTAATTGGCTATCGTTACAAAACCACCATCATTGTTGGTTTGCAGTGATGAATTTACATTCTATAACCACCCCCCAAAACCCTCAACATCTCAAACAAAACACCCTACTTACTGTTGCCACCTATTTAGCTTGCGGTTTAGATGTTGCCAAATCTACTATTTTTGTACAAAGTGCGGTTTCACAACACAGCGAATTAGCTTGGATTCTAAACACCATAACCCCCATTGGCTGGCTTAAAAGAATGACTCAATTCAAAGATAAAAGCCAGAAACTCAAAGACGAAAATATTAATCTAGGCTTGTTTGCCTACCCAATTTTAATGGCTAGCGATATTTTGCTTTACAATACAAATTTAGTACCAGTTGGCGAAGATCAAAAGCAACATTTAGAGCTCACTTGCCATATTGCCTCTGCTTTTAATCGACATTTCAGCACTAATATTTTTACCCTACCTCAACCTTTAATTTTGCAGCAAAACAAACGAGTTATGTCGCTACAAGACGCTAGTAAAAAAATGAGTAAATCCGATACATCCGATTTATCTAAAATAAATTTAAACGACACTCCAGAGCAAATTTTACACAAAATTAAAAAAGCCAAAACCGATTCTAACGGAGTTTTTATTTACAACCAAGAGCAACAGCCAGAACTTTACAATTTAATCAACATTTTTGCTAGCTTTAGCCAAAAAAATTCGCCAGAAATTATCAATACCTATCAAAATAGTGGTTATGGCAAATTTAAAAACGATTTAGCTGAATTAATCATTTCGTGCCTCACTCCTATTTGGAAAAAAACCCAGCAACTCTTAAACGATCAAGCTTATTTAGAAGAAGTAATTTTGCAAGGCAACCAAAAAGCACAACAGCAAGCTAGTCAAAAACTTGCCGAAGTATTTAATTTATTAGGTTTATGACACAAAACATTTATATCACTACCCCCATTTATTATGTCAACGATGCTCCACATATTGGCCATGCCTATACTTCAATTGCTTGCGATACTTTAGCAAGGTTTTACAGACTTCATAATCATCAAGTACACTTTTTAACTGGCACCGATGAGCATGGTCAAAAGGTAGAAAAATCAGCTCTTGTCAAAAAACTTCAGCCACAACAGTTTTGCGATGATGTTTCGCAAAAATTTCGTCAATTAGCTTCTTTTCTTAATTTAAGCAACAACGATTTTATTCGCACTACCGAAACAAGACACATAAAAACCGTTGAAAAATTTTGGCAAATTTTACAAGATAACGGCTATATTTATAAAGGAGTTTACGAGGGTTGGTACGCAGTACGCGATGAAGCTTTTTATGCTGAAAGCGAAATTACTAATGGTAAAGCTCCTAGCGGTGCCGAAGTAACTTGGCATAAAGAAGAAAGTTATTTTTTTAGACTTTCTGCCTTCGAACATAAACTTTTAGCTCTTTACGAAGCTATACCAGATTTTATCAAACCAATTTCACGCTATAATGAAGTGGTTTCATTTGTTAAAAGTGGCTTAAAAGATTTATCAATTTCACGCAACTCTTTTTCTTGGGGAATCAAAGTGCCAAACGATGAGCAAAATATTATTTATGTGTGGCTCGATGCTTTAACCAACTATCTCTCAGCTCTTGATTTTACTAATAATTCTGCTCAATATCAACAATTTTGGCAAAAGGGAAGCCCTATTCATATTGTAGGCAAAGATATTATCAGATTTCATGCCGTTTATTGGCCAGCTTTTTTAATGGCTGCCAACATTAACTTGCCTCACACTATCTATGCCCACGGCTGGTGGACTAACTCTGGTCAAAAAATCTCAAAATCTCTTGGCAATGTTATCTGTCCTTACCAAGAAGTAACTTTTTTACAAAATAAAATAACTTCTTCTGGTTTAGAACAATCATTTATTCAAGATATTGCTATCGATTATTTTCGTTATTTTTTACTAAAAGAAGTACCTTTTGGCAACGACGGTGATTATTCGCAAGAAAGCCTAATTAAAAGAATTAATGCCGAATTAGTTAATAATATTGGCAATTTAGTGCAACGATGTCTCACCATGGTTACTAAAGAGTTCTCTGATATTCTGCCAACTAATAAACACTCGGCAATCGCTTTATTCGAACCTTATAGTGAGCAATTTTTTGATAATATGCAAAATTTTGCTTATGATAAAGCTTTATCGGCAATTATCGATTTTGCTAGCTTAATTAATAAAAAATTTAATGACACCGCCCCTTGGAATTTAAAAAAACAAGAAAAAATATCACAAATGCATGAGTGCTTACTTCAAACAACCGATGCTATTCGAATTATCGCTATTATGCTTTTACCTTTCATTCCTAGTTCGGCAAATAAAATTCTAGATATTTTAAATATTCATCAAAATATGCGAAATTTTGCTTTTTTAACAACTTCTTGGCAAGAAAATCATCAAATTTCGCAAGTTTATCCCGTTTTTCCAAGATTACAATAAACATGGCTGTTTTACCAAAAAATATCAACATCGATCATTATTTAAGAAACATCAACCAAGCTAACATTACTGGTTGCTTACTTTATGGTCCCAATGTTTTATTAAGCAATTTTCGTTTTGAAATAATTGCTAAAAATATCGTAACTAATTTACAAGATCAATTCTTGGTAACTAATCTTAACAACCAACAAATTAAAGAAGATTATTATATTTTACTAGATGAGTTTTTTTCTATTCCAATGTTTGGTGAAAAAAAGCTTATCATTATCAAAAACCCAGAAAAAGATTTTACCACTGCCATCAAAGCTTTATTTGCCACCAATAATTATGCCAACAAAGGCAATAATTTTATTTTAGTTTTTGCCGAAGAACTCGATAAAGATTCAACTCTACGTAAAGCTATCGAAGACGATCCTTATTTTATGGCAATTCCCGCTTATGCCGAAAAAGAATCTGACATCAATCAATTTATAATTTTTGAACTTAAAAAACACCATATCAAAACAGATTCGGCAGTAGTAAAAGCCATTTCTCATAACACTGGCAAAAATCGGCAAATTATTAGCACCGAAATCAATAAAATCGCCACCTATTTAGCCGAAAATAAAAACCTTGATTTATTTACTTTACAAAAACTATTAGGCGAAAATCAAGCTAGTTCTGGCGAAAATTTAATACAAAACTTTGTTCTTGATTTTGCTGTTAAAAAATATCAACTATGTCTTGAAAATATGGTAAAAATATATCATGAACATCGCGAATTTATTATGCTTACTAGGGTTTTAGCTACTTATTTTAGCAAGCTTTATTTTGGCAAAATAGCTTGGCAAATTTACCAAAAACCACTACCTCAAATTGCCCTTGAAGAAAAAGTTTTTTATCCTATGCAAGAGCCTTTTTTTCAACATTTACAGCAATTAAATCTGCAATTTATCAATACTATGCTACAAAACCTTGAAGAACTCGAGCTAAATCTCAAACAAAGTAAACTCGGTCAATATTTAGTTTTTGCTAGTTTTATAAGAAACTTAATTAAATGAGTTTATGAAAATTTTTTTAGCTTCCGATCATGCTGGCTACGATTTAAAACAACAAATTATCGCTTTTTTACAGCAACAATATTATGAAGCAATAGATTTAGGTTGCGATTCTGCCACTAATTCTGTTGATTATCCAGATTTCGCCCATAAATTAGCTACAAATCTTACTAATTCTCTTTATTATGGCATTTTAATTTGTGGCAGTGGCATTGGCATCAGTATTTCTGCTAATCGCCATCCTCATATCAGGGCAGCATTATGTCATAGTGTAAAACTTGCCAAACTGGCTAGAGCACATAATAATGCCAATGTTTTATGCTTAGGAGCTAGAATGGTTAAAAGCAAAACAGCGCTTAATATTGTAAAAAATTTCCTTAAACAACCTTTTGAAGCAGGTAGACATGTTAATAGAATCAATAAAATCAACCCTTTTGAACTATTACATCACAAATAATACTTTATTTTCTTTGTCATTTTCACTATAAATTTCACAAAAAATTAAAATAAATTTAGCCATGCAACAGTGCCAAAATAAATTAATCAGAAGCTTTGGTAGAATCAAAAGCCGAAAACTCTCTAACCAGAAAGAATTTTTGCTACAAAATTTACTACCTAATTATTTTTTAGAAAAATATCAGCCCACTAATTTTTTGCAAAATGTTTTAGAAATTGGCTATGGTTTTGGCGATTTTTTATTTCAGCAAGCCAGCAATAATCAAAATACAATGTTTTATGGTTGTGAACCGCACCTAAACGGCATTGTTAATTTATTAGATAAACTACAAAAACAACCCCTTACTAATTTAAAAATCAACAATTTCGATGTTCGAATTTTCTTAGAAAGTTTTCCTGATAATTTTTTTCAACAAATTTTTATTTTATTTCCTGATCCGTGGCCAAAAGTAAAACACTACAAAAGAAGACTGATAAATACTTACTTTCTAGACCAAATTTTAGCAAAAAAAATCACAAAATCAGGACATCTAATTATTGCCACCGACCACCCAGATTATGCCACCTGGATTTTATCACAACCTACCAAACATTTTACTTGGCAGGCAACCGATAGTTCTAGTTGGCTAAACTTTCCATCTTACTGGCATCTCACTAAATATCAAATCAAAGCTCAAAACGAAGGACGAGAGTGTATTTATCTAAAGTTCGAATGTTGTTAAATATTTTTCATAACCCATAAGCTTACAAATAAACAATACTATTTATCATCTTTATAAAGTTATTTATGCATTTAGAAATAAGAATTAGTATCAGATGTTTGGTAATTTATTATTTAATAATCGCATGGAACTTTATGATTTTAAAAATTCTAAGGTTTGTATTAACTTGTTGGCTAAAAATTCAAGATCATGATTTTGCAAGAAATTAATAAAATTGATTTTTTCTGTTTTAAACAAACCAGTATAGGTAAAAATATTTTTTAAGAAACCTAAACCGAAATTATAATTTTGTAAAGTTAAAATAATTGTTTTGGCATTTTCTTGATTAACTTTTTTTAATTCAAAAAATAGAGGTTGAGCTAAAAGAACGATTTGATTAATATCAAATAATATTTTCTGCAATTCTAAATAATTATCGATTACTTCTAGACAACTATCTAAATTATATTCTACAGCAATATCTTTAGCCTTTTTCATATCGCCAGCACCACTATTTAAAAATAATTTAATTAAATTTGGATGATTAAATTTAGTAGCAAAATATAAAATATCGTTATTAGAATTATCAAAAATATCTATATTGGCTTTATGTTGTATTAAAAACTCAATAATGTTGGGATGATTATGTATTGTTGCATAGTGCAAAGGGGTTAGATAATGATTTTCATCATTAGTTGTGGCATGTAAATTAGCAGATTTAATAAGTAAAAATTTTACCATTTCATAGTTGCCATATTCACAAGCTATATGAAGAGGGGTTAAACCAAAAAAAGTGTTTTGTTCGATATCTATTTTTTGTTGCAAAAAAAAATTAACTATCTCTAACATATTGAATTTACTAGCAAAATGAATGGGATGTAAATTTCTAGTTAAATCATTAGAAATGCAGTTAATATTTGTGCCAGCCTCATGTAATAATTTAATATTATCAAGATTACCACCTAAAACAGCATGATGAATAGCATTAAAATTATCTCTATCAACAGCATTTAATTGCTCATTATTTAATAAAGGGAGGAGTTTTTTTAATTGTAAAGCATCGCCAAATTTACTAATAATATGCAAGATAGTTACTTGTGATTGAGTATGAGCAGCGGAAATAGAGCTATCAATTTGTTGCTGATTGCAAATCACAAGATTGTTAAGATAAAATTCGATAGCAGTTTTTATTTTCTTTAAATCATCATGATTGCAATTATCAAGGGTTTTTTTATAGGTTTTAGAGAACTGTTCTAAACAGATATTATCTAGATTTAAATACATAAATATTGTTAAAGTTTTTTTATGATTTGAATTATGCTATCACTTTTTATTTTTAAATTTAAAATTAATAAATATTAAGTTATTTATGCGTTTAAAGATATAAATTGATGTTATGCACTTTATTTTATGAAAATTACTACTTAATTTTGTAATTATTATTGATAAATATTTAATTGTAAAACAAAAATTATCAAATTATGTCAAAAATAATACAAATGTTTTTAGACTAAAACAAAAGTTTTTTACATTAAAAATTCTGGTATTTTTTTAGAACTATTAATACCACCTTTATCTTTAAATTGTTCTAGTTTATCAACCAAGTTTCCTTTGCCATCAACAAATTTTTTTGTAGCCGAAACATAACAATCATCGGCTTTTTTAAGAGCTTTACCAATCTCTTGAAAATCTTCTAAAAAACCCACCGATTTTTCATAAATACGCAGAGCCAATTCTTTAATTTCTTGGTAGTTTTCTTCTCTTTTATATCGCTGCCAAATATCTTGAATAATTTTTAAACAAGCCACAAAATTACTTGGACTAGTAAGTAAAATTTTCTTTTCATAAGCATCAAGCCAAATTTTTGGTTTATGTTGCATTACTAGTAAATAGGCAGGCTCAACAGGAATAAAAGCAATGGTAAAATCAAGTGCTTGTTTAATATTTTTATCATATTCTTTTTTTGCCAAGCCTTTAATGTGTTGGTCTAATGAAGATAAGTGATCTTCTAAATGTTGTTCGTTGCCAGTATTTATAAAATCGTTATAAGCATTTAGTGAAACTTTGGAATCGGTGATAATAATACTGCCATCTGGTAAAAAAATTTGAAAATCTGGACGCAGGTTTTTGCCTTCTTCGTTTTTTATATTGAGTTCTTTTTTATAATGCAAATCTCGTTGCAAACCAGAATGTTGCAAGATTTGTTCTAAAAGCATTTCTCCCCAGTTTCCTTGTATTTTATTACCGCCCTTGAGAGCGGAAGTTAAGTTATTTGCTTCGATGCTGATTTTATTGGTGTGATTAAATAAGTTTTCAATGTTTTCTTTTAAAACTGCTCTGTCGATTTTATTTTCTTGCCCAACTTGATCGAGTTTATCTTGTAAATTTTTTAGATCTTTATTAAACGGATTAAGAACTTCGGTGATTTTTTGCTGGTTTAAGGTGGTGAGATTTTCGGAGTTTTGGTTGATTATTTTGGTAAATTGCAACTCTAAGGTTTCTTGCCATTTCTTATCGTTTTCTTTAGTGTTATTGAGCTTTTCTTGTAACTCGCTTTTTTCTACTTGCAATCTTGTATTTTCTTTGTTTAGAGCATCTTTTTGTTGCTTTAACTCATTGATTTCTTTTTCTTTTTCATTTAAAAGATCTTTTTTTGATTGTAGTTGGGTTTCTATAATCGGTAATTTTCGCTCCTGCTCTTGATATATTTTAATGTCTTGCAGAACTTGATTTAGTTGTTGTTGTAAGTTGTTTTCGGATTGGGTTTTGATAAATAAATCAAGCTGTATTTTTTGTGTTTTTAAATAATAAAACAGACCTAATACACAAAATACAACACATAAAAAACTCAATATAAATATAAATAACATATTTTAATGATTATCCATATTTTTAAAGCCAGTTTTAAAATAGGCAAAGCCAGTAATAACGGTAAGAATAGAAGCCAAAACAAATAAAAATTTAGCAACTAAACCAATAATACTAATAACAACATATTTAATATCGGTTTCAATATAACCACCAAGCCATTGATACAAAATATAGGCAGAGCCATTTTCACCTAATAATAAACCACCAATCGCAAACATTTGTGCTGCGGTTTTATATTTTGCCAAAACACTTACCGGAACTTTAATATTTATTTCGGCTAAATATTCTCTCAAGCCTGAAACCAAAACTTCTCGAGTAATGATAATTAAACCAGGAAATAAAATCCAGGGATTATTTGGATTAAATTTTATAAGCATTACAATAGCAACTATTACTAAAAGTTTATCGGCAATAGGATCGAGGCAACGTCCAAAATCGGATTGAGCCTTCATTAATCGAGCCAAATAACCATCAAAATAATCGGTAATAGAAGCAATAGCAAATAATAAAGCGGTAATGATATTTGAAAGCATTCCTGGAATATAAAAAGCAAAAACCATTAACGGAATAATGATTAAACGCATTGCAGTAAGAAAATTAGGAATTCTTTTAAGGTTTTCTGGTGACATTATATCAAATGGTTATGAGTTTTTATGAAACAAGTTTGTATTAACATAAACTTTTGCATCACTATAATATATTTTATGTTAAAGCTAAAAAATAGCAAGTAAAGTTTTTTAACAAAAAATAATGCTAGATTTTCTTATATTTTGTGATAAAATTTTAAAAAGCAATTTTATCGTCGCCAAAAACCAAAAATATGCCAGAAAACACCAGCAGTCAACACAAAAAAAATTTGGGGCAGTTTTTTACCACCAACAGCTCTTATATTTTGCAAGGTTTTGAAGAGTTCGTTGCCAATAAAAATATTATCGATCCTTTTGCAGGCAACCAAGATTTAATCAACTGGGCAAAGCAAAATAATTGTGCTTCTTGCTATGGTTTTGATCTCGATAAAAACTTAGTCAATAACACTTCGGTTTTTTTGAACGATTCTATCAATAATCCCAAAGATTATCAATTTGTTTTCACCAATCCGCCCTATTTAAACAAAAACAAAGCAAGCAAGGCAATAAAAGAGAGGTTTTTTGCTAAACAAGATTTTGTTGATTTATATCAAATTGCCATCAATGCTATTTTATCTTGTCAAGAAGGTATTTTGATTGTGCCGCTTAACTTTTTATCGGCAAGTAATTCTGCCAAAATCAGGCAGATATTTTTTCAAAAATTCGCCATCAAAAAGTTAAATATTTTTAATCAACAGGTTTTTGCCGATACTTCTTATAATGTTATTGCTTTTTATTTTTATAAATTATCACCAACACAAGAAAAACAAACAATTGAAGCCACTATTTATCCTCAAAAACAACAGCTTGAAATTGTTTTAAAACAACAAGATGGTTGGCAATTTGGTGGCAATATTTTTGAAAAAATCGCCAATGTTAAAAACATTTTGGCAATATCAAGAATCACCAAAAAACACCTTGAAAGTGGCGATTTACCAATAAAAATAGCCACCCAAGATTTTAAAACCACCGAAATCACCAAAGTGAGTGATAAGTGCAAGCAAATTTTAGAGCAAAATATTATTTTACTAAATGCCATCGACACCAAAAACGGCAAAAAAATTTGTTTGCAAGATATTAGAAGTGCCGAAATATCGGCACTAATAGGCAAAGAAAGCTCTCGAAATTTGGCTCACTTGATTTTTCATCAACCAATAGAAATCAACAAGCAACTGCAGTTAATTAGCCTTTTTAACGAGCATTTAACGGCATATCGAAAAAAATACCACTCTTTCTTTTTAACCAATTTCCGCGATAACAACCGCAAACGAATTTCTTTTGAATTTGTTTATAAATTTATCAACTTTTTGTATTATGAATACATTGAAAAGCAACCTCGATTATTTTGATGTTATCGATTGAAACTATTTTTTAAGAAATATACCAGAAGTCTGGCTTGCTAAATAAATAATGTAAAAATTGATTATTAATAGTATGACCAGATTTATGAGCGGTAAAATCGGCTAAAATATAATAACCAGATAAAAAAATATCACCAATAAAATCGAGAGCTTTATGCTTAACAAATTCATCTGAGTATCGCAAACCGCCTTCGTTCATAATACCTTTATCATCGATAACAATAGCATTTTCTAAAGATCCTCCTTTAGCTAAATTCATTTGATTCATTTGCTCTATTTCGTGTTTAAAACAAAAAGTTCGAGCTTTAGAAATATGATCTTTGAAAGAATGTTGATTTGTATCAAAAAATAGTTCATTATGAACAATATGAGGGGTATTAAAATTTATGGTGAGATTTAGTTTAAAGTTGCTACTAGGCTTTGCTTTAATAAATTTATCTTGATGGTAAAATTCAATTGGCTGATTAATAATTAAGTATTTTTTAGGATCTTCTTGATTGATAATTCCTGCACATTGTAATAAAAAAATAAAAGGAGAAGCAGAGCCATCCATAATTGGCACTTCTTGGCTATCTATTTCAATGATTAAATTATCAATACCACTCGCCCAAATTGCCGACATTAAATGCTCAATAGTAGCAACAGATACTTGTTGCGAGTTGGCAATGGTAGTGCCTAAATTAGTGGTAGTGACATTATTAAACTTTGCTTCAATAAGGTTGTTTTCTGGTATATCAACTCTTTTAAAAACTATACCACTATCAATAGGAGCTGGCAAAAACTTTAGTTTAACATTTTTGCCACTATGTAAAGCAATTGAGCTACAACCAATAGTATTAGCAATAGTTTTTTGGCTAGAGATTATCATTTTTAGACCACGGTAATTTAAAATTAGTTCGCCCCGATTGAAAACGTACATCGGCTAGCAAATCAAGAAATGAAAGTTTTTGTTTTGAAAATAAACCATAATAAAAAGAAAATATTAAAAATAATCCACCAACCAAAAAGTATAAATTACCAGTGATTAACTGATAAATATCGAGTTTATATTTAGCAAGATGTATTAATAAAAAAACAGCATAAAGTATACCTAAATTGCTGATAAAATAATATTTTAGACTGTGTAAAATTGAAATTTTTTGACCGTTTTTATTATTTACAATAATTTTTAACAACCTTTTGCCAATGGTTGCTTGCCAATTTGAATTATGAAAATAAACATTATAAACAGCTCCTAAGCCAATAAAAACAAAGATGGCAAAAATTAACTGCCCATAAACAGGATGTTGAGCAAAAAATTGTAAGTGTTCTGGTGTTTGTTCTTTTATTTCATTGCCAAATTTGGCAGAGAAATCTTGCAAGAAAATAGCGATTTTTGGCTGTAAATAAATAGAAATAATAAACATTCTAATAGGCAAAATTAATATAAAATCAAGCATAGTAGCAAAAGATTTGTTAATGCTAGCTAACTGATTTTTTAGCAAGTTATGTTGATTAAAATTTTGTAATAAATTATTAAACATATTTTTAATGTTGATAGCCAATTTTTTGATAAAAAATTGATTTAGCAGAAGTTGTGTGATTTTCAAATAAAAAAACTTGTGCTTGATTTTGTGATTTTTTACTAAAAAAACCAATACAACTAACATTTAACCGCAGTTTTTTTGATAAATCAAGAATTTTTTGCTGATTTTTTGGTTTAACTGCAAAAATTAATTGATAATCATCGCCACTTGCCAATAAATTTAGAGGATCATGTTGTTTATTATTAGCTAAAAATTTTTTTGCACTAGCTGAAATAGGAATTTTATCAAAAAAAATATGCGCATCTAAACTAGAATTATTGCAGATGTGTTTTAAATCGGCAAGCAAACCATCCGAAATATCGATAGCAGTGTTGCTTAATTTTAATTGACTTAAATTAAAACCCAAAGCAATTTGTGGAGTAGGAAAAAAATGAGCTTGTAATAATTTAGAAGCATATTTTGGTAAATTCAGTTGAGATTGTTGGCTTAAAATTAAACCAAGCCCTGCATCGCCAATATTTCCTGAAACAAAAATTAGATCTTGCTCTTTGGCTTTATTTCGATGTAAAATATTTTTGGTAATGCCAAAAATAGTGATAGAAAACACCAAAGGATCGGCTAAAACTGTATCACCACCAATTAATGAGATTTTAAATTTTTTTTGTAAATTATCAAGCCCCAAAGAAAATTGTTGAAAAAAATTTTCGTCTAGACTATTATTTTTGCTAAAACCAAGCATATAATATAAAGGTTTAGCCCCGCTTGAGGCCAAATCAGAAAGATTAGTAAGAAGAAGTTTTGAAGCAATTTTATAACCACCATCTTGCTTTAAAAAATGCACATTTTCAACCATAACATCTTTACTTACCACCAGTTGATAGCCTTTTGGCACCGATATTTTTGCCACATCGTTTTGTAAATTATAAGCAAATTTGCTATGCACTAAAGGTAAAAAATATTTCTTGATAAGATCGAATTCTAAAATCATTTTTTAACAATAAATATCGTCGATAGTTAGTTGAATTTTAGCAACATTAAACCAATAATTTAAATTTACACAACCGATGGCGGAAAAATTATTATTTTTTGAGTTTAACAAAAAATCACCAATAGCATTATTGGTAGAGCGAAAAGCAATGGCATTGCCCTGATTTTTTAAACCAAGAGGAGTTTTGCTGGCAATAACACAACTTATATGTTCTTGTTTTGCTCCTACTTTTTTAGCATTAATTTTATAAATATTTTTTAGCAAAAAAATAGGCTGATGATTACCTAAACCAAAAGGCTCCATTTTTGCTATTTCTTGTAATAAATTTATATTCATCATAGACCAATCAAGAGCAAAATCGTATTGATAAACCTTATTGTTTAAGCTATTTTGAAGAGATTTGGCAAGATTTTGATTAAAAAATTTATGTAAATCGTTAATTTTATGAGGTGCCACACTAAAACCTCCCGCCATGGCATGACCACCTCCTTCTAATAAAAAACCTTGTAGTTTCGCTTCTAATATTGCCTTACCAAAATCAACCCCAGCAACAGAGCGGCAAGATGCTTTCGCTTTTTGATTATCAATAATGGTTATTACCGCAACCGGTTTGTGATATAAATCTTTTAAACGCGAGGCAATAATGCCAATAACTCCTTGATGCCAATTATTACCAACTGCAAAAATAATATCATCAAGATACGAAAAGCCTGCTTTTTTGTTTTCGAGTTGCAAAATAGCTTCTTGTAAAATTTGGTTTTCAAGATTTTTACGCTGTTCGTTAAAATTATTTAGCAAAACCGCTATTTTTTGTGCTTCATGTTCGTTTTGGCAAGTGAGTAATTTTGAGCCTAAATTAGCATTACCAACTCTACCTCCGGCATTTATTTTTGGACCAATAACAAAACCCAAGCTATAAACATTTGGTTTTTGAGTAAGATTAGCTAAATCACAAAGAGTTTTTAGCCCTAGATTTTTTCTAGTTGCCAACACTTGCAAGCCAATTTTTACAAAGGCTCGGTTTAAATCAACTAAAGGCATTACATCGCATACCGTACCTAAAGCAACTAAATCGAGTAGATTAAATAAATTTGGCTCGGTAATGTTTTTTTGTGAAAAAAAATTATGTTGACGTAGTTTTTGATTTAATGCCACCAAAAACAAAAACACCACTCCTGCAGCACATAAATTTTTGTGAGAGAAGGTTTCTCCTAAAGAATTGGGATTGATAATAGCAATTGCTGGAGGTTTTTCTAAAACCCCTAAATGATGATCGATAACAATAATATCAAGACCCGCCTCTTTGGCAGCAAGCAGTGGTGCAAAAGCTACCGTGCCACAATCAACCATAATAACCAAATCGGCGCCGTTATTTTTTAATTGTAAAAGAGCCTCGACATTTGGACCATAGCCTTCTAGAATGCGATCTGGAATATAAACATCAACCTCAATATTTAAAGCACGCAAAAACAAAACTAAAATAGCCGAAGAAGTAGCTCCATCAACATCGTAATCGGCAAAAATGGTAATTTTTTTATTATTTAATAAAGCTTCATAAACATTTTGACAAGCAATATCAACACCTTGTAATTCATTTGGATTAGGTAGGATATTTTTTAGTTTAGGATCTAAAAAACTAGCAACTTCCTGATGATTAATACCTCTTAAATAAAGTAAACTTGCTAAAACTTCGGATATTTGACATTTTTGCTGTAAAGTAAGCACCGCTCGACTATCTAAAAGAGCTGACTGCCAGTTTTTAGAAAGAAGAGAAGACATATAATATTATTGATCGCGATGTTGTTTTTTATGATGATGTTTGATTAGTTTATGATTATTAGACTTTCTGCTAAATGATAAAATAGCAAAAGAACCAAAAATTAATATAGCATTAATTGTAAACAATGAAAGAGCAAGTAGATAATGACTGTTTTGTATCAGTTGATAAACGAGATAGAGTAAAAAAATATTATAAATAAAACCAAGTATTAAACCAAGAAAATAAAAATAATTGTTTAATTTTTGTTGCTTGGTTTGTTGTTGATGACGATAATTTTGCTCTTTAGAGGTAAGATTTATTAAAGCAGATTTATCATTTTCTGGTTTATTTTTATTTGTTGTTTGCATTTTGAGAAAGTTTAAATTTTGCAGTATTTTTATCTTTGGTGATAAATAAAAAATCTTTGCTTAAAGCGGTTTTTTCGGAGGTAAAATTTTGTTTTTTTAACTTTATAAAAGTTAAGGTTGTAGAAGCAATAAAGCCTGCCACAAAGCTTTTTAAAAAAGAAGATTTCAAGATAGTCATTTTATTTTTATAAAGTTAATTAACCTAGCTAATATTAAAAACAAAGTTGCTAAAATGCAAGATTTTTTTTATGGATTGATGTTGATAGCAGTTCTCGAATATTCCCCTTCTTGCAGAAGGGGTGGCGACCTTTGGTTGGCCGGGGTAGTGTCGGCAAGCAAAACTCGATATAAAAACATCTTTTTTGCTAATTTTTGAGATAAATTAAATACAACAAGCCAATTAGCAACAATAAAATGCCAATGATTTCTTTATAACTAAATTTTTCTTTCAAAAGGTAATGTGAAATAACAACTGCCAACAAAACTTCTAGTTGCGATATTGCTTTAACCATCATTATATCGCCAACAGTGTAAGTGTAATAACACAAGGCGGTTGTGAGGCTACTTATTGAACCAATTTTAATAAAAGAAAAACCGCTTTCGTATTTAAATATTTTTTTCATTTCTATGAATAAATTTTTTTGAGTAATTTTATAGGTGATAAGAAAAATATTATTAAATAAGTGTGTAGCAAAAAATAGAGTTAAAACAGAACTAGTATGATTGATGTTTGTATTAATTTTGATAAAATATGAAGAAGCTTCTTTCAATAAAAAAGCATTCATTGCAAAAATAAATGCCGAAGAAAGAGCAAAAATACTAGCTTTATTGATAATTTTTTGGCTTTTGCTAATGTTAAAATTGCCAATTAAAAATATCGCCAAAACAATAACAACAATAGTAAAAAACATTAGCCAAGTAATATTTTGCTCAAAAAAACAAATTCCAAGCAAAACCACAAATAATAATTCGGTATGAACTAATGCCACACTATTGGCAAAGTTTTGTTTTGATAGACTTTTTAATAGCAAAATCCCGCCACTGATTTGCGAAATAGAAACAACCGCCGATAACAATAAAAATTTTAAATCTAATAGATGATGAAATATTGTTAAATAAGCAACAGCAAAAGGCAGTGGCAATAAAAACCTCATTAAAGTAATGGTGCTTTTATTAAAGTGATCGATTAATTTTTTTTGTTCGTAATGGCGAAAAATTTGCAACACAACCGCAATAACAACTAAAAAATAATAATGTGGCATAATCGCTGTTTTATTTAATCTTCTTCAACTTGCTCAACCGCCTCAACCTCGGGAATGTAGTGTTTTAACATATTTTCGATGCCATTTTTAAGAGTGATGGTAGAGCTTGGGCAACCAGAACAGGAGCCTTTTAGCACTAGTTTAACAATGCCGTTTTCAAAAGAATGAAAAACAATGTCGCCACCATCCATTGCCACCGCTGGCCGAACTTTTATTTCGATTAACTCGATAATTTGGGCAACGATAGGATCATTGTTTTGATTGTTTGGTGCTTGATTATTGTTGGTGATTGGGTGATATAAAATTGGTTTTTTAGTAAGAAAAAAATCCATCAATACTGCTTGCACTTCAAGTTTTAAACCATGCCAATCGGTTTGATTATTTTTGGTAACTGTAATAAAATCTTGCCCTAAAAAAACCGCTTCTACATTGCCTAGAGCAAATATTTGTAAGGCAAGAGGTGATATTTTAGCTGCTTGTTGTTGATTTTTAATATCAAGTGAGGAGTTTTCTAAAATTATATTGCCATCATCAACCATAAATTTTAAGGTGGCAGGATTTGGTGTTTCGTAAGTTTGAATAAACATAAATTAAAAAAATTAAAAAGTTAATTGTCGATATCTTTCCATTGTTTATTGAGAAAATATTTAATTAAAACCGAAGAAATGGCCGTAAGAGGTACTGATAAAAATACACCAAGAAAACCAAATAAAGCGCCAAAAAAGAAGATACCAAAGATAATCCATAAAGGATGAAGCTCAACTTTTTTACCAATTAAATTTGGGGTCAGAAAATTTGATTCTAGAAACTGTCCGGCAATAAAAATAATAACAACAGGGGCGAGATTGGTAAAGCTAATTCCCCATTGAATCAGGCCATCTAAAATACCAATTATTACACCTAAACCAAATCCAACATATGGAATAAAAGAAAGCAAGCCAGTGATGATGCCGATGCTAAAACCATGATTAAGTTTAAAAATAGTTAAACCAAAAGCATAAAAAATTGCCAAAATCAAACAAACAATTATTTGCCCTCTAGCATAACTAGATAGAGATTTATCAATTAATATAAAAACATATTTAATTTCTTGGGCATATTTTTTTGGCAAAATCAAATATATTTTATTGATAATATTATTCCAGTCTTTCAGCAAATAAAATACTAAAATTGGCATTATAAATAACAAAGATAAAAAATTAATAAGAAAAGCAGTAGATCCGACAGTGCTTATGATAATTTTTTCGATGAATAAATTAGAGTTATTAAGAATATTATTGTTTTTTAACAAGCTAAAAAAATCATTTTCAATTTTAATGTTATATTTAGCAAAAAAATTAACAATTTTAGGATAAAAATTATCGGATAAAAAAGACATATATTGCGGAGTGTTTTGAATGATATTAAGAGTTTGATCATAAATCATGGGAAAAACAACTAAACCAACAACAATAAGAATAAATAAAAATACACTCATTACAATAATTGAGGCAGAAAGACGAGAAAAATCAAATTTTTTTTGTATTTT